>QBMC01000002.1 GCA_003242035.1 Nodosilinea foveolarum | reverse complement strand
TGGAACAACAATTTCCTCATTCAAGTGCTACTCGATTGAGTATGCGTTTGCCCTGATCTTCTACAACCGCTATGGCTCTAGCGCACACCATATTAGCTTTACTCGCCAAGCCTCCTGGTAGCGGAACGATATCACCAAGCACTTTGAAGAAGGGCTTAGCTGCTATTGGAAAGCGACTCAGCAGCAGGTATATCGGGAACTAGGTAAGCTAACGGCGCAGGGTCAGGTTAACTTTGAAACGCTGCCTCAAGTCGGTAAACCAGACAAAAAGCTGTATCAAATTACTGAGCTGGGTTGGGCGGAACTCACTCGTTGGTACGCCGAACCCACAGAACCGACCGCAATCCGCGAAGACCTATTAGTGAAGGTATTGATCGGACACAAAATGCCTCATTATCTGTTGGTTCAAGAAATTCAGCACCGTAAAGCACTTCACTTAGCGCAGCTAACGTTTTACCAGACAGAAGAAACGAACTACCTGAACGGCGATTGGCAGAGTGAGCTGAAAGAAGACGCCGCTGAGCTGCAATTTATGTACCTCACGCTCAAGCGCGGCGTCGCCTACGAGACTTCTTGGCTAACTTGGTGTGACGAGGTGCTAGCCGTACTCAATCAAGCTAATCACAGATCATCTTCAGAATGAATCAGACGACTTATTAGCGATCGCTCGGCATATCATCAAGACTCTTTCTAATGATGCGACTGCGCAATACTACGGGTAGAGCAACCGCCCTGATGAAAAAATTACTATAACGACTTCGCTAGTCTGCACAGTCACCACATCGCTAAAGGAGCCATCGGCACGATGACAAGTTCTCAAAACCAGTCCTACTCGCAGCCTGAGAGCAGTCCCTACCCCAGTATTCCACTTTTAATAGATAGCCGAGACACCGAATATAAGGGCACTGGCATCACTAGCTCAGTGGCTATCTTGGGGCACCCCATTCATCCGGTTATCGTCATCTTCCCAGTTGCCTTCCTTAGCACAGTCGCAGGTACTGACCTGGGCTACTGGCTTACCAAAGGCGAATTTTGGTCTCAAGCATCTACCTGGCTGCTAGGAGCTGGCTTGCTTTCGGGCGTTGCCGCTGCCGCTATCGGTATGCTCGACTTTATTCGAATTCCTAGAGTGCGAAACCGTAAAGCGGGCTGGGCGCATATGTGGCTGAACGTAGCAATGTTGGGCCTCAGCGCAGTGAACTTTGGACTCCGGCTGATCGGCGGCGATTCGATTATTCTTCCATTTGGTTTTGCTCTATCGCTGATAGCAGCCACGCTGCTGATGGCTAGCGGTTGGTACGGCGGAGAGCTGACGTTCCGGCACAAGGTCGGCATTGTTGGCCCTGGCGAGACGACTTAAGCAACAAACTCAATTAAACAACATAGGAGACTATATTTTGGTGCAGCTTAAACCGATTAACCAACAGGTCGTTGTTATTGTTGGAGCCTCTAGTGGCATTGGTCGAGATACCGCACTCGCCTTTGCTGCGCGAGGTGCAAAGGTTGCGGTTGCCGCTCGCAATCGGGCCGGACTTAATTCGTTAGTTGAAGAGATTACGCGCAGTGGCGGTGAGGCGATTTCTATTCCGGCGGATGTTGCTGACTATGGACAGGTGTGTGCGATCGCCCAAGCCGCAGACGATGCCTTTGGCCGCATTGATACCTGGGTACATAATGCCGCCGTAGGCATGGTTGCACCTTTCGACGAGGTCAGCATAGAAGAATTTCGTCGGGTCATTGATGTCACGCTGATGGGTCAGGTCTATGGCGCAAAAGTGGCCATCCCCTATCTTCAGCGAACCGGAGGCGGCTCATTTATCTCAATTTCCTCTATGGAAGGCCGCCGAGCGCTGCCTTTGCAAAGTGCCTATTCAACTGCAAAACACGGCTTAGAAGGCTTTATCGAATCGCTCCGGGTCGAATTAGAAAAGGCTGGAGATAATATCAACTTAGCTAGCATCAAGCCCGCGGTGATCAATACGCCTTTCTACAACCACGCGCGTACCAAGCTAGGCGTCAAGCCTACCGGTATTCCCCCCTACTACGATCCCAGGCTCGTCACCGACGCCATTTTACATGTAGCCGAACACCCTACCCGTGACTACATTGTGGGCGATGTGGGCAGACTGCTCGACTTTGCTCAGCGGCTCTCTCCCGAACTGCTAGATCGCGTCTTAGTCACGATTGGCTTTCGCGGCCAAAAAACCCAAGACCCCAAAGATCAGTACGCCCCTGACAATCTGTTTGAACCGATGTCAGGTTACGAACAAGTTGATGGAGACTTTGGCAACCTCACTGTGCCAAGTTTGTCAGACTGGATACGCCAAAATCCACTGGTCTCTAGCGCAGTTGCCCTTTCTACTGCCTTATTCGGCTCCTCAAAAGCGGGCAAAAAATAGCTAAGTTTTGGTTCTGCCTATGATTGACGAACACCGGAGGACGCGCAATTTTTTAGGCGAGAGGATGTGCCAACGCAGCTAATTCTCTATACTGCTATTGCATCCGACTTTTGTACGGTTGCTGAACATTCGAACTCGTCTTTCTCTCTTTGCCCCATGACCACTGCCCTGCTTTTCGATTCGCAGACGCAAGCGACGACTCACGCTAACGATGATTTTGCGATCGCCTTTTCCCCCCTCGATCTAACCCGTGCCTACCAGCTAGCCAACGATGGAGCCAACGGTGCGGTTGTGGTCTTTAGCGGCATGGTGCGCAACCAAACCGACGGCCAGCCCGTCGTCGCGCTGGAATATCAGGCGTACGAACCGATGGCCATTCAGGTCTTTCGTCAGATTGCAGCGCAGATTCGCCAGCAGTGGCCAGATATTACGCATGTGATTGTCCATCACCGTACGGGCAAGCTGGTCGTTGGCGAAATTAGCGTACTGGTGGCCGTGGGGAGTCCGCATCGGGGTGAGGCGTTTGCCGCCTGTCAGTATGCAATTGATACGCTAAAGCACAACGCGCCGATTTGGAAAAAGGAGCATTGGCAAGATGGCTCTACAAGCTGGGTAAGTATTGCGGCCTGCGAGGATGCGGCTGGTGAGCGGGCAGTGGAGGCAAAAGCGTAACCGATGCCCGAGTCTATCCTTTAGCGCCGACGCCCAACTTTGGAATCCAGACAAAGTTGTTCTAGTAGCCGATTACTTCATTCACATTAATAACATTCGCCCCGATCTGGGTGCGGTCTCCATGCATCAGTATTTTTGCCACGGGCGGATCTGTGGCTGCGGGCGCCCGCTACGCTGCGAATTGAGCTGACTGGTCGGCTGCCTAGTCGCGCCAGTGGAAAGGGCCTTATGTTGTTTATTTTAGAGAAGATTTGTCTAGTTTCAGGCGTTGCCAGGTAAGCGATCGCATATTTTCAACCCAGTGCCAACGCAGCAGATGGGCCAGACTCCCTGGCGCGATCACCCCTAAACCCAAAGCGCGACGCGGCGCCTGGGTCACCAGCGCGATCGCCTCCTCAACAGAACACAATCCCCACTCCACCAAATTCTCAGCCCCCTTTATTAAAGGCAGCGTCGTACCCGACAGCGTACCGTCCGCTAATCGCGCCGTACCCTCGACAACCTCAATCTCTCGCGAATCCCAGGGATAGGTGCCATCGGGCAAACCCAGCGGAGAGAGCGCATCGCTGACGAGAAATAAATTCCCCAGTAGATTATCGCGTTCTAAGCCGCCGCGCCCAGCCCGCAGAAGTAA
The DNA here is from genome assembly GCA_003242035.1 of Nodosilinea foveolarum. Taxonomy (GTDB): domain Bacteria; phylum Cyanobacteriota; class Cyanobacteriia; order Phormidesmidales; family Phormidesmidaceae; genus Phormidesmis; species Phormidesmis foveolarum. The sequence goes on along the minus strand of QBMC01000002.1, from coordinate 72,465 downwards.
GTCCAGCATGGGGGAACTAATGTGCTGACCGTCGGCAATAAAACCGCAGAACACCCGCGCATCGTTCAAAGCCGCACCGAGCAATCCTGGCTCTCTGTGATGCAGCCCTGGCATAGCATTGAAAGCATGGGTCACCATCGTAGCTCCCTGGTCGAAAGTGCGTTTGGCTTGTTCGGCAGTCGCTAGGGAATGCCCCAAACTGACGGTAATGCCCCGCGCAATCAGCCAGTCTATCGCCGCCGCATCCCTAGCCATCTCAGGCGCAAGCGTCACGATGCTCACCGCTTCAGCCAAGTCTCCGATGACGGTTTTGATGTTTTCCAGGGTCAGCGGCTGCAAAAACTCAGCAGGATGTGCGCCTCGCTTCTCTCTATTCAAAAACGGGCCTTCGAGGTGAACGCCTAGTACTTTTGCCGTCTGTTCGGCTACCTGTTGCTGAGATTGGAAAGTGGCGATCGCCCGCAAACTCCCTTGAAAATTCTCCAGCGATGTCGTCACCAACGTAGGGCAAAAGCTCGCCACCCCCTGCCGCCATAGCAAATCACAAACCGCCTGTAGCCTGTCCAAATTTTCTAAGCGCAAGTCGGGAAACGCCAGCCCCAACGCGCCGTTAATTTGCAAATCGACCGCACCCAAAGACAGCCAATCGTTTTCAACATCTACCACTAGCCCAGCATCAGGAGCCGTCCCTCCCATTGGCTCAATTGATTGAATAAGGTTATCGGCGATCGCCAACTGATAGCAACCCAACCGAAAAGGCAAGCGAGCATTAATAACCACAAAGCGATCGTCACACATCGTAAAAAAAAGAAGACCACCCGATCACTGTAAACTGACTAAAGGCCGCTCACTCATCACTCATCACTCATCACATGACCATTCCACAGACGCAAAAATCGGTCGAGGTCGGCATTATTATGGGCAGCGACTCCGACCTCCCGACCATGATGGGCGCGATCGCCATTTGCGAAGAGTTTGGCATTGCGCACGAAGTGGCCATCGTCTCGGCCCACCGCACGCCACACAGAATGGTCACCTACGCCGAAACAGCCCATACCAGAGGGCTAAAAATCATCATCGCGGGCGCTGGCGGGGCGGCGCACTTGCCGGGGATGGTGGCCGCGCTCTCGCCGCTACCGGTGATTGGCGTACCCGTTAAGACCCAGGCGCTTTCTGGGGTAGATTCGCTCTATTCCATTGTGCAAATGCCGCGCGGCATCCCGGTGGCCACCGTAGCCATTGGCAATGCCAAAAACGCCGGACTCCTAGCCGTGCAGATGCTAGCCGCCCACTCTCCAGACCTACTAGAAAAAGTACTTACCTACCGACAGCAAATTAGAACTCAGGTAAACGACAAGCAAAACCAGCTTTCGGCGGTAGGGGCGCGGCAGTACCTCAAACATATGATCAATAGCTAGATAGAAAGTAGCCAAACGACAAATGAATCAACGAGAATTGACCAAACGGCAACTGAGCTGAGGATGATTTTCATCATTCGGCTCGAAAACTCTGTGTAAAGATTTAGTGAGATGGCGGAGTCAGCACTGTCTCTGCTATCTCACCGCAATTCAAGCTACCGTTCGCGACTATTGAGGGAATCAGGCTGTTTTTCCCGCTCAAACCAAGAAAAACCGTCGTTTTGAAACAGCAAAATGCGCCATCAGACATCGCGTAAACGTAAAAACTTCGTAAATTTTTGTCAAAAGCGCCCCGCAAATTGAGATCTGAGGTAGCTACTCCGCGACCAAAGGTAGCAAGTGATACAGAACGACTGACTCAGACTTGGTGGAATAAGACCCATCAGTTTGACAGGTGCATGACGGGTAGCGGTTGAAAGCCCACCCAGCAAGGCCGTGGATTACTGTCGAAATCGCGTTAGGAACGCTCGACTCATCATGTCTAATTACACCCTAAAAAGAAAGCACTCTAGGCGCGCGCCGTCGCCTTGGGATGCAAATGTCCCTCCCTTTACCGAAATGGCTCAGCGGGCGGTTCGGCTGGCGTTTGGTCGGCCTAAAGGCTGGAGCTGGCTCACCTGCATTCCAATGGCTATGGTTATTTTGGGCGTCTGGAGCTTCTCGGCTCACGCTCAAGACGAGCCGGTCGCGGCTGAAGACGTCCAAATAATTTTGGACAATATCTGGATTGTGATTGCCGCAATTCTGGTTATTTTCATGAACGCGGGTTTTGGCATGTTGGAGACGGGCTTTTGCCGTCAAAAAAATGCCGTCAACATTTTGACCAAGAACCTGATTGTGTTTGCCTTAGCTACGCTGTCCTTCTGGGCAATGGGCTATGCGCTGGCCTTTGGTAATGTCGATCCTGACAATGCCAATCCTATCATTGGGTTTACAGGCTTTTTCCTAGCTGGCACTGAAGAGTTTTACCCCGGTTTAACGCTTACAACGCCGGTGTTCTTCCTATTTCAGGCGGCGTTTGCCGGTACAGCCGCAACGATCGTATCGGGTGCGGTGGCCGAGCGCATTAAGTTCTCTAGCTTCATCATCTTCAGCATTTTGCTCACGGCTATTTGCTATCCCATCACGGCTCACTGGGTTTGGGGCGGCGGCTGGCTATCCAACATGAGCTTTTTGGGTGAAGACGTTGCCTTTAGCGATTTTGCAGGCTCTACCGTGGTTCACTCGGTCGGTGGCTGGGCGGCGCTCATGGGCGCTATTTTCCTCGGCCCTCGCCTGGGTAAGTACAACAACGGCGCTATCAATGCCATTCCTGGCCACAACATGAGCATTGCAACGCTCGGTTGTCTGATTCTTTGGATTGGCTGGTTTGGCTTTAACCCCGGTTCTCAGCTAGCGGCTGACCTGGCAGTGCCTCAAATTGCCCTGGTGACTAACCTAGCAGCAGCGGCGGGTGGCGTTACAGCGACCTTTACCGCCTGGGCGCTCAGCGGTAAGCCTGACCTTTCGATGGTCATCAACGGCATCCTCGCTGGACTCGTGGGTATTACCGCTGGCTGTGGCGGCATTGGCTACTGGGGAGCGGTGACGGTCGGCGGGATTGCTGGCATCATTGTTGTCTTTTCGGTGGGCTTCTTCGACAGTGCGAAGATTGATGATCCTGTAGGCGCAACGTCTGTTCATTTGGTGTGCGGCATTTGGGGAACACTGGCCGTCGGTTTGTTCGACACAGAGTCGGGTTTGTTCTATGGCTTTGGCATCACTCAGTTAATTGCTCAAATTATCGGTATTGTGGTGATTGGCCTATTTACCGTAGCGGTGACTTCGCTACTGTGGGTAATCCTTAACTCCACGATTGGCCTGCGCGTGTCTGCGGAAGAAGAGCTAAAAGGCTTGGATATTGGCGAGCACGGCATGGAAGCTTACAGTGGATTCCTGAAGGACACTAGCGATATGGGTGGCATTATCTAGTCGGTTCTAGTCGCTGAGCGGCTAGCTAGACAACACGGCTTCGAACAACCTGTCTCAAGCAGTGCCCGACGATCTGATAGATCGTTGGGCATCGTTTTTTGCAGCATGAGGTTTCCAAACCACTTTTTTGGTAGCTTTCGTCAACCATTGACTTTGATTAACTTATGGCGCGATCGCCCCAAGCCGACTGCTATTCTAACGGTACTTATTAATACATTAGCTAACACCTTATAAGAGCGGTCTACTTGCGAGCATCGCCCCGAACAGACCTGCCTATTGCTCCCTAACCGCACCCGCGTTTGCCTTTCAAAACACCGTATTCGTAATGGGTAATTCAGCTTCCATCGTGGAAGAAATGTTTGAGGCGCTGCCGTCTTTGCGCGCTCAAATGTATTTCAAAACGTCGCTAACGGCCCTTTCTCATGCGATGGAAGATCAGGTGCTAGCAGGCTCGGAGCAGTCGCCGCTGATTATCGCTAGTTTTCAGCAGGAGCGGTTTTACCGGCAAGAGGCGCATCGCTATACGCGCATTAGCGATCTGAGCGATCAGGTATATGTGCTTTCGGCAAAGGATACGCAGTTTAGTGAGACTGAAGACCACTACGAAAAGATTCATTTTGATAGCGACGATGCCCTAACCCAGGAATGGCATTTGGTGGTGATTGGCGATCGCTATACAGCGGCATTAATTTGTCGTGAGCATCCAAGGCAGGAAATAACCCCGTCTTCACAGCAGGGCAACGCCCTACATTTAGACCAAACTCGACGGTTTGAAGGCATTTGGACGTTGAATAAGCAGGTGAGTTTGCGAGCGGCCTCTTTGCTACTGGCCAGAATAGAAGCTTATCGGCCCGATCTGGCTAGCAAAATTGGCATTGCTCGCGATCGCTTCATCCCCAAAACGCTCAAAAACGATCTCACCATAGACCCTGATCCGTTTGCGCAAAGGCTGATTACCTATTTGCAAGCTGGGCAGTACAAGCAGCTCAAAGCCTACCGAGCGATCGCCCTGCAAGAACAGCGAGAGCGCCTGATTAACTCCATTACCGCCGCCATTCGCCAGTCGCTGAACCCGGCTGAAATTTTTGCGATCGCCTCCGAAGAACTAGGCCGTGTGCTGAATGTAGGCCGCTGCATTATCTATCGCTGCACCCCGCAAGACGCCGATATCACCATCGCCCACGAATACCGTCAGGCTCATTTCAACTCGCTAGAAGGCACCCCCTGGCCGCTGAAGCACAACCCGCTCTATCAGTGGGTTAAGGCCAACTACAGCACCCTAGCGATTGACAACGTTAGCGGCGAAATTGAACAGGACATTGACTTGAGTGCAGCGCTGACCCGACTGCAGCGCTGGCAAATTCAGAGCTGTCTGCTGGTGCCGCTCGTGCACAAACAGCGCTTGCTCGGCATGGTAGAGCTGCATTTAGACGGCGATCGCCACCATCATTGGAGCGATGATGAAGTGGCGTTGAGTGAGGCGATCGCCAATCAGCTCAGCGTCGCCCTAATTCAGGCCGAAGCCTACGCCAACCTCGAAGACCTCAACAACCAGCTTGCCGACCTAGAGCGCACCCGCAGCAACCTAATCGCCATTACCGGCCACGAACTGCGCACTCCCCTCTCCACCATCCGCGTCTGCTTAGAAAGCCTGCTCAGCGAGCCAGATATGCCCGACGAGCTGCGCCAGGTAATGCTCGACACCGCCCTCACCGACGCCGAGCGGATGCGCAAACTCGTACAGGACTTCCTCACCCTCTCGCGGCTAGAAAGCCGCCGGGTGGAATGGAATTTAGAGTCGCTGCCGCTGCAAGAATGCGCCGATTTAGCCCTCAGCAGTCTGCGCTGGCAAAACGCGGCCAATGCTGCTCCTGCTATGTCCATAGAGACGGATCTGCCAGAGACGCTGCCCTTTGTCAGAGCCGACGGCGAGTGGATTGTCGAAGTGCTTTCCAAGCTGCTAGACAATGCCTGTAAGTTTAATGAAGCTAATGGACAGGTGACAATTAGTGCGCGATCGCTCGATTCGAAAACGGTTGAAGTTATGGTCGCGGACGAAGGGCGCGGCATTGAATCCGACCGGCTAAAAACTGTATTCGAGCGGTTTTATCAGGAAGAAGGCGCGCTAAGGAGGTCGGTCGGTGGCGTGGGCTTGGGCCTAGCCATTTGCCAGCAGATTATCGAAGGGCTAAACGGTAAAATTTGGGCGACCTCTGAAGGCAAAAATAAGGGCACTCAAATTCACTTCACCTTACCCGCAGCGGAAGACACGGGGCGATATGCCAAAGCGAAGCAGTTGCCGACGGGCCAGACCGCGAAAGCAAAACAGACAAAGACCAAAGCAAAGGTCGCAAAGCGAAGGTAGAGCCGCTTAAAATACCGTAAAAAGCGACGCATAGCGCTCAGCTAAAGAACTATTACGCTTCTTATCAGGTGGGTTAAAGTGGCCTCCAGGCAATGTTACGATGCCAAACAGCTAAGCTTGAGAGAGATTCATTCATGGCCGAACAACTGACTGGTAAAATGCCCAAGTTTGGAGGCAGCACGGGCGGCCTTTTGACCAAGGCGTTTGTAGAAGAAAGATACGCGATTACCTGGACTGCTGAAAAAGAGCAGGTTTTTGAGATGCCCACAGGCGGTGCAGCCATCATGAACGAAGGCGAAAACCTCCTGTATTTATCTCGCAAAGAGCAGTGCTTGGCCCTGGGCAGTCAGTTTAGACGCAAGTTCAAGCCCAAGATTACCAACTACAAGATCTACCGCGTACTGCCCAACGGCGAAACCACCTTCTTGCACCCCGCAGACGGCGTGTTCCCTGAGAAGGTAAACGAAGGTCGTGGTTACAGCGGGAAGAAAGAGCGTCGCATCGGCGAAAATCCTAACCCTGCCACGATTAAGTTTGGCGGCAAAGAAACGTTTGAAGTGTAGGATTTGCATCAGCAACCCTATCAACATTGATCTATTAATTTAGATTGACTGTGACAAAAAAGGATGGTCTTAACGGACTGTCCTTTTTTGTTTTGAGCCTTTTTTGTTTTGAGCCTTTTATTCTTTTCTCCCAACCCCTGCATCATGATATTCCCAGACTTCGAGACCTTCTGCAATTTAGCCAAACAGGGAAACTTCGTGCCGGTTTATCAGGAGTGGGTGGCCGACTTTGATACGCCCGTATCGGCCTGGTATAAGGTCTGCGCGGGTCAGCCTTACAGCTTTTTGCTGGAGTCGGTGGAAGGCGGCGAAACGCTGGGCAGATACAGCTTTTTGGGCTGCGACCCGCTGTGGGTGCTAGAGGCGGTGGGCGATCGCACCACCCAAACCCTACGAGACGGCAGCCAAAGCACCTTACAGGGCAATCCCTTCGACATTTTAGAAAACTGCATTGCTCCTTTAAAGCCCGTGCGCCTACCCCAGCTTCCCCCCGGCATTGGGGGGCTTTTCGGCTTTTGGGGCTACGAGCTAATCAACTGGATTGAGCCTACGGTGACGACTCATGACCGGAAAGAGGGCGATTTGCCCGATGGTCTATGGATGCAGGTAGATAATCTGATGATTTTTGATCAGGTGAAGCGGAAGGTGTGGGCGATCGCCTATGCAGACCTAAGAGCAGAAGGTGTAGATTTGCGGGCGGCTTATGATTTGGCTGGCGATCGCGTCACCAAACTCGTTACCAAGCTGCGCCTTCCCCTCACCGAAAAAGACACGCTGCTGCAATGGACATCGCCCGAAGCCAGCACCGCGCCCCCGTTGGAATACACCAGCAACCGCACCCCCGAAGACTTCTGCGAATGCGTCGAAAAAGCTAAAGCCCACATCCGCGCCGGAGACATCTTTCAAGTAGTGGCCTCACAGCGCCTGCAAACCCGCTACAGCGGCAATCCATTCGACCTTTACCGGTCGCTGCGGCTAGTAAACCCGTCGCCCTACATGGCCTACTTCAACTTCAACGGCTGGCAGCTCATCGGCTCTAGCCCCGAAGTGATGGTGAAAGCCACCCGGTTCAGCGCAGACAAACCGATGGAAGCCACCCTACGCCCGATTGCCGGGACGCGCCCACGTGGTAAAACGCCGAAAGAAGATGCTGAATATGCAGCAGACTTGCTGGCCGATCCGAAAGAAGTGGCCGAACACGTCATGCTGGTGGATTTGGGCCGCAACGACTTGGGCCGAGTGTGCAGCAGCGGCACTGTCGTCGTAAACGAGCTGATGGTCATAGAAAATTACTCGCACGTCATGCATATCGTCAGCAATGTGGTTGGAGATTTGGCCCCCGGCAAAACCGCCTGGGACTTACTGAAGGCCAGCTTCCCCGCAGGCACCGTCAGCGGCGCACCCAAAATTCGCGCCATGCAAATCGTCAAAGAATTAGAACCCGACCGGCGCGGGCCTTACGCTGGCGTCTACGGCTACTACGATTTTGAAGGGCAGCTCAACAGCGCCATTACCATTCGCACGATGGTGGTGCAGGCGGCTGAGGATGGCAGCCAGACGATTAGCGTACAGGCTGGCGCTGGACTTGTCGCTGATTCGGTGCCTGAAAGCGAGTATCAGGAGACGCTGAACAAGGCAAAAGGGATGTTAGAGGCAGTTCGTTGTCTGAAAGGTTGACCCTCCTTCTCCAGATGAGAGGGATTCCTGTTTCAGGGAAATTATGACAGTGGTTTCAGCCATGCCGTCAGCCAACCCGATTCTACCTCGCCATTCTCCAAACCAACATTCGGGGATCTTCAGACAAGATAGGTAATTCTATCTATATAGATAAAGATCGCGTGAATAAGAGGGTCTGTTCTTACGAAAATATACGTCAGTTAATCTATATTTTTAGCTATGCGCTGACAGCAAATGTGCAGACAGCTCTTTATGAAAACCATCTATTCGTAAGATCGTAAAGGTAATGGTACATCGCATCAAAGTAGCTTTTGTCAATCAAGGTTGGGACACAATTTCGCCTCCGGTTAGCGCAGCGTCTATTCCCATTTGGACGTACGAAACCGCAAAACGACTCGCTCAAGACTGTAAGGTTGTGATTTACTCTCGACGCAACGCAGATCAAGCTGCGGTTGAGACCTACGAGGATATTGAATATCGTCGCGTTTCGGTCGGCGGCTCCAAGCTGAGCAACGGCAGCGCCAAACTGTTCTCCAAGCTATTCACCTCCTTCCGCTACCTCAGCTCGCAGGTTTACTATCTGCCGTATGCGCTGCGCGTCGCCCTCGATCTGCGCCAGCAGCAGTGCGATATTGTTCATATTCACAACTTCTCGCAGTTCGTCCCCGTCATCCGAGCCTTCAATCCGCAGGTCAAAATCGTGCTGCACATGCACTGCGAATGGCTTTCTCAGTTTGATCGAGCAGTGCTGGCCTCCCGCTTGGCCCAGGTCGATTTAATTACGAGCTGTAGCGACTACATTACCGACAAAATAAAAGCGCGGTTCCCCGAAGTTGCTGCTCGTTGCCAAACGGTATACAACGGCGTCGATACCCAGCAATTTGCTGAGGCTCAGGCGATCGCCCAGCAAGCGGCGCTTCAGGCTACAGAGAACGCTCAAGCCGCGCCCAACTTGTTGTTTGTAGGCAGAGTCTCCCCCGAAAAAGGACTGCATACGCTGATTTCTGCTTTTACCGAAGTCGCCGACAAATTCCCTGCCGCGCAGCTTTTTGTCATTGGTTCCCAAAAGCAAATTACCTCCGAATTTGTGATTGATGCCAACGAAGATCCGCTGGTTAAAAATCTGGCTGTCTTCAACTCGGTAAATTATCTACAGCATCTTAAAAACCAGCTTCCGTCGGACATTGCCGACCGGGTCATTTTCACCGGGCAAATTTCTCACCTAGAGCTTCAGGAGTATTTCCAGCGGGCCGATATTCTCATTAATCCTTCTGTTAGCGAAGCCTTTGGCATGAGCTTAGTAGAGGCGATGGCCACGAGCACTCCGACCATTGGCACGGCGGTTGGCGGGATGCCCGAGATCGTGCGGCATGGCGAAACTGGCCTGATTGTTCCTTCCGAGCGTCCGGCAGCGATGGCCGACGCGATCACTCAACTCCTCCTAAATCAACCGCTCAGAGCAAAAATGGGTGAAGCCGGTAGAGCGCGCGCCGTAGAGACGTTCTCCTGGCAGGCGATCGCAACGGTCTTATCCAGCCAGTATCGTCAGTTGCTATCTACCGAGAAGCCCTCTGACCCTCCGGCACTGTCAGGGCGACGCCGCCGCACCCTCAAGGCTTCGAGATCTCCTCAGCCGTCGGCTCAGACGGTAGCCGGTAGCGCACTATGAGTTGGGTTCAGCGGCGCTATCGCCAGCAGCTCAATCAGGTTATGGCCGAACGGGCGATCGCCGATCTCAGCGGGTCTGCCATCGTGTTTGCGCCGCACCCCGACGACGAAACGTTAGGCTGCGGCGGCACGATTATTCGCAAAATTGCCGCAGGCGCAGCCGTCAAAACTGTCTTTATGACGGACGGCAGTCAGTCTCATGCGAGCCTGATGGACACCGCCAAGCTAGCCGAAATTCGCCAGCAGGAAGCGATGGCTGCGGCCAAAGCGTTGGGCATTGAGGCCACGAACGTCACCTTTTTGGGCTTTGGCGACGGTCAGCTCGACCAGCATATAGCCGCCGCGACCGACCGGATCTACGACCTGCTTCAGGCCAATCCGGTGGACGAGGTTTTTGTGCCTTACCATCTAGAGCCGCCTGCCGACCATGCCGCTACCTACGAAGCGGTCATTGGCGCGGTTAAAAGACTGCCGGTACGACCCCAGATCTACGCCTACCCCATTTGGTACTGGGAGCATTGGCCTTGGATGGGGCCAGCGGGCAGCGGTAAAAGGGACGCGCTGAGAATGCTTAAGGCCAGCTTTAAAAGTGGATTGGGTACGGCTTTGTTTAAGGACTTTCAACATGCGGTTTATATTGAACCGGCGATCGCCCAAAAAAGAGCCGCCCTCAACCAACATGCTTCGCAGATGAGCAAGCTCGAAGATAACCCTCAGTGGTCTACGCTAGGCGAGATCGCTAAAGGCGATTTTTTAGCCTGCTTCTTTCAGAACTATGAAATCTTCCACCGCCCGTCCCTCTAGCTCAGACGCCATTTCAGGAACTGCTCCAGCCACCATCGTCGATGATTTTTCTATCGACTGTAAGCCGGGACGCGTAATTGGCAGCCAAAGCGCCAGCGGCCATTTCCGGCGAGGCACTGATGTTGAAAAGCTGATATCTATCGACAACGGCGCACTGCGCATTCAGCCACCGATTACGCCGGGATGGGGCAGAGCAGGTCTGGCTTATGGCCCTTTTCAGAGGCAAGCTGGACTCGCGCTAGCCGTTTTTATGCTGAATGGGCACAACACCTCCGAAGGCAACAGCCGAGAAGACAGCTTTAAAAGCAGAATCTGGCGCTGGGTACGCGGTAGCCAAGCTAACTCTATCGGCAATCGGCTATGGCGTAGGGCGAGCAGTTCTCAACACCAAGGCACCGTACGACAGTTTTACCGCTGGGCGCGCAACTATCGCGGCCGGTTCAAAAAAGACGGCCAAGACGCTCACCTGATGGAAAACTTGGCCCTGGGCTGGTTTCCCAATGCGGTGCCTGCCGATCCCACAGCGGCAGGCCATTCAATCGTGGTGCGAGCGCTAGGGCCAGATAACGGCGAGCTGTGTACGCGCTGCGATAGTAGCCGTCACTCTGCGGAAAAATCCTCGCTGACCCCGGCCTTTCAAGGATTGCAGAATGTGCAAACTTACTACCTGGTGTTACTGCGAGAGCAGGGCGCTGCCTACTATGCGGCCTCTGTTGTCAACGCGAAGGGATTAATGGCCTTTCCTAACATGCGGCTAATCGGCATTGATGCGCCCGATTCGCGTCCAGCAGAGTCCTCGGAGACGCTGTATGCAGGTCTCTATCAGAGTGCGCTTGGGCAGGTAGGCTTTCGGGTAGATACCCGCGTTTATGATTTTCAGACCCAGCTATTACCCACCCTCTCGAACTGGTACGGAACGGCTCAGACGGCAGATACGCTGGTTGCAGATCAGGCAAGTTCTTTGGCAGATCAGGCCGCAGAAGTGGGCGGACGCTGGCACGGTTTGAGAGGCACACTCGAAAAAACGGCGCGGGGCTTAGTCGCTCGAACCGAAGATAGCTTAGCTCTCCTGGAAATGCCTGCACCAGCAGGCGCAATCCACGCCGTCGTTAACGCGGACGATCCGCTATCTGCCTGCGCCCTGCTTTGGCGAACTCAAGACGAGCGCAATACCTGGGGATTATTTTTCGAGAACGGTCAATGTCAGCTCAGGCTGCAAACTGAGGGCACCTGGACGAAAATCGCGGTAGAAGAACGCTATGGGCTACGCGAAGGGCGCAATACCGTACAAATTTTAGACAGTGGCTCGTCTTTTAGTCTCTATCTCAACGGTTTGCTACTGTTCGACCGCTGGTTTACCGATACTCGTTTGCAGGCGATCGCCCAACTAGGACTCCTCTACAAAAACGGCGGCCCAGACACCACCAGCGACCAAAGCAGCGGCCCCGCCTTGGCCCAGCTAGAAGCTCACCCCCGAGAAATCCCCATTCCCACCGAGTTTAATCTACGACATCCCTGGCAAACCACAGGCACCGAAATCCTCGTCACCGAAAGCTTTGCTGGATCGCACGGTGAGCTATCCGAGCGCCTGGTTGAAGTCGGCAACGGCCAGTGGCAAAGAACATTGGGAACCGGGAAAATGCAGCTCACCGGAGAGGGCGCACTGAAGGTAGATGCCTCCGTAGCGCAACCTAATCCGGGCCGTCTTGCCTATACGGTCGATTGGCCAAACCCTAACTTTGCAGATGTTTCTGTCGATATCCTGCCACCGGGAACCGCTCGCCATCAGGACGAGAAGGGCAGAGGCGGTCTCATTTTCTGGCAAGACGCCGACAACTACATTACGGTCAGCCAGTGGCTAGACGACAGCTACGGCGGCGCGTCCGTATCCTCGTTCTTTCATATAGATGGGTTCGAAGAAATTTACGACGCCGTTTGGACAAACGTGGGGACTCGGGTGCAGTGGGGCCAGCAGCAAACATTTCGCATTGCGTTCGATGGCCTCAACTTTACGGTCTATTTAGGTGAAGAACCCGTGCTGTATAGGGCAATTACCGATATCTATCCAAAGTTCGAGCGTCTGTCTATTCAGCGGGTGGGCCTGGTTGCCAACTGGGAATGGGGCGACGATACGGGCACTCAGTTCAATCGGTTTGTAGCTAAAGCGTAGTGGTCTAGCAAGCAGATCTGATACAAAAGAGACTCTACAGTCTCTCCGCAGCTAGCTTTATTCCAAGCGCAGCATAAACAGTGCCAACAAAACGGTTGAGATAACGTCCAATCGTTTTGTTGCGTCGTAGATAATTGCTGATGGCTCCGCACAGTACCACTAGAATTGCTTCATACACTAGCGCGATCGCAATTACGATCATTCCTAGTATCAGGAAGGTCAAAGTTTTTTGGCCATAGTTCGGATCGATGAACTGCGGTAAGAATGCAAGGAAAAAAATAGCAACTTGCGGGTTTAGAGCGTCTACAAGAACGCCCTGTTTAAACAGTGTCCATTCATCTATTAAACTCGAATTCTCGTTGTCATCTTCGTTAAAAGAGAGTGGATTAGACTTATCAATAAAAGTCCTTACGCCTAAAAATACGAGATATACAGCGCCTATCAACTTGACGACTGTGAACGCATAGGCAGAGGTTGTAAGGATCGCTGACAGTCCTAAAGCCGCAGCGATTGCGTGAATCAGGGCACCTGAACAAACACCCGCAGAGGAGATAAAGCCTGCTCGTTTTCCCTGTGAAAGACTTCTCGTCATGATGTAGACGGCATCAGGGCCAGGAACAAGGTTGAGTAAAATACTAGCGGAGATAAAGATTGGAAGATTAATAATTCCAAACATAGAGCGTGACTTTTTAGAGGCAACTGCTTTTTTATAGTACATATACACGCCTGATATCAAAAAACAAAGCCGATACGCACTATCAAAAGCGTCTATTGAGGTAGCAAATCTGATTGTTTTAGATGCTCAATGTTTGGCATAAAAGACTTACTCGGACAAAGCTGTAATGCTATTAGCGCAAGATTCCCAGGCAATTTAATCCAGTTCGGTATTAAGTAATACAAAAAGCGTCTCAACCGGTAGGTTTTAGTAGTGTTGTGCGCAAAATGAGCGTCCTCTGACAATTCGCCATATAATGCGGCTAATCATCCATTGGTTCTCCAGCATGTTTTGCTAGCTCTCCTGCTAGCCTTCACTTTCACTCCCCGGATTTTCTCATGGTCGTCGTCTCCAATACTCAGACCGCAGATATGTTTCGCTCCATGGCGGGCAGCGGTTTTCCTCCAACGGTCGAGACCTACGAGCGCAACAAAACGATCTTCTTTCCGGGCGACCCCGCAGAGCGCGTCTACTTTTTAGCCAAAGGTGCCGTTAAGCTATCGCGAGTGTACGAGGCGGGTGAAGAAATTACCGTCGCCCTACTGAGAGAAAATAGCGTGTTTGGGGTGCTCTCACTGATTACGGGCGATCGCTCCGACCGCTTTTATCATGCGGTGGCCTTTACGCCAGTCGAGCTGCTGTCTTTACAGGCCGATCAGGTAGGCGCGGCGCTTAAAGAAAATCCAGAACTGTCGGGCGTTATGCTGCGGGGCCTGTCTTCTCGCATTTTGCAAACTGAGATGATGATCGAAACGCTGGCCCACCGAGATATGGGGTCTCGGCTGGTGAGCTTTTTACTAATTCTGTGCCGAGACTTTGGCGTTCCGGGCGAGTCGGGCATTACGATTGATCTGAAGCTGTCTCATCAGGCGATCGCCGAAGCCATCGGGTCTACTAGAGTCACGGTCACTCGGCTACTAGGCGATCTGCGAGAGCAAGACATGATCTCCATCCATAAGAAAAAGATTACCGTGCACGATGCGGTGACGCTTTCTCAACAATTTAGCTAACACATCCAGCTAAATTCATTAGCAATACCAGCATCGCCGTTGCGCCACCATAGGCAACCGGAAGGTACAGTAACCTAATACTATAGATGGGCGCAGGATTTGCCTCTGTAGACGGTTTCGGCTCGCGGTGAATGACAGGATTTGTATTATTTTTTGCGGTCGCCTGTCTGGGCGGTGTGATTGCCACAGTGGGCGATCGCATCGGAATGAAGGTGGGCAAATCTCGCCTGAGTTTATTCAACCTGCGACCTCGCCAAACCGCAACGTTAGTCAGCGTGGTCACGGGGATGATAGCCTCTTTTGCCACGTTAACGCTGCTGTTTTTACTCGATGGGAGTCTGCGTAAAGGCGTCTTCCAGCTAGACGACATTCAGCTAGCGCTGTCTGAAGCGCAAACCGACTTGGAGGCTACCGAGGCCGAAAAAGAACAGGCTGAAAGTACGTTAGCCAAATCGACCAAGCTTCAGGCGCAGGCACAAGCGCGGCTATCGGAAACTAATAAGTCTTTGCAAACGGCGATCGCCCGAGAAGCAGAAACCCTCACCAATTTACTCGATACGCAGTCTCAGCTAGATCAGGTGTCTGAACAGGCGGGCAGCTTACGCGACGAGATTGGCAATTTGCGTTCGGAGCGGGAAGCGCTGATTGAAGAGCAGGCTAAGGTGCGATCGCAAATTGCTCAGCGAGATCGGGAAATTACCCAGCGAAATGCCGAAATTGCCCAGCGCAATCAACAAATCGCGCAGCGCGACCAGCAATTGCAGCAGCGAACCACAGATTTGTCCGAGCGCGATCAGCAAATTGCGCAGCGCAACACCGAAATTGCCGAGCGTGAGACTCGTCTGAAAGGGCTACAAAAGCAGCAGGCGTTTCTAACAGAAGAAATTAGTCGGCTAGAAGAAGAGTTTCAGGGGCTGCGGCTAGGGAATGTGGCGATCGCTCGCAACCAAACCCTCGCCTACACCGTCGCGCGGCCCGACTCCGAGCAAAACGCCGTCCAAGCCGTAGAACAGGCTCTAGCCGAAGCCAATCGCTTCGCCGTTCAAACCGTGCTTCCTCGCACCGACACCGTAGACAACTTCACGCTGCGATTCGACCCGCTCGCCGTCGCCGAAATCGTCCGCTCCATCACCGACCGCCAGAGCTACGTCATCAAAGTGTCCTCAGCGGCCAACTACGTCATTGGCGAACCCTGCGTTGCCGAGGCGCTGAGCAAAAGCGGCCCGCCTTGTATACTCGTCAACGTAGCCGCCGTCCCCAACGAAATTATCTATCAGCCGGGTGACGTTCTCGCCAGCGTCAGCGTCAGCTCAGAAGACATCCTCAATGAGCGGCTAGTCGAGCGATTTATTATCCTCCAGGCCACCGCAGAGTTCGAAGCTCGTCGCAGCGGCATCATCCGCTACAGACCGATTATCGCTAACGGACTGCCAGAACCGCTCAACGATTTTTTAACTAGAGTCGATGCCTACGGCGAGTCGATAGAGATTCAAGCCTTTGCCAGTCAGCCAATTTATCCAACGGGGCCGGTGTACCTAGAGCTAGCCGCTGTAAAAGACGGCGATGTGCTCTTCCGTACCCGAGCCGCTGCGTCACCTTAGACAACGAAAGCTCGTCATAAGGTCACCGTCCCTAATGAAAGCTGACGAAACCTTTCGGATAGTTACTAATTGTCCAAAAGTTAAGTGAATCTATTATTTAGTGACTAGAATGAATCAGCAGTTCTAGCGTACAAGGCACTCTCCCTGCGTATTAAAGGCGCTGCTACGTACTGTACGCACATGCTTACCGGAGCCGCACCCATGAAGTTTGAGGATATCTACCAGTTTTTCGAAAACCCACCGCCGGTTTACCTCAACAAAGAGCTGGCGGTTTGCTACGTGCTTTCCGTACTGGTGCGCCATGACTCCTACGGCACAGAACTTATTCACGATATTGAGCAAACCTACCCCAGCTATCGGCTGTCAGACACGGTGCTCTACAGCGCCCTGAAGTTTTTAGAGAACCAGGCAGCCATTATGGGCTACTGGAAAAAGGTAGAAGGCCGAGGTCGTCCGCGTCGGATGTATCGCCTGCGTCCAGACTGGCAGATGAAGGCTCGCGAGCTAGCCGACCTGTGGCAGCGTTATATGGTGGGTCAGCAGCGAGCCTCTGTCCCCAAAGTTGCGACCAGCACCTTACCGAGTCATATCCCAACGGAGATACCAGCTCGACAGATCAGCGGATAGTTCGTCAGTTCGTTCTAAAATCTAAGACGCGCACTTTTCTTAGGCACTGCTTTGTTTTTCTCTGATCCGGCTCGTCTTTCCACCCTTATCCTCACCGGTCTTATGGTGATCGGGCTAGGGTTTTTTATTCGCGCCTCTACCAAAGACCGCGTAGAAATGATGCGCTTCGGGGCAAAGCAGCCTGCCGACGCGTTAGAGCCAGCGCTGATGCGATATTTTCAGAGCCGAGCTTTTCGCTTAGCCAGTGAAGCCAATGGCCTAAAACCTACGATCAAAGCCGAAACCGCCGAGGCGACGACGCTAGTCGGCATGGTGAGTCCCAGCCTTTTTCTAGCGGTGTTTCTCTCTTTGCTGGCGGCAGTTGGGTTTGCCTGTTTTGGCTTGATTATGGCCACGTTATTCCCCACCTGGGGCAAATTTCTCCTGGGTCTGGTGGCCATTTCTCCGCTAGCGGGCGTGTTTTACTGGCGCAAGTCCAGCCGCCCCGAAACCGTAATTTTTAAGGTAGAGTCCGAAGCCGACCAGGGCTTTTTGTCGAAGCTGACGATCAAAGGGCATCGCGACGAGATTGCAGATTTGCAAAGTGCCTTTGCAGAAGCGGGTATGCGCAAATGGGAAGAGGACGAATAACTAGAGGTCTGCGAGAACGGTCAAAATTGTCAGAGTCATCAACTCAGTTTCTGTCAGATATTCAGCAGAAACTCAGATAAAAGCTCTACACTGCAAAGCAGTCTCCGCCAGCAGTCAATCTAGATCGTGCGGCCGGATCGTGCGGTTGGCTTTGCTGACAAATTTAACCTATCCCAGGGAAATCATTGACTTATTTAGAAGCTGTTGCCGACTTTTATACTGAAGTTGCCGAAACCCCAGACGTTGGCCTTTGCTGCGTCCAAAGTACACCCCTGCAAATGCCCGGACTCACGGTGCCAGAGCAAATGCAAGCAATGAACTACGGCTGTGGCACTACCGTTCACCCTGCCGAACTCACCGGCGATCCAACCGTGCTTTATATTGGCGTTGGGGGCGGTATCGAAGCACTCCAGTTCGCCTACTTTTCTCGTCGTCCGAATGCTATCATCGCGGTCGATCCGATCGATTCTATGCGAGCTGCCGCCGAGCGCAATCTCGCGATCGCTGCCGAGCAAAACGAATGGTTCGATCCTAGCTTTGTCAGCGTGCGAGCAGGCGATGCCTTCAACATCCCCATGCCCGACAACTCAGTGGATGTAGTGGCTCAAAACTGCTTGTTTAACATCTTCGAACCTGAAGACTTAACCAAAGCGCTAGCCGAAGCCTATCGTGTACTCAAGCCCGAAGGTCGCTTGGTTATGAGCGATCCGATTACCACCCGCGAGATTCCTATTCACCTACGCAGCGACGACCGCCTGCGAGCCATGTGCTTATCTGGGGCGCTCACTTACGAAGACTATACGCAGAAAATTATCGAAGCCGGATTTGGTCAGGTCGAGATTCGCGCCCGTCGCCCTTACCGCCTGCTCAACGCCAAAAACTACCAGCTCGACGAGCACCTTATGCTAGAGAGCTTGGACTGCGTTTCATTCAAAGTTCCGATTGCCGCAGATGGAGCCTGCATCTTTACCGGAAAAATGGCCGTCTATGCTGGTGAAGCAGACTACTTCGACGATAACGCCGGACACATTCTGCAACCAGGCATTCCGCTGGCAATTTGTGACAAAACCGCGCGTAACTTAGACAAGTTTGAAGATATTACAGTCACTGGCTCCACTTGGTACTACGATGGCGGCGGCTGTTGTTAAATGGTTGCTTTGGTTGGTAAATAGATGAAGCTAAAGGCATGGCTTGATCGAGCAATGGGATCGTCCGAAGGGAACTCGGAAGGGAATTTGGAAGGTCAAAGCGAGTCTTTGCGACGCTTTTTAGTCAAAGCGATGAGCGGCACCGTTGGCTTGAAGATTTTGAATGTAGGGCTGATGTATGCCAACAGTCTGCTGCTGGTGCGGCTAGCGGGCGTGGGCGGTTATGGCGAATATTCGTACATTATCGCCTGGGTGTACATTCTGTTGATTCCGGCGGCGCTGGGGCTGGAGGGCGTGATTAACCGCGAGCTAGCTGTTTATTCAGTGCGGCGCAGATGGGCGGATGCGAAAGGGCTGCTGGGTTTTTCTAACCAGGTGGTTTTGCTCAGTTCGGTGCTGCTGGCGATCTCGGCGGTGGCTGGCTGCTGGCTGCTGGGCTTGGCTGAGGACTCGCAGGCGCTGCTGGCGTTTGCGATTGGTATAGCTTCGCTACCTCTAGTGGCGCTTTCTCGGCTGCGGGTAGGGGCTTTGCAGGCGGTCAAAAGCGTAGTGGCTAGTCAGCTACCGGAGGCGATTGTGCGTCCGGGGATTCTCTTTGTCTGTTCGGGTGGGCTGTTTGCACTACAGGCTTTAGGGCTATCTGTTGGTTTAGGATGGCTAGCATTAGGAGAGCTACCGGTGCCGGTGGTGATGGTGATCGACTGGGTGGCAACGGCGATCGCCTTTTACGTCGGCAGCCGACTGCTACGACGAAAGCTCAGTCCCGACTTGCACCAATCGCGGCCTCAGTACAGTCGTGGTTTGTGGCTAAAAGCAGCGATGCCGATGCTGCTGATTGGCAGTATGTACGTAATTAATGGGCAGACCGATTCTGTGATGCTGGGGATTTTAAAAGACAATGAATCAGTGGGCGTTTATAAAGTGGCCAATCAGGGGGCGGGGCTGATTTCGTTTGTGCAGGTTGCCTTCGCGACTGCGTTGGGACCCATTTTTGTCGCTGTGTTTGCGGCGGGCGATATTGTTCGACTGAGGAAAATAGTTAAGCAGAGCTGTCGGGCGACTTTTGCGCTATCGGCGGTAATGGCGGTCGGGCTAGTGCTATCTTCTCACTGGTTTTTGCTGATGTTTGGCCCGGAGGTTCTAGCGGGTAGAACGGCGCTATTTATTTTGATGGGCGGGCAGCTCGTCAATGCGTTTACGGGGGCGACCGCGCAACTGCTGATTATGACTGGGAATGATCGCGATACGGCCTTAGGCGTAAGTGCGAGCGCGGTGGTAAATGTGGTACTAAACGCAGTGCTCATTCCGCCGTATGGCATTAATGGGGCGGCGATCGCCACGGCAATTAGTATGGTGCTTTGGAACGTTATTTTGGTGGGCTTTACTTACAAGCACTTTAAAGTGATGTCTACAGCGGTGTAAAACCAGCAGGATTTAACCATTTAATAAAGCTTCTACAAATTCATAGCTAGAAAAAGGTCTCAAGTCTTCAATGCCTTCCCCGGCTCCAATAAAGCGAATCGGCAATCCTAACTCCTGCACCACGGCCAAAGCCACACCGCCCTTAGCCGTACCGTCTAGCTTAGTGAGCACCACGCCGCTGATCTGAGCGGCCTCCGCAAATACCTGGGCCTGCCGCAGCCCGTTCTGACCCAAAGTCGCATCTAACACTAGCAGCGACTCCACTTTGGCATCGGGCGCTTTTTTATCAATAATCTTGCGAACCTTAGACAGCTCGTCCATCAGGTTCTTCTTGTTTTGTAAGCGGCCCGCTGTGTCAATCAACAACAATTCGGTGCCCCGAGAAGTCGCGGCGCTAATCGCATCGAAGACAACGGCAGCCGGATCGGTATTTTGTCCCGGATTGGCAATGACTTCTACGCCGCTCCGTTCGCCCCAAACTTTCACTTGTTCTACCGCTGCTGCCCGGAAGGTATCGGCTGCGCCAATTAAGCACTTAAAGCCGGACTTTGTTGCAATATGCGTGAGTTTGCCAATGGTGGTTGTTTTACCTGCGCCATTAACGCCGGTCATCAGCCAGATACTGAGCTGATTTTTCTCGGGCGTAAAGGTGAGATTGTGGCCGCCTTCTAGCGGCGCGTCTAGCAGATCGCGTAGGAGAGATTTTAGATAGGCGATCGCCTGCTCCGGCGGCAACGCTTCCTCTTTTAATCTCGCTTGCAAGGAATTAATAATCTTATCGGTCGCCGCTACGCCCACATCAGCCTGCAACAGCAGCGACTCAATCTCATCAACAGCCTCATCGTTGAGTGGCCCCTGCCCCACAATCGACTTAAGCTGATTAACCAGCCCTCGACGCGTTTTGTCTAACCCTTGCCGCAGCTTGTTCAGCCAGGTAATCTCTTCAATCGAGATCTGATCCGGGCGTCGCCCTTGAGAAGCCAGTACTTCCGCAGACCATAAAAATGCTTCGTCTAGGTCAATGTCTAGCGGAATAAACTTCTGTTCAGGGGGCGCTGGCTCGGGTTCTGGCTCAGGCTCTAAAATCGCCTCTGCTTTTAAGCGCTCTAATCGTTCCTCTCGTTCGGCCTGAGCTTTTGCCCAGAAAGGTTGAGTAGTGTCGGTAGCGATCGCCCCTGGTTCCGGCGTTGTTTCTATCGGCACAGGTGCGTCCGCAATCGGCACCTCGGCGATAGGTTCTGAAACAGGTGCTTCAGGCTCGCCTTCTTCGCTGACCTCATCATTGGCCTCGTCATTGGCCCCTTTACCGTCTGATTCAGTAGTCGCTTCTGAGGTCTCTGATTCCTCAGGCTCAGCCGGTTCTGGCGTCGTTTCTACCGGCACGGGTGCGTCCGCAATCGGCACCTCAGAGATAGGCTCGGAGATAGGTGCTTCAGGCTCACCTTCTTCGCGAACCTCCTCGCCGACTGGTTCAGCTACCGAAGGTTCAGCGGCGGCTTCTGGCTTTGACGAACTGGATTCGCTGTCAGGACTAACTTTTCGCTCCTGAATATTCTGATAAGCCGCCTTCGCCCACTTAAGATAATCTTCTTGCGTCGTCGGCGCAGCTTCTTCTACTTTTTCTTCAGCAGCTTCATCCTTCTCCGGTTCTTTTGGCTTTTCGTAGCTGCGTTGAAACCAGTTAAAAGCTGCCATGACCTGAAACTCACTACTTGAAAAGAACTACTTAAAGACACCGCAAAGATATCGACAAACCCGCATTTTCGGGCCGCTACGCTTAGCCTAACGCAGCCGCTATTAGACGCGATCGCTAACCGGCTTCTAGCCTAACGTCTAACCTGCTTCTAGCTTATCAGTCGCCCGCCGCAGCACCCCATTGATAAAGCGATAGCCTTCCTCATCGCTATAGCGCTTGGCCAGTTCTATCGCTTCGTCAATCGCGACTCTTTTGGGCACGTCCATGTAGATAATCTCGATCATCGCCAGCCGTAAAACGTCGCGGTCTACGCGGGCTAAGCGACGAATATTCCATTTCTCCATCGCTTCGTCGAGCTGTTCGTCAATGGTGATGCGGTGCACAATCCAGTTGTAGAGCAAATCGCAGGCGTAGGCGCGGATATCTGCTTGGTCGATAAAGCTGGCAAATTCGGCTGGCTCTAGCGTTTGATTTAGGTCACCAATGGCAGAGAGCACGGTTTCAATCGCCCCTTCAATCTCGGTTCTCGCATCTTGGATGCTGGCCGCTTTTTGATCGAAGTTTTGTAATAGCCGGTCGCCTGCTTCTAGTCGTGTAGCTGCTGCTAAAAGGGCCTTTTGCACCGCTGCGAGTCCTCGCACATTGCCCTGATTGGCAAATAGCATCAGTTCAAGAATGCTGCCAACTTGGTTGATGGCTGATTCTACTAGGGCGATCGCCGGTTGAATGCGCGATCGCACCTCGGCATCATCCACCGTCCGCGTCTCACTCTCCAGCATCAGCCGCTCGCTCCGCTGCAAGTTGCCTTCGGCCCCCTCCAACGCCTCCGCTGCATCGGCGGCCAATGTCTTTAGCGCCTTCATTAGCAGCGCATCAATTTGATTGGTCGAAATAGACCCATCGCCGCGCAGCACCGAAGCCGTACTCGCTTTAGCCGGACTATCGGAGAGCTGGCTAATGCCCAAAAGAGCCAATTCGCGAGCAGTAGAGCGCGCCTTCATAAGGTAACCATTGCAATGGGAATTCGCTATTTTATCAGCTTGTCAAAGCTCCAGAACATCCGCCAAAACATCTGGGGGAGACCTCACTGGCAAATCAAGAAGGCAGCTCAGAGGGTGCTTCTGCGCTAAATGTCGCACTCTTGGCTCTGCTTTCAGCAATATGCGCGGGTACTTCTGAGGCTAAATTCGGCCCTACAATCCCGCCCGAAAGCAGCACCTTAAACGCATCCTCAATCGAAATGGACAGGTTCAGAATGTCGTCTTCCGAGACGATGGAATACCAGCCGCTAGTGGGGTTGGGCGTGGTAGGAATGAACACGCTAAGCATTTTGTTGGGTGAGTCGGTGACGGCGACCCCAGTGACGAAGGCGATCGCCCACAGCCCCCGTCGAGGATACTCAATCAGCACCGCCCGCCGAAAGCGCGTTTTAGAATCTTGAAACACCGTCTGCAAAAGCTGCTGAAGGGTTTTATACACCGAGCCAGCCAGCGGAATCGACTGAACTAGGCGCTCGCTCCAATCCAGCAGCCAGCGTCCGGCAATATTTCTAGCCATCAGGCCAATTAACAATATCGCTACCAGCGGTACGGCCAGACCAATACCCAGATTAATCAAATAGCCCCCGACCGGATTGATCCCCGTAAAGGGATTGAGCTGCTTGGGAAAGCGCGTCAAAAATCGCACCATCCAGGTAGCTACGTTAATCGACAGCCAGATTGTCGTCGCCAGTGGAATAATTACCACCAGCCCCGCAATCAGGTCATTCTTGATGTTTTGTTTGAATTTTTGCAGCATTTCGCAGCACGGCTCGCTTACGCCAATAGCGTAGATTTTACCTATGACCCATCACTATTGTATCAACTTCTTCGATTACAACGAGTCGTGCAAACTACGTAAGTGATCCCTACTGTCAATTCTGCCGCGAAGCGCTAAATGCCTAGAACTTTCTTGGCTAAATTGAGATAAATTAGCACTCCTAGTACGTCTACAATCGTTGTAATAAAGGGAGCCGACATCAGCGCGGGATCGAGGCCGAAGGAGTGAAACAAAAAGGGCAATCCTGCGCCAGCGCTAGAGGCCAAAATCGAGATAGCGACTAGCGAGACACCGACTGTAATGGCGATGGGTAGCCCGCTAATGTCGCCGCCTTGCAAAAAGTAGGCCCACACCGTCACCACGATTCCCAGCATCAGACCCAGAAATGCGCCTGCGATCGCCTCCCGTTTAATCACCCTAAAAGCGTCTTTTATTCTCAGCTCATCCGTATTTAATCCCCGAATCACCACCGTCGAAGACTGCGCCCCCACGTTTCCGCCGCTGCCAATCAGCAAGGGAATAAACGCCGCGAGCACCACAAATTTCGTCAGCACCTCTTCCTGGCTAGAAATCACGGCTGCGGTGACGGTATTGGTCACCAGCAGCACCGACAGCCACACCACCCGTTTGCGAGCGACATCTAACAAATTGCTCTGAAAATAATTCTCCCCGCCAGACTGAACGCCCCCGAGCGCATAGATATCTTCAGTCGTTTCCTCTTCTAAAATATCGAGCACATCATCAACCGTGATGATGCCGACTAACCGATCTTCGGTATCGACTACCGGCATGGCAATAAAGTCGTAGCGCTGAATAATCCGAGCGACTTCTTCCTGGTCTGTGCCAGTTTGCACCGAAACCACTTCGCGCGTCATAATCTCGCCGATGCTCTGATCGGACTGACCTAGCACTAGCTGGCGCAGCGAAAGAATGCCCGTTAGCCGTCGGGCAAAGTTGGTCACAAAGAGGTAATAGACCGTTTCGCTGAGGTCGGCCTGGGCGCGAATGTGAGTCAGCGCTTTTTCTACCGTCCAGTTTTCTTTTAGCGCCACGTACTCCGGCGTCATAATCCGGCCTGCTGTTTCGGCTTCGTAGCCTAGCAGTAGCGCGGTGGCCTGCCGTTCTTGAGCGCTTAGCTGTTGCAGCATTCGGCGAACAATTTTGGCGGGCAGCTCGTCAAAGAGTCGAACCCGGTCGTCCGGCGACATCTTATCGACAATATCAATGAGATCCTGGCGCTTAAAGTCTTCTATCAGCGCCTGCTGAACGCTGGAGTCTAGATTTTCGTAAACTTCGATGGCTTCATTTTTTGAAAGCAGTCGAAAGGCGATCGCCTGCATCGTTTTTGGCAAACCCTCAATCGCTTCGGCAATATCGGCGGGTTGTACCGGCAACAGCAGCGCTTTCGCACCGCGCAGATTGTCTTGCTCTAGCAGCACCTGGAGCTGCGATCGCACCAATTCTGTCAGCTCGCTGCGGGAAACGCTTCGAGACCCAGACTGAGATTTAGCTGTAGATTCGCTGTTGGACAAAGCCAGATCTCCCTACGCGCAACGCCTGTACAAAAAAGTCACCGTGACCCTTTGCCCTCAACTATTAGGGCTTTCAGTCGTCAATACGGTTCTCAGTAAAGTAACAGACGCTATCGTCTATCGGCTAGTCTACTGGCACAGCGCCATTGTTTACCACCTTTCCCGTCATGGGACTGATTTGTCCCATAGATTGTGCTGCCAAAGAAGATCGGACTATGCTGCTGACGCTATCTCTTCTACCAGTCCTCTGTGTCGCAGCAGTGCCTGAGTGCTAGGCTCGCGCCCTCTAAAGGATTTGAACACCTCCATCGGATGACGACTGCCGCCCAGCGCTAGCACCGTATCTCTAAACCGTCGGCCAATCGTCGCTATCTCGCTTGGGTTCTCTAGGCCCACTTCTTCAAAGGCTGAAAACGCATCGGCGCTGAGCACTTCTGCCCAGAAATAGCTGTAGTAGCCCGCCGCATAGCCGCCAGAGAAAATATGGCCAAAGCTACATAAGAAGGCGTCTTCGGGGAGGGGCGGTAGCAGCGTTGTTTTTTCGGTGAGGCGATCGCGCATTTCCCCCACAGACTCTTCCCCACCCGGCTCATACTCAGCGTGCAGCGCAATATCTAACCAGCCAAAATTCACCTGCCGCAAAATGGCACTGCCGGTCATAAAATGCCTTGCCGCCAGCAGCTTTTGATAGTCGACCTCGGGCAGCGGCTCGCCGGTTTCGTAATGCTTCGCCATGCCAAAGAGCGTATCTCGGTCGTAGCACCAGTTCTCCATAAACTGACTGGGCAACTCCACCGCATCCCACTCCACGTTGTTAATGCCTGCTGCCCCCGCATAGTCCACCCGAGTCAGCATGTGCTGCAAACCATGCCCAAACTCATGAAAGAGCGTTTCGACTTCGCTAAAGGTCATCAGGCTAGGCTTGCCATCTACCGGCGGCGACTGGTTGCACACCAGATAGGCCACGGGTAAGCGTACCTGATCCGTATCAGCACTTTCCTTTGCTCGGACAATGCACTCATCCATCCAAGCGCCGCCTCGCTTTTCGGCAGGCCGACTGTACGGATCGAGATAGAAATGAGCGATCGTCCCACCCTCTTCCGTATCCACAACCTGAAAGTAGCGCACGTCCGGATGCCAAACCGGAGCCTTTCCATCTGCCGCCGAAATCGTGATGCCAAACAGCCGTTCGGCCAGACCAAACAGCCCTTCTAGCACTCTAGGCAGCGGAAAGTAAGGACGCAGCGCCTCATCATTTAGATCAAACTGTTCTTCGCGCATCCGCTCCGTCCAAAAGGGCATGTCCCACTGCCGAATCTCTACCGCATCGCTGGTCTGAGCGTCTGAATGCTGCTGGGCAAAGGCTTTAATCTCGGCGAGTTCGCCCTTAGCGGCGTCGTAGCTAGCCGAGCGCAGCTCTTCCATCAGTGACTCTACCGCCGAGACAGAGGGAGCCATTTTGCGAGCCAAGCTCAGCTCGGCGTAGTTATCGAAGCCTAAAAGGTGAGCCTGCTGCTGCCGCAAATCCAGGATTTTTTCAATCAGTGGCGCATTGTTCAGCTCGCCATCCGAGGCACGGGTAATAAAGGCGCGGTATAGCTTTTCTCTCAGGTCGCGGCGCTGAGAATGTCGTAAAAAGGGCACGTAGCTTGGCATGTCTAGCGTGATCCGCCAGGGGCCATTTTCGGCAGTGGCCGCGTCTTCTCCCGCGTCTCTAGCCGCTTGCGCACTCAGGCTCAGCAAACTGGGGGGTAGCCCAGCGATTTCTTCTGGCTGAGTGAGCGTTAGGCTAAAGGCTTTGGTCGCGTCTAAAACATGATTGGAGAACTGGGTCGATAGCTCTGCGAGCGCCTGCTGAATCTCGTTGAACCTTTCTTTGGGTTCGCCAGATAGCCCCACGCCAGACAGCTCTGCATCTCGCAGTTCGGCTTCTATAATTCGCTGCTGAGCGAGCGATAATTGCGCCCACTGGTCGCCTTCGCGTAGCTGCTTTAGTCCTTTATAGATAGTCTGGCTCTGGCTGATGTCGTTCGAAAACTGCACCAGCGCAGGCTGAACGCTTTCGTAGGCAGCTCGCAGTTCCGGGCTGTTTTTTACGCCCATCAAATGTCCGATAATCCCCCAGCTCCATCCCAGTCGTTCGGTAATGGCAGTCAGCGGAGTCATCAGCGATTCCCAGGTGGCAGTAGTGCCTTGCGTTAGGGATTTTTCGAGCGATCGCACCTCTTCACTCAGCGTCTGAATCAACGCCCCAATACCCGACTCCACCTGCTCAGCCTTAATGTTCTCAAACGGCGGCAGCCCGCGACCTATCAGCAGCGGGTTAGGCGCTTCTAAATGACTATCTTGAGAGGCTTGTGCAGACGAGGAAATAGCGGTCATAGCGATTGGGGTTGTAGATGAATAAACATCGTTTCTAGTGATCTTCATGGTACAAACTCGTAATCATTGTGAGTTTGTACCTTTCAGCATAATTTTGAACAAATTAGCCCTAAACAAAACCGGGTTAACCAAGCTCTAATCGCCCGGATCGCCATAGCCCTGAATGTTTTCGGGCTTCATCGGTCGAAGAATGCGGGTCGCCTGATTAATCAGCCCTTCTGAGCCTTTAGCTACGACCAGATACTTACCTGCCTTCAGCCGATTGCGATAGGTCGTGGCATCCCCGCCGCCGAGTCCAACACCGACGCCGCCACCAATAAAAAATCCACCCATTGCGCCCGCCCCTGCGCCCAGCAGTCCGCCAATGAGCTGATTACCCAGCGTCCCGGCCCAGGGAAAGGTGTTTAACCCAGTAATCGCATTGAAGGAAATACCGCTGATAAAGCCAAAGGGCACCGTCCACAGCGTCAGCCGCCTGATTTGCTTTTGGGCTTCTTCTCGCGGATCGATCAGGCCAAACTCATCCGCCGACTTAAAGCCTTTGCCCAAAATCGACACGTTGCTCATCGTGATGTTGGCTTTCTCCAAAGCGGAATAGGCTTCTTCTGCCTGAATGCGATCGCTCCACACCGATACCAAATAATTCATGCGCGCCCCTGCTCCTGTTCACTCACTTTATTCTCACTGAAATTATTCTCGCTGAAATCCTGCTTAGATTTCGGCCTAAATAGATGATCGTGACTAGGGCTGTATAGGCGCGATCGCACTTTCGTCTGCCGTTCTCCCTTTCCCTGACTCCCCTTCAGCGCCGGAGAAATAATGTAAAGCGTCGTCCTCACCAGCTTCTCATCCTCGCTCGCCTGCGCCATCTCCACCAACGGCACCACCAAAATCTGCTCATCCGGCCAACCCACCCGAAAGCAAATCGCCACCGGCGTCTCAGGCGGGTAATGCTTCATCAGCTCATCCTGCGCCGACCGTACATGCCGCGCACTCAAATACAGACACAGGCTAGTCTTATGCGCCGCCAAAGACGCCAAATCTTCACTCTCGGGCACCTGCGTCCGGCCGCTAATGCGCGTCAAAATTATGCTCTGCACGCCCCCTGGAATGGTTAGCTCTACCTGAAGATTCGCCGCCGCCGCTTGAAAAGCGCTGATCCCAGGCACCACCTCAAACGGCACCTCCGCCTCCCTCAGACGCAGCATCTGCTCATGAATGGCACTGTAAAGACTCGGATCGCCAGACTGTAGCCGCACCACAGACTTGCCTGCGTTCACCCGCGCCACCATCAGCGGCACAATGTCTTCTAGGGTCATATTGGCGGTCGCTATTTTCTCGGCCCCGGCTTTAGTAGCGCCCAAAATTTGTTGCGGCACCAGCGAATTGGCGTAGACCAAAACATCTGCTTGCTGAATCAAGTTAAGCGCTTTGACTGTTAACAAATCGGGGTCTCCAGGCCCTGCTCCCACAATATAAACAGCAGGAGAAAGCGGCTGAGAGATCGAGCTTGAAGTCATGGAAACCTGTGCGAGAGGGGGCTAAAAAGAGACTGGCTGATAGCTGAATGCGGGCTAGATTGGCATAAAACGCATTAATAAATATTGATTTTAAGTTCCAATATTCATCAACACCCTATTATCACGGTCATTTTTTTGAAGAGTAAATAAAGGCTCCGTCGAAACTCGGGATGTGGCCTGAAAATCCGGCATCTTGGTATGTAGATGCACCCTGATTCCAAGCTCCAGCAGTTTTAAGACTTCGGTTTTATGACCCCTGGGGCTTTTTCTTTGGCGCGTTCTTCGCAGCAGAAACCGTGTCAGGCAACCGCTTACCCAGGCCATACGTCCAAATCAGCCCAGCCCAGCCCAGCCCAATCCCCACCAAACTAATCAGTTGAGCCATCCGCAGCGGCCCAATCATTAAGCTATCAGTGCGCAGTCCTTCAATCCATACGCGTCCAGCGCCATAGGCAATCATATAAACCAGAAACAGCGTACCGTTTCTGAGCTTGACCGGATGACGCAGTCCCCAAAAAAACAGCCCCATCAGCAGGGAAAACACGCCCAAGTTCCACAGCGACTCGTATAAAAAGGTCGGGTGAAAGTACTCAAACGCTCGGTAGTCGGCCGGTCGGTTGGCGAGGGGAATAAACAGTTTCCAAGGTAAATCTGTAGGTGCACCGAAGGCTTCGGAGTTGAAGAAGTTGCCCCAGCGCCCAATGGCCTGACCCAAAATTAAAGACGGCGCAATCAGATCGCTTAGCTCCCAAAAAGAGAGCTTGTTGAATTTAGCAAATAGCCAGGTCGCCAGCGTTCCCCCTAGCACCGCCCCATGAATGGCGATGCCGCCTTTCCAAATGGCAATAATATCGCCCGGTCTGCTGGCGTAGGATTTCCACTCAAACAGAACGTAGTAAGCTCTGGCAAAGGGAATCGCGGCTAGCACTAGCCAAATCACCATGTCGCCGACTTTTTCGGGATCTACGCCGCGTTTTTTGGCCAGATACTGCGAAAGGGTGACCCCGATAATCACCGCTGAGGCAATGAGCAGGCCGTACCAGCGCAGCGTCAGCGGGCCAATGCTGACAATTTCGGGGCCAGGTGAGCGAAAGACACCCAGCGCTATCCAATCAGCCAAACCGTTCATCCTACCTATCCTTGGAAGACCATTCACTATTCTGCCAGCGAATGTGTGCCAGCGAATGTTTAGCTTTCTACTTCTGCCATCTCAATCACTTCGCCACTGAAGTTTTTGACTAAAAAATTGAGCGGGCGATCGCGCCGTAACTTATGCCGAATCCCTCGCGTTTGCACCTGCATCAGCAAATAAGCCAGACAGTCATGATCGAAGCAAACATGTCGTTGCCGATTGCGATTGCCTAAACTCGCGCCCGCAACCACATGTAGCTGAGTATTCTTCTTTAGCTGATACCAAAGCCCCTCAGGGCTACTGTAGGCACTTGCCGTCCCACCGCTCAGTCCGCCCAATGCCGACATCGACATCGGGTCCATCCCGCTAGAACCCAGCGTTTGCTCGTAGTTGTAGTAATAGTGCAAAGGCACATCCGCTGCGGATAGGCTCAGCATTCCTTCGTAAAACTGCCGCGCCATGTCCAAATCGGAAACCATGACCGTATGGACTTTGGGCGCACTGCTTAAGAAGGCCCACATCGCACCGGCGTAGGCGACCAGCAGCATCACCATAATGCCTTGCGTAGACACTAGCGCATCTAGCGGCAGTCCCTGAAAGATACTGGCAAGCGGTGCGACTGATAGCATGGCTACAGATACAGGAAGGCAGGCAAAACTCATCTTTAAAACAAACGGTGTGAGTAAATAGAGGTTAGACGACGCGTAGGTCGATGAGCGATTCGATCAATGCTTTAGTCTACAGTTTATCAATATTGCTTAGAGATCGACTCATGTTGCGTCGAGGAAATGGCGCGGTTGGCGAGTATATGGGTGCTATTTATAATCAGTAGTTTTATAGTCAGTAGTTCGTTCTACGGTAGGTTTCGGATCAAATCGGGCAAGCTGCTTCGAGTTATATCAAATAAATATGATTCATAAATATGATTCATCTGATGCTTTTTCATCCAGCGTCTCTTTTCACCCGCGTCTCAATACTCGCGTTTCGATGTAGCTGTCAAGGTCACTGCTCTCCACTGAACATTTCTGTTTGAATCCTGTGCAAATCCCTATTTTTCCCGAATGCGATCGCGATCTTATCAAGCCGCTGACCTACCTCAGCGACTACGATTTGGTTGATCGTCTTCAGCGATCGCCCACCGAAGGAAAATATTTCACCGCCTTATTTTGCCGCTATAGCCCGGTGGTTTACTCGCTCACTCGCCATTCAGCGCGATCGCCCGTCCAGTCCGACTATCTCTTTGCCCTCTCTTGGCGGCTCATCCTCAACGAATTAGGCGGCATCGACCTTTCCCATCTTCGCGCCCAGCCCCAAGAAGATAACCCCGACCGCGCGGCTGCGTTTTCTTTGCAAGGCTGGCTAATCAACCTCACGGCGGCTCACATTAATCAGGCTGTTTTGCCCGACGTGGAATCCATTCACTATTCCCTGGCCGATGCGCCGCCGCCGCTGTGGTGCTATACCGAACGGGCGCTAGAAGATATTTCGCCCATGCACCGGCTGATTATCTTAATGGCGCAAACATTTGCCTGGAGCAATACGCGCATTTCGGCCTATTTGCAGGCCGAGGACGATCGCCTTAGCCCAGCCGAAGTGCAAGCTGAGCTAAAGCTGGCTTATCAAGCCTTGGAGCGAGCTATTCCAGCCGACATCCGTAAAATTTATATAGATAGCACTGTAGACGGTGTGCCTGCGATCGCCCCGACTATTGCTGAAGACGTTCAGGGGACGATGACGATTGAGCTAGATGAAACCGATTTGCAGACTTAAAACGCATTCAGCCGGACTCATAAAGCCAAGTGGGTATCTTAACCCCATACTGCTTTGTGCGCTTGGGTTAAGCGAAAAGAATCATGGGCTTCCAGAATCTGAGTTTAAGTCGGCTATCTATTGCTTTTTGGGTATTGAGCTTCAGCGGGTTTATAGGCGCGATCGCAGCGGATGTCACAAAACCAGCTCTGGCCGCTAATAGCCTCACCGAGCAGCTTCATACCCCACCCGCAGACTCTATTCGTCAGCGGCAAGACGTGGCCGATCAGTTCTTGCTCCTGGGCCAAGAACAAATTCGCTCGGGCGACTACCCTGATGCTATTGTGGCGCTCAACGCAGCGGCAGACGCCTATCACTACCTGGGTGATTTTGTCGGCATGGGCGAAGCCTACGAGCAGCTAGTTCGCATCTACAGCGACCTGGGCCAATATCGCGAGGCCGAGCGCGTGGTGCGTCAGCAGTTGGCGATCGCCCGCAGCAATATCAATTTCAGCGATCAAATTCTGGCCCTGAACAATCTCGGCACTCTGGGCCTGCAAAAAGGCGATTTGAACATGGCCCAAGCCGCCTTTGCCGAAGCGCTCACAGTGGCTCAAGATGTAGAAAGCGAAAGCGGCATCGGACTATCGCTGAGCAATCTGGGCCTAATAGCCGCCGCCCAAGGCAAGATTAACGACGCCCGCAAATACTACGAAGTCGCCGCTAACTACCGCGCCCGCGCCCGCGACTTTGCCGGACAAGCCAACACCGACAGCAATTTAGGCGACGTATACCTGGCCACTGGTCAAATGCGTCAAGCTATCGGAGCCTATCGCCTGTCGCTCTCACTTGCTCGCGACATTGACGATCCCTACATTCAAATGCGCGCCCTTGATGGACTGATTTCCGTTTATCGTCAGCGCGACGAGCCGCGTGAGCTATCTAGATATTTGGAAGATAGAATTGCCCTGACCGTAAGGACCGACGACGATTGGCAACGCTTGATAACCCTGCGAACCCTGGGCGAAATCTACGAAGAGAACGGCGACTTAGAACGAGCTTACCAGGCATTTGGTCAAGCCTTTGCGATCGCTCAGCAGCTAGAGCGAAAACCTGTTCAAGCTGAGCTGTCTAACCGATTGCGATCGCTCTCCTTACGGCTAGCAAACTAGATATCTGGGCCAAAACATCCAAGGTCAAGATTTGCGAGCGCCCAAAAAACGTAATATCCTGTGAGGTCTTAAAAGCTTTCACCCATGGATTCTTCTGCCCAACTCTCAGACCAACATTCTGATATCTCGCCGCTTGATGCGATCGCTCACAGCCCGCTACGCTTCGACATCATTAGTCTGTTCCCTGACTTCTTTACTTCGCCGCTGAACTCGGGGTTAATAGGCCGCGCCCTGCAAAAAGACATTGCCTCCGTTCACATCACTAATCCGCGAGACTTCGCCACAGACAAGCACCACAAGGTAGACGACATTCCCTACGGCGGCGGCGTTGGCATGGTAATGAAGCCAGAACCCATTTTTGCCGCAATAGAGTCCTTACCCGTGCTGCCTAATCGGGCCGTCATTTTGATGACGCCACAGGGCGAAACCATGAGTCAGCCAATGTTTCAGACGCTCTCTACCCAATACGATCAGCTTGTGCTGATTTGCGGACATTACGAAGGCGTAGACGAGCGCGTTTCGCATTTAGTCACCCAAGAAGTGTCACTCGGCGACTTCGTCCTCACCTGCGGTGAAATCCCCGCCCTCACGCTTATCAACGGCATTATCCGACTGCTCCCCGGCACCGTAGGCAAAGCCGACTCGCTCAAATACGAGAGCTTCCAAAGCGACCTACTCGACTATCCGCAGTACACCCGTCCGGCTGAGTTTCGCGGCTGGTCTGTACCTGATGTTCTAAAATCTGGGGATCATGGCGCGATCGCCCAATGGCGAAAACAGCAGCAAATCGAGCGCACCCAACAACGCCGCCCCGACCTATACCAACGCTGGCAGCAATCCCCCAAATCCCCCGCTGACCATCCGTAACCCATCATTCATTACTCCCATGAACATTCGCATCGGCAACGGCTACGACATCCACCGCCTAGCCCCAAAACGCAAACTCATCCTGGGCGGTATCGACATCCCTCACACCCTCGGGCTACTAGGCCACAGCGACGCCGATGCCCTAACCCACGCCATTATGGACGCCATGCTAGGCGCACTGAGCCTGGGCGACATCGGTCTATACTTTCCACCGAGCGATCCCAAATGGGCCGGGGCCGATAGCCAAAAGCTACTAGAGCAGGTGAATGGACTGATTCGAGATCGCGGCTGGGAAATTGGCAATATCGACAGCGTGGTGATTGCCGAGCAGCCGAAGCTAAAGCCCCACATTGCAACGATGCGCGATCGCCTAGCCACTACGCTTGCCATTGAACCCGATCAAATCGGCATAAAAGCAACAACTCACGAAAAACTAGGTCCCTTAGGTCAGGAAGAAGGCATTGCCGCCTATGCAGTCGTACTTCTGAAAAAAGAAAGCAGCGACTAGCCAACGGGATCGGTAAATATGGGCGGCGAAAGTGTACAAAAGTCAATAATCAGCGAATTTTCTTAGAGGGACCTACCGACTGACAAACTACTGCCCTACATCGGGTATGACAGTTTTAGTATCTGGCCGCACATCCCTACGATTGTGAAAAGCTTTACTGTACTTTTACAAACAGCGACCAATCTTGGTCAAAAGTACGCCTACTCGCGCCGTAAATACGGCAATTTGTGAGAATGAGCAAAGGGAGTATCAGAATATACGCAAATATCCCCGTATTGTTTATACAATCTTTGCCAATTCTTAAAGAGAGACGTAGTGCAAGGCTTTTCGTCACTACCGACCTTGACAAATGCGATGCGGACGTAGGTGAAACCACTTTCTTCTACAAGCCGTAATGCTTATTAAGCTATAAAGCCAATGCTGCAAAGCTAAAGGTGTATAGCTTAAGACGACTGGCTAAGCGGCAATACCGAGACTTCTTTTGTCAGGCGATACTTATAAAAGTTAGCCGGTAAAACAATTCGAGACAGCGGTTGGACATAGCAGTTTGAAATAGCTGCTGGACTAAGGGTGAGGATCATGGGTGTGTTAGGCGAGTCTTCAGTAATATTAATTCCGGTAGTCGATCAGCCATTTGGCTCACTGGCTCAAGACTCTGTGATGGGCAGCTTTCGAGCCAGTCCGCCTGAGCGAATTGGCGTTCAGGGCGAGTACGACTACAACGGCTTAGCTAAGCGGGTCAAGCATAGCTTTGAGCAGGCTTTTAGCGATCAGGTGAGTCAGCTAAGCGTGGCTCAACGTGGCTGCGTGGTCATTTTAACGGGCATCGTTTCCTCACGTAGCTTGCTAAACCGACTAGTGAGTCTGGCCATTAAAGTAGAGGGTGCCGCTCTAGTAGAACTCTATAACGTGCGATTTATTGAAGATGAAGTGGTAGCTTCGAAGGTCGCCGTTTGAGCGTTACTCCTCAGGCGTTAATCTGCGATTGCCCTATTCCATCATCATCGCCACAAAGTTGGTATAGACTTCTCCGGCCAAAAACTTCGGATGATCTAGCACCTTTTGGTGAAAGCCGATGGTGGTAGGTACGCCTGTAATGGCACATTCTCTGAGCGCTCGTCGCATCCGGCGAATAGCGGTGGCCCGATTCGGCCCCCAGACAATGAGTTTGCCAATGAGCGAGTCGTAGTAGGGCGGAATTTCGTAGTCGGTGTAGACATGCGAGTCCATGCGTACACCCAGACCGCCGGGGGCTAAGTAGCCGCTGATGCGCCCTGGACTGGGCCTAAAGTTGTGGTCGGGATCTTCGGCGTTGATGCGACATTCGATGGCATGGCCGCGCAGCACAATGTCGTCTTGAGTGAATGAGAGGCGATCGCCCTGCGCCGCTCGAATTTGCTCTGCAATTAGATCCACACCCGTGATCATCTCCGTCACCGGATGCTCCACCTGAATGCGCGTATTCATCTCCATAAAATAGAAGTCGCCGTCGCCATCAACCAAAAACTCGACGGTGCCTGCGCCAACATAGTTAATAGACTGGGCAGCTCTAACCGCCGCCTCTCCCATTTTGCGGCGCAGCTCAGCGTCTAGCACCGCGCTAGGGGCTTCTTCGAGCAGCTTTTGGTGTCGCCTTTGAATAGAACAGTCACGCTCTCCTAAGTGCACCACGTTGCCATGCCCATCTGCCAAAATTTGAAATTCTATATGGCGCGGGTTCTCAACAAACTTCTCTAAATAGACTCCTGGATTACCAAATGATGCCTCGGCTTCCCCCTGCGCTGCCAGAAACATTTTCTCCATCTCGCCGGGTTCTTTCACCATTCGCATCCCGCGTCCACCCCCGCCCGCCGTCGCTTTGACAATCACCGGGTAGCCCATTTCCTCTGCCAAGATCGCCGCCTCTTTAGCGTTCTCCAACAGTCCTTTGCTGCCAGGAACGGTCGGCACGTTGGCCGCTTGCATGGTGGCTTTGGCGGTCGATTTGTCTCCCATCGAGCGCATGGCATGGGGCGTGGGGCCAATGAACGTGAGGTTATGGTCGGCGCAGATTTCAGCGAAGCGAGCGTTTTCAGCTAAAAACCCGTAGCCAGGATGAATCGCGCTGGCGCCTCTAGTGAGCGCAGCGGCAATGATATTTGGAATATTGAGGTAGCTTTTGCTGCTGGGAGCTTCGCCGATACAGACGGCTTCGTCGGCTAGCTGCACATGTAGGGCGCTGCGGTCTACGGTAGAGTGCACGGCCACCGTCGCGATCCCCATCTCTTCGCAGGTTCGAATAATCCGCAGGGCAATCTCACCGCGATTGGCAATCAAAATTTTAGAAAAGCTCATCAGGCAGCCAGCATTTTTTCGCTGAGTCATTTAAGAAGATGATCGTATCACGCAGCCTTCTTCTGACTCGCTGATACCTTCAGAGGGCGGTGGGATACGGTGAGCCGATTTAAAAAAAGCTCGTCGAAAGCGGCGCATTATGCTTTATTGTTAAAAGCCGATGCGTCTTCCCCTCTTTTTGGATGCGTCGAATATATCTGCGGATGTGGTGGAATTGGTAGACACGCACGCTTGAGGGGCGTGTGGCTCACGCCTTGCGAGTTCGAGTCTCGCCATCCGCATAACCTTCTCCTACTTCGTTATGATGGACTGGAGAAGTAAACTTTTGTGAATATTATCTGTGAGTGCAGTTAACCTTCCGGCCCGTGCCGCTGCCTTCCCAACGAGTCGTTCTGCTGAGCAGACGAGCTGGCACTGTTTGCGTCCGCTATGGCAGGGCGATCGCGACGTTGTAAAGCAGGGTCTTCCCCACGATCAGCTTTCTCCGGCTTGGCAAATTTTGATGCTCGGAGATGGCTCGCCGACCCGACACCTACAGCTATTGACTAGAGAGCCAACTGAGGTAGACGTGATCGATATGTCGCCGGTTGGTAATGCAGGCGATGCCGCCCCTAGACATATAGATCAGGTGCCTGGCCCGCATTTGCGACGACAGGTTTGGCTTCGAACAGCGTCGGGACAGCGGCTAGCCTATGCTACTTCCTGGTGGGAAGCGAGCCATGTAGATGAGTACTTGGAGAACCGCGAGCTGCCAATTTGGGCGAGTTTGGCAAAGTTGCGCACTGAGCTATATCGCGATATTCAAGGCATTTACTTTGGCGAGTCGGCGGAGCTAGAAGCCGCGTTTGAGCAAAAAGGGCCTTTCTGGGGACGGCATTACCTCTTTTGGCATCATGGCGAGCCGCTGACCTTAATCTATGAAGTTTTCTCGCCCTATCTCATTCGCTATTTGGGGCCAATGGGGTCTGAATGTCGCTAGTGCTCTGTAGAAGCTTCTGGCATTGCCCTAGCGTAGCTTTGGTCGAGCCAGATTTGAGCACGTACAGGGCCGTAATGCTCGCGAAGCGACTTCTCCACTCGCTCGCCAATCGTATTGGCAATTACCATAAACTCTGGATGTAGGGCCAAATGCAGCTCTATCCAAACCTGACGGCCCACCATCCCCCGCGAAAGAATGCGGGTGCAGCGAATAACGCCTTCCACCTGGCAGGCAATTTGAGAGATGGCTTCGGGAGCGATCGCGGTAGGTCTTAGCAGCATCGGTAGCTGGCCCTGTAGCATTTGCCAAAGGCTGCCGACCAAACTCGCTACTAGCAACAACGTTAGCGCCGGATCGACCCAACGGTGACCTCTGGCGACCGCCACGAGTCCGAGTAACACCAGTCCCGTTAGCCAAGCATCCCGCAAAATATGTCGGGTGTTGAGCTTCAGCGCCAGCGATCCGATGGGCCGTGCGCTTCGGCTGGTCTGATGGGCGGCCAGCATAACCGCGCCTAGCATCAAAGCGACCATCCCGCTGATGAGCACCACCAAAGCAGGCATCACCGTCACCGAAAAAGCCCCTCGGCTCGTTTGCAATAGAGTTTCAAACTGACTCACTGCCAGAATGATGAGAGAAATGCCAGCAAAGCCCAGAACGGCTGATAGCCCCAAGGCCCCGGCCACTTCTGTCCGACCGTGACCCCAAATTTCTTTGCCAAGTGTTCTTTGCGGCGAGGCCACAGCCACCAGCCCAAAGAGCGTGCTAAAAACGTCGATTAAGGTATGCAGCGACTCTGCTAGCAGGCATAGCGAATGGCTGATCCAGCCTGCCGTTAGCTCTACGGCAAATAGCAAAAGAGTTGCCCACAATATCATGAGCAGTAGACGATAGCTGATGCGCCGCTGATGTCCGCTTGAATTCATAGCGCATAGGCTATCACGAAGCAGTCAATTTGACCTTATGATCTGGCGTCTAGAATTCTTTAGCCTGTAGTCTTATAGCCTAAAACGATACTTCCGATCAGTCTGCGGTTTGTGGCGGCGCAAGACTAAATAACTCAGTAGTGGATAGCTAACAGTTGGTAAGTTGAAACGGAGAATACTGGAACAGGAAAACCTGAAAACAGAAAAGGCACCGACGACTGGCCGTGTTTCGTCTCGGTGCCTTTACTGGTTCGCTCCTCACACTCCATCAATATAGGGGATAGTTCTAACTTTGTCATCTTGAGTGGACATCTGCTGCATTGGCACATATTAGGGGGTCTCGCGCCTGCTAAGACCTATAGTTGTTCAGGTGCCGATTCGCCTAAATGTACTTCCAGCAGTACTTTCAGGATGTTTTTAGTGGCGCTTACTAGGCTCCACTGTAGCGATC
Organism: Nodosilinea foveolarum; assembly: GCA_003242035.1. Lineage (GTDB taxonomy): Bacteria > Cyanobacteriota > Cyanobacteriia > Phormidesmidales > Phormidesmidaceae > Phormidesmis > Phormidesmis foveolarum. The sequence goes on along the minus strand of QBMC01000002.1, from coordinate 33,610 downwards.
GCTCGGCCACCGCTTGCGAGTTCAAAGCTGCGTAAGGCCCCTCTGACTCGCACAAACGGACGCTGTAAAAACGCTCAAAGGATTGGCAGAGCGGCATTACACGCTTTAGAAGTAATAGATATTGCTGAGTTGGCCACCGATAAGGAATCCAAAACAGACTGTCTGCCGTATCTACTAAATTGTGAACGAGCGATCGCTCGGCAGCATGACGTTGCCGCTGGCGCTGAGAATTTGGCGCAGAAAGACGGTGTTTGTCGGTGTGCTCTCTTTCTAAGAGGCGAGCGCAGCAGGCGTATGTGTATTGCGCTTGCCAAAGCATCTCAACGATAGGGAGGTCTATTGCTGCTGGCGGGGCCATCAAAGGTTGGGCGCTTTGCGCTATGGCGCTTGGTTTGGAAGTGGAAAGCGGCTGTGTTTGTAGATGCTGTAGCCACCGATCAATGCCTTTTTCGCTCAGGCAAAATGCGATCCAGCCGGGTCTTTGAGTTTCTATCTTAAACTCAAGCCACAATTGAGCTTCTATAGAAAGCGTTTGATCTAAGCAGAGTGTCTGTTCATTTGTCCGGTTTAACTCTAAGTTGGAGTGGGACTGATTTAATCTATTAGCGATTGCCTGCATGGGGGCTGAAGGGTCTGCCCCCGCGATAGCTTGGCCAAATGCAACTAGCGTTTGCGGCAGTGGAGAAACGTACAAAATTTGCGGCGTCTGCTGTTTCTTTGTAAGGGGTATTTCTCGCCAGTCAAGTATTTCTTTGCTGGCGACTGAGCGAGCATTGCTAGCGCTTTTTCCTAGTTTTCGTAAAAAGTCTGTAAAGCAAATTACATTCGCGTCGGAGTCACATACTAAAGCCTTACCTAATTGATAAAGTAAGACACTCTTTAATGACAGGATTTCCACGGGGGCGATCGCACTTTAAAATAATAGTTAGCAAAGGATCTATCCGGGAATTTACGGTGAACGCCGACTAATTCTGTATGGACTTTCCTAGTAAATGCTGAAGTAGATGTAAAGAAGGTAATTTCATCATACAAAACCCAACAATTTATATTAATCTTACTTACAGATTCGTCTTAAATTCCACCTTGCCACTGCGTCTGCTGGTCTAGTGTGGAAACCTTAAGGAAATGTGCAATCGCCCGGAGGGGAAGGCCCCTTCTACCTCGATCTGTACAAAAGACTCGTAAAGAAGCCCCCCACATGCGGGGAACGATTCGTTGAAGGCTCTCCGTGTAAATACGGATCAGTCATATCCGATCAAGTGCTTTGTCCGTTTTTATGCTCAAGACCTATGCCATTATTCATATACGTTAGATGACACTATCTACTGCTAATAAGTTCAACTCCAATCTTGACAATATGCCTTCTTCTTCTCAACCAGATAATGCGCGCCCCTTTTTAGCGTGGCAACGTATTTCTGATTGGGCAAGTGAGCATTATCGCTGCCGCACTTTTAACAAAGACGAAAAGATTCCAGCAAGACCTGGATTGCTTTATCTCGTTCAGAAAGGATCGGTTCGTCTGCTGGGCAACGCTCAAGTTAGCGCCACTATGCGAAAGAAAAACAGCGTTTCGCGAATGCCCCTGGTGGCGGCCGAAGAAGCCTTTCTAGGGTTTGTCGGCGCTGGTCAGCCCTTCGAAGTGGTGGCCCAGCCTCCCTTCACGCTGCAAAGCTTCGCCCACGTAGACCAGACCACCGTGATCTGGCTTTACTGGAATGACTTAGACACTTGGCCTCACTTTCAAAAAGAAGTCTTGGATGCTTTTCGTCGTCAGCACCAGCGTAAGCTGCTGTGGCTGAGCACCCTGGGTCAGCGTCGCACGATTGATCGGCTACTCGGGTTTTTAACCTTGCTGATTGATGAGCATGGCGAACCCTGCGAGCAAGGCTACTACCTGCCTTTCCCGCTAACCCATGCGCAAATTGGTAGCGCGATTGGCTCTACTCGGGTTACGGTGACTCGGCTGATGGGCAAGCTGCGCCACGGCGGTATGATTCAGAGCTACGGCGACAACCTGATTTGTATCCCTCATGGCTCTGAGTGGCAAAAAGAAGGGTAAGCAGATACAAATGAAAAAATGATGTTCAGAAGACAGGTCGCTCGACCGTATCGAAGAAGATACAGTCGAGCTTTTTTTGCCTGTAACCTTTGTACTCATAGCTTTTCGATGGCCATTTTTTACTTATATCTTTTGCGCTTTGAGCAACAGTGAGTTGACCACAACGATGACTGAGCTGAGGGCCATGAGTCCTCCGGCAAACCCTGGATTGAGCGAAAGGCCAAAGGTGGGCAGAAAGGCTCCGGCAGCGAGCGGAATGCAGATGAGATTGTAGGTGAAGGCCCAAGCTAGGTTTTGTCGGATTTTATTAAAAGTAGCGCGGCTGAGTCGAAGGGCCGAGATCACGTTTGAGAGCTGGTCGGTCATCAGTACGATGTCGGCGGTTTCCATCGCTACTTCGGTGCCAGAACCGAGCGCAATGCCCACGTCAGCTTGAGCCAGCGCCGGGGCATCGTTGATGCCATCGCCTACTAGACCCACTTTGTGACCGGCTTTTTGCAGTTGAGCAATCGCCTTCAATTTTCCCTGTGGCGTAATCTCTGCTTTGATTTGCTCTGGCGCTAGGTTTAGCGGTTGGGCGATCGCCTGAGCCGCCGCTATACTATCTCCACTTAAAATTTGCACTGCTAGTCCGAGCGATCGCAAATCTTTCACAGTTTGCACCGCGTCTGGTCTGAGCTGATCGGCGACTCCAATAAGGCCCACTAGCTGACTGCCAACCGCAATGAAAACTACAGTTTTGCCCGCCTTTTCTAAGGTATTAGCTTCACGCTGTAAGGACTGATCAATCTGGCAGTCATTCTGGTTCATCCAGGCTGCATTTCCGACACAAACGCGATGTTGTTTCTCAAAGCGAGTTGGCGTCTGGTGCGGTAATTGAGTCAACTCAACTTCGGCGGCAATGCCAAAACCGGCCTCCGTTGTAAAATTTTGGGCGGGGAGTAAGGAGAGTGCTTGCTCTCTAGCGGCTCTTTCAATGGCGTTGCCAACCGGGTGACGAGTGCCGCTCTCGACCGTAGCCGCTATTTGTAGCAGCTCGTCTGAACTCAGCGTGAATGGCTGGCATTCGACGTCGGCTGACTTTTCTACTGACTTATTTACCGGCAAGCAGTCTGTTAGCTGGGGTTGTCCCGTCGTCAGCGTGCCGGTTTTATCGAAAACAATCGTATCTAAACCATGTGTGGCCTCTAGAATATCGCCGCCGCGAATCAGCAAACCGTTTTGAGCGCCGATGCCGGAGCCAACTAGAATCGCGGTGGGTGTGGCTAGCCCCAGGGCGCAGGGACAGGCCACTACCAATACGGCGATCGCCAACTTCAGACTGAATAACAGCCGCCCAGCACTCGCGATCGCCATGTCGGGCATTGTGGAGGTCTGGGGCGAATGAGCCATATGGTGCGATCGCTCCATCACGGCTGATAGCAAGTCGGGCCAGATTTGATAGCCCCAGAAATACCAGAAGCAAAAGGTCAGCGCGGCGCAGGTGAGTACGCCATAGGTGAAGTAGCCCGAAAGTGAGTCGGCCAGTCCCTGAATCGGCGCTTTGCGCGTTTGTGCGGTTTCGACTAGCTGGATCATCTGGCCCAAGGTAGTATCTGCCCCTGTTCGCGAGACCTGTAGCGAGATCGCCCCAGACTGATTTAGGCTCCCGGCCACCACCTCATCACCCGGCTGCTTGGCCACCGCCATAGATTCGCCCGTGAGCATGGATTCATCGACCGTGGTTTTGCCATCGGTGATGACGCCATCGACCGGCACCTTCTCTCCGGGCAATACGCGCAGCCATTCGCCGACCTGAACTTGAGCGGCAGGAACTTGAACGCCTGCCGGAGTAGGCTGGCTGACACTTTGGTCAGTTTTTTCAGGATTGGGGATGAGTCTGGCCAGGGTGGGCTGAAGGGCAATGAGCGATCGCAGTGAACCCGCCGCCTGAAACCGCGCTCTTTGCTCCAGGGTACGGCCTAGCAAAATGAAGCTCAGCAGCATCACCGGCTCATCGAAAAAGCACTCCCAGCCGAGCTGTGGAAAAATTAGCGCGGTCAAGCTAGTTGTGTAAGCACTCAAAGCTCCCAGGCTAACTAGCGTGTTCATATTCGGAGAGCCGCGACGCGCCCCCTGAAAGCCCTCAACGAGGATTTGTCGAGCTGGAAAAAGCAGCACTAGCGTAGCCAACGCGCCGTGAAACCACAGCGTGTTCAAGACCGGAATTTGCTGCCACACCTGAGTCCACCGGCTCAGCGCTTCTATATGCTGAAGGTGGCCAATGACTGAAAGCGCGAGCAGCCCACCGGCAACGATGAGCTGTTGACGCTGGTTCTTTTGCTCATTTTCTTTGCGAGCGAGCCAGTCTGTTTCGGCGCTGAGGGCAGTTGTGTTTTGCGTTTCGCGAAGTTTGCTGGGGTAGCCTGCGTCGGTCAAGGTTTGCGCGATCGCCTTAGGATCAGCCTCGTCTGCATATTCTATCGCGGCGATCTCGGTGACTAAATTAACCGTCGCCGCCACCACGCCCTCACACTGCAACAGTTTCTTTTCTACGGTGCTCACGCAGCCCGCGCACATCATGCCTTCTACATCAAGTACCGCCGTTTGAGGGGGTGAGACAGTAGGGGGAGCGAGCGCCGCAGAATCAGTATCTTGAGGCGTAGCGCCTTGAGGATTTGGCTGGCGAGAAGGTGCAAGCTGAGTCATAAATTGAGACGGTTGCGAGTGGGCATGTTCTTCGAGCGTAAGCTAAATTTTCGGCTTCAGGCATAGAAAAGGCGAAACTAATCGTAAGCATGATTCAATAACAGACGGACGAATAGGGAAAGCATCTGTAAATGGACGTTTCATCTGCGAGGCTATTTGTTAAGTAAGCAAATTACCTTGATGGATATTGGCGTCTGTAGAGAAAATCTTTGACAAGAGGAAAAGAGCGTGTTTTCTGATATTGGCCATCATTGGGCCAGTGGGTGCATTGTGGCGCTGGCCCGTCGAAAGCTAATCAACGGCTATCCCAATGGCACTTTTCGCCCGCTGGCAACCGTTTCTCGCGCTGAGTTTGCGGCGCTCATGCAGCGCGTATTTCCCGATTTGTTGCCCCAACAATCCGCGACTCAGTTTACCGATGTCAAGGCTGAATATTGGGCGAGTGAGGCGATCGCCTGGGCCAGCGATCGCGGCCTATTTAGCGGCTACGACAACGGCACCTTTCGCCCTGGACAAACCATTTCTAGAGCGCAAGCCATTCTAGTGCTGATGTCTGGATTTTCCTCGGGGCAAAGCGCAGAACCGGTTGGGTTTGAGTCAGAGAATGCGCCACCTGATGCTTTATCGGAACAGTTTTTAGATGCGGCTGAAATTCCAGACTATGCCAGAGATGCAATCAATCAAGCCTTAGACCAAAAGGTTTTGATCACGCTCGACCAGCCTCGGACACTAAAGCCTATGCAGGCAATAACCAGGGGTGAAGTCGCTGCGCTTTTTTGCCGAGTTTTAGAGATTCCCTCAGCAGAGTTAGAACGCCAATATCCAGCGATCGCAGCCGCGCAAGATCGTCAGGCAGTCTTTGCTCAGTTCTTGAATCAAGAGTCTGAATTTGATGCAGAGAAGCTTGCCTTTTTGGATCGCAAAATAGAGCGATCGCCCTACCGAAATCAAATCGCCGACTACGCCGTTAGGCTCCAGATCCCAGAAGGAGCCGCTTCTATTCAGCAAAACGGCAGCTATTTACCCTACCCTGACCGGGGCGATATCCCCCTGATACAGCCAGGACTGGGCTTTCTATCCCCCGATATTCTCTCGGGCTGCGTTTGTCTTTCCACGGTGCGAGATGGGCGATTGCAAAGCTGGTGGCTGGGTCGAGAGGCGATCGCGCCCAGGCAACTATGGAGTTCCACTAAATTTGTGCCGCTGCTAAACACCATTGCTCAGGCAAATCGCATTGCGCCCGAAGTGGAAATTGGCCGCTGTCGTATTCGTCCGGCGGGCGGAGAGGGCGGCTTCCCCTTTTATAATTTGGCCAGGAGTATCATGACCTACGACAACCGGGTAGCCACTTCCAACGCACTAGCGGCGATGTTTAAACGGTTTGAAACGCCAGAGAGCTTAGAACGTTGGATGCAGGATCTAACCGGCAATGAGTCGCTAGCTTTTCAAGGTCGCTATGGCGAAGTGGCCTTTATCGAAAACCCAGAGCTGTGGCATCCGACTACGAAGAGACAGTTGCTAAAGTCACCTATGCGGCAAAAGTGGGGCCAAAACTTGGTGTCTACCTACGATTTGACCCGGTTGATTACAATGGCTGGCTGGCACTGGCGACTGCCCACGCGATCGCGCATTCCCGACATCCAGGCGCACAGTCTAAAAAGCTTGGTAAAAGCGATGGGGGCCGATACCGCTCGCTATGCAGATGTGGCGCTAGAAGCACTAGGACTGCGCAATTGGGTGAAGTCGCCTGTGGTGATTTCGAAAAGCGGGTTTGGTCGAAGTGATGAACGCGATCGCACCGAACTCACCTACTGCGCCCTAGTTCAGTTCAGTCTGCCGCGTCAAGGCGCAAGCGACCCAACCGCTGCCTATCAGCACTATTCTTTGGGCTTTACCCTCATTGCCGCCCAGGGTTTAGGCGATGCAGATGAAGAATCTCGCTATGTGGATGCGCTCATGGCGGCTGAGGTGACTGACTTGCTGCGTCGAGTGGTTTCGCAGACACTGATTTAAAACTGAGTCCGAATCGAGACAGGTCAGAGGTCCATCCTACAAGAGCTGAACGCTCCCGACGATAGAAGAAACAGACTAATGCGGGGTCACTGGCGTTTGAGACTGCTGCCGACCTTCCCTTTGCACCACATCTAGCCTCGATTCGGAGAGTCGCTTCATCCAGCCGCTGAGATAATCGCGGTTTAGCACCTGCTCTTTAGGATCGTCCGTATCGGCGGGGTAGGGCATCATCCCACGCACGGCAGCTTCGGTCACGCAGAACATTGACTTTTGAAAGCTCTGCGAAAGCTGAACACGAATGTCATCCTGGCCGCGCTTGGTGTCTTGATAGATAGCCCTGAGGTAGTCCGGCACATAGTGGCGCATGTCTTGCATTAGCAGCGTAGGCGGAATCCCCGCGCCGCCAATCGGCAGCGGATCGGCAAACAGTGCGCCATAGCCAAACTGAGCCTGATCAATCGGCACCTGATGCGCCTGCGCGTTGTAAGAAACGGTGCCAAAAAAGGGCGCACCTCGAATGAAAATAGATTCCACATAAGGCACTGCTGTATCAGATAAAAAAGTTATCCCTACCGACTCCGGAATAATGTCGTAAATCGTGCCGCGTACTTTAACGCTGTAGGTAATAGGCCGAGTCGCATTGTCAACCAGCCCTTGCTTAATCAGTTCAACCACCTGCGGAATTGCGTCGATTTTGCCTGCGTCATACGCCTCAGCCAACTGCTGAAAAATATCGCTCATTACGCGCCAAAACTGACCTAATCCAGAATAATAGGCCAACTGCCGCACCTGTTCTGCCAGGTAGTCGGGAAAAAGTCGTCCGAGCGTCATTAACAGGGGATTAAACCGAGTTTTGGCCTGTACCGCTGGGGCGCAGCAGGCCCAAAATTCCTCTGAATCCAAATACGTATCCAGACCGCCGCCGCCGTGCCACATCATCGTCCGCATAACATATTCGGCGTATTCGTAATTAATGCGGTCGTGCCAGAGATGCTTGACAATGCGCTCAGGGGTGACTTTGCCGTTGAAGTATTTAAAAATAGGGAACAGCACCAGGAACTGACTTTCGGCAATGTAGATCAAATTCTTGGAATAGGCATCGAGCACTACGCTATAGGCATCGAGTACGCCCACCACCTCTTTGAGGTTTTCTAAATTGTCGGGCAGTAGGGTGCCGCCACTGAGCAAACGGCTAATATACTCGGCGGGCGAATAGATGGGGACAGGCTGGAGCTGCATGGCGACAGAGGAGTAGGTCATAGCTTGAGCGCTGGCTTAAAATTAGCCAAACCAAATAGAGTCGAGCCGAATAGAGACAGTTAGGAGGTGAGATGAACTGAGGGATCGGTTGGCAGCGGGGCGCTGAAATCAACGCTGGAGGCTGCTTTAAATGGGGGTATCGCTGAAGTCCTAGCCGTGAGAGCCGTGGGAAAAAATGCGGTGGTTGTGGCTTCTGTCCATCGGGTCATCCATTCGGGCTGAAGGCCAAAGGCAAAGATCAGCAACACCAGCACTAAAGCCGGGATGCGATCGCGCCATTTAACCCCCGAAATCAGCGTATCTATCGTCTCACCAAACTTAGGAGGCGTTACGCTTAGCCGACCAAAGAACACCCGGTTAATCATTAGCAAAAAGTATACCGCTGTTAGCCCCGAGCCGACCATGCAGAGCAGCGTCTGCGGCACATAGCGCTCGAAGCTACCGCGAAACACAATGAACTCCGAGATAAAGCCCACCATGCCCGGAATGCCAGCGCTCGCCATCGCCCCTAATACCATTAGCGAACCGATAAAGGGCAGGCCCCGCTCGGGCGCAAGCAGCCCCCTTAAAATCGTGAGATCGCGAGTGCCGGTCTTTTTGTAGACCACGCCCACCAGCAAAAACATCAGGGCTGAAATCAGTCCGTGGCTGATCATTTGCAGCACTGCGCCCAGCATACTCAGCGGCGTAGCGGCAGCAGCGGCTAGCAAAATGTAGCCCATGTGTCCTACGGAGCTGTAGGCCACCATTTTTTTCATGTCGGTTTGGGCGATCGCCGCAAAAGATCCATACAGCACGCTCACCACCGCCCACCAAGCGAGCCAAGGCGAAAGATCTAGCCATGCCGTCGGGAACAACTCCACGCAAAACCTCAAAATGCCGTAAGTGCCCAGCTTTAGCAACACGCCCGCTAGCAGCACCGAAATCGGCGTAGAGGCTTCAACGTGAGCATCTGGCAACCAAGTATGGAAAGGCACCAACGGAATTTTAATACCAAAGCCAACGAGCAGTGCGCCCATCAGCACCGTCTGCTGGGCCAACGTTAACCCCTGCGCTAAGGCCGGATTGTAATCGAAGCTGTTCGAACCCGATAAAAATACCAGACCTAAAAAAGCGCCCAGTATCAAAATTCCAGAGAACGCGGTGTAAATTAGGAACTTGGTGGCCGCATATCCACGCCGCGCCCCGCCCCAGATAGCAATCAGCAGATACAGCGGAATCAGCTCTAGCTCGTAAAACAGGAAAAACAGCAGTAAGTTTTGGGCGGCAAACGCACCGGTAACCGCTGCCGAAATCGTGAGCAGCAGCGGATAGTAAAGTCGGGGCCGCTTAATGTTGGCGCTGATATAAACCGAGACAAAGCTCAGTACGCTGTTGATTACCACTAGCGGTAGGGCAATGCCATCGACGGCCAGTCCATAACTTAGCCCTAGCGAATCAATCCACTCAAACCGCTCGACAAACTGAAAGCCCGGATTGGCAATATCAAACTGAGACACTAGATAAAGCGAGCCAACTACGCTCACGCCCATTGTGACTAATGCGCCGAGTCGAGCTTGGTTAGTGTCTAATTCGGCGGGCCAAAGGCTAATTATCAAAGCGCCTAATAGCGGGATGATGAGAAGTACGCTCAGTATCAAAGTCTTTTCCCTACCACATTTTCCAAGTCGTCATGGCAATTAGCAGCCCTACGCCTACCACGATGGTGAGGATGTAGCTTTGCGATCGCCCCGATGCACTGTACTTCAGCCCTTCGCCACTCAGCAAAGACGCAGCCCCTACTAAATTCACTGCCCCATCCACCACGTAACGATCTGTCCAGTTGCTCGCCGCAGACAGCGCTGATACTAGCCGTACTACCGTTGCTTCGTAGAGCTTTCCGGTATAGAAGTCATTGCCTAGCAAATCTTGCAGACGGCGGAGCGGTGCCAAGCTAGAGCGCGACCAGGCTCTATTCAAGGGCAAATAAAACCCTAAGCCCACACCCAAAATCCCCGAACCGACCAGCAGCGTCACTGCCGCCAAATTGAAATATTCCGTCGGCGGCAACATCGAGAGTCGCCACATCATCACCGGCACCAGCAGCACAATAATCGAGAGCGACACCATCGGCACAGCCATGAGCCAACCGACTTCCGGCGTCCGCCGCGTTTTCATCTGCGGCTGGCCCAAAAATACCAGTCGAAAGACTCGAACTAAATTCAGCGCCGTGAGAAAGTTAACCAGCAAAAAGACGCCCACCAGAAGCGGATGCTCGTCCCACAAAAACTCGATGCCCAGACAGAACGACCAAAAACAGCCAAACGGCAGTAAGCCCACCAGACCTAGTGCGCCCGTGACAAAGGCAATGGTGGTCGCTGGCATCCGCGACCAAATTCCGCCCAGCTCCGTCAGGTCTTGATTGTTCGAGGAGTAAATAATGGCACCTGCACTCATAAACATCAGCGCCTTGGCTACTGCGTGCGTAAAAAGCAGCATCAGGGCAACCCCTGGACATGCAGTGCCGACTGCAATAAATACTAGACCGATATAGGCGCTCGTAGAATAAGAAAATGCTCGCTTGAGATCGATTTGCGCCAGTGCCACAAAAGAGCCGCCAATTGCCGTCGTCACGCCAATGGCAATGAGCGCATCCAGCGCAAACGGGGAAAGGATAATCACCGGCTGAAGTTTAATCAAGACATAAGCGCCACAGGTAACCACCACTGAGTTGCGCAAAATAGAGGCCGGACTGGGGCCTTCCATCGCCTCATCTAGCCAGAGATGGAGCGGAAACTGCGCACATTTCCCGGTCGGGCCAGCGATCAGCGCCAAGCTGGTTAGCGTTGCCGCTAACGGCGTAATTTCAGCGCCCTTTACCCAAACGGCTAAATCGTCATAGTTCAGCGACCCGGCGTAGGTGCTCAGGGCCACTAGCCCCATAAACAGCAAAATATCGCCGACCCGCTTGGTTAAAAAGGCGTCTCTAGCAGCGGTAACGACCAGCGGCTGAGCATACCAAAAGCCTACGATTAGATAGGTTGAAAGCGTCAGCATCTCTAGCAAAAAGTAGCTGGTGAACAGCGAGCTGCTGAGAATGACGCCGCTGATGGCCCCTTCAAAAAAGCCCATCAGAGCAAAGAATCTGGCCAGCGCCCAGTCCTTTTCCAGGTAGCCCATTGCGTAGATTTGAGCTAGCAGACTGAGTCCCGCCGTCAGCTCTAAAAAAATCAGATTGACCGCTGAGAGATCCAACGACGGCCTAAGGGTGAGTCCGGCAACGTCTAGCCACTCGAAGCTGACCTGCTGCGGGCCTGTATTCCAAATTACCTGAAGGAGTAGCAGGCCATGTAGTGAGGCGATCGCCGTCATCAAAACATTGATATACATGGCCGGACGAGGCCCGGTTTGACGGATGATTCTAGCTGCCCAAGGCAGAGCTAGCAGCGCACCCACCAGCCCATACATTGGAATTAACCAACTCCACTGAATCAAAAACTGCATTACAAATACATCAAAAGAGCTTTCGCAACCTATGGCCTAAAGTTGCCTCAGCGGTTTGGCAAAAATGGATTAGAAGCGAATAATTAAACCGTAAGCAACCGCCATTAAGCGGATTCGATTGCTTTATATTACCTGAATTGCGGGCGCTCCTCTCGAAGCTGCTCAATAGATCGCCTCGAACATTTTTTATTCTCCCGAACATGGAGATCGAGACTTGGCGCATGGGCGATCGCCCGACCTCCTCCGATCCCTGCCACCTCGATCTATTCCCTAGACGTCCCCAATACCAATTAGATCAGCTTAGATCAGCGAAAACTGCCTAGCTCAGCAACCCTCACTTTTTGGCACAAAAAGCAATGATATTGTCATAAGGTTTAATAATGCGCATTATTAGCGACAATCATCGACACTTATATTGTCAAAGGGACGACGCCAATTTATTCTGAGTTATGACGCACGAGTTACTAAGGGCTTTCCCGAAAGAATTTTTAAGCGTAGAAACAGCGGATTTTGGTTCACCGTCGGCTGAGATCTCACCCTTGAAAAGTGAGGCAGCAGCGGGCACAAAAGAGGTGTCATTACGAAGCTTTTTCTATTACAAATTCGACTCTGTAGTGGCTTTTTATTAGAAGGAGATGTCGATTAATGCCTATTGCTGTTGGAATGATTGAAACAAAGGGGTTCCCCGCAGTGGTGGAAGCGGCCGATGCGATGGTGAAGGCGGCTCGCGTCACCCTAGTTGGTTACGAAAAAATTGGGAGTGGCCGGGTCACCGTGATCGTTCGCGGCGACGTTTCTGAAGTTCAAGCGTCCGTCTCTGCGGGCGTTGAGTCCGTGAAGCGAGTGAATGGAGGCGAAGTGCTTTCGACCCACATTATTGCGCGTCCGCATGAGAACCTAGAGTTTGTGCTGCCGATTCGCTACACCGAAGCAGTCGAACAGTTCCGATCATAAGCGGATACAGGCTATGTCGGGGGCAGGGTTCAAGCTGCCCGCATCTTTGATTTGTTTTTAATCCTCCTATAAAATTAGGAAAAAGTTATGGCAATTGCAGTAGGAATGGTAGAAACGTTGGGTTTCCCCGCAGTGGTAGAAGCAGCCGATGCGATGGTGAAAGCCGCTCGCGTTACGCTAGTTGGCTACGAGAAAATTGGCAGCGGCCGGGTCACCGTGATCGTTCGCGGCGACGTTTCTGAAGTACAGGCTTCTGTCGCGGCTGGCGTAGAGAACGTTAAGCGCGTTAACGGCGGTCAGGTGCTTTCGACTCACATCATCGCGCGTCCGCACGAGAACCTGGAGTTTGTGCTGCCGATTCGCTATACCGAGGCGGTTGAGCAGTTTCGCGAGAGCGTTAGCGGCATTCGCCCCTATGGTAGATAGGCGCTCGGGAAACCAAAGACATGCGCTTAGCTAAAGTCAGAGGAACGGTCGTGAGTACCGTTAAAGACGACAGCTTAATGGGGGTCAAGCTTTTGTTCATTCAGCTCGTGAGTGAATCGGGCGACCTCCTAGATGACTATGAAGTCGCCGCCGATGCCGTCGGAGCGGGCGTGGGTGAGTGGGTGCTCGTTAGTCGCGGTAGCGGGGCTAGGCAGCAGCGAGGCTACGATCAAAGACCGGTCGATGCAGCAGTTATCGCTATTGTCGATACGGTCAGTCTCGATAATGGCCTGCTTTACGACAAGCGGGAAGATAGTTATTAGATAGAGGACGCGGGCACATGGTCGCCCAAACATCTAGCCGGACGCAGGCGATCGCTCGCTCGCGGCCCAGCTTTCAATCCAGTTCTAGGGCGTATCCCACAGTAGATGCCGCCGCGAATGTGCATGAGTTCTCTTTGGTAGAGGGTCGCGTGAGTGTGGGCGCAGGCGCAATGATTGCACCGGGTACAGCGGTTACGGCTGAACCCGGTGCTGCTATTGTCGTGAGCGATCGCGCTCAGCTACTTCCGGGGGTGATTGCAGAAGCCACCGCTGGCCCACAGGTCACGGGTGAAGATGGGTCGCCCTGTTCTATTTGGGTGGGGGCAGGGAGTGCGATCGCTCACAAATCTCTCATTCACAGCCCCGCTTACATCGGCAAAAACTGCTTCATCGGCTTCCGCTCTACAATCTATAACGCTCGGCTGGGCGACGGCTGCGTCGTCATGATGCATGTCTTAGTACAGGACGTGGAAATACCACCGGGTAAATGCATCCCCTCTGGCAGCATCATCACCAGCCAGCATCAGGCCGATCAACTCCCCAACGTTCGACCCGAAGACACCGAATTTGTTAGAGAAGTCATTGGCACTCTGCCAGATGAGAATCGGCGATCGCCCAATATTTCTAGAGCCAACACCTCCAAATCTAGACAGGTGCCTATTCACAAAGCCACCGCTCGACAGACTGCCCCGTCTGCCTATTCCGCCGCCACTCATTCCACCGCTAATAAAGGAGCAAACATGCAGACTCAGAGACTCTCGCCCGAGATTGTTCAGCAGGTGCGCCAGTACCTGAGCCAGGGCTATCGCATTGGGATGGAACATGCCGACAAACGTCACTATCAAAGCGGCGTTTGGGAGACCTGCTCACCGATTAGAGAGCAGAACGAGCAAGCGGTATTTTCTGGGCTAGAGCGCTGTTTAGCAGAGCACGAAGGCGAATACGTGCGGATGTTTGGCATTGACCCTAAAGCCAAGCGCAGAATGGGTATGACCACCGTACGGCGTCCGGGCGACAAGGTGAATGATGGCTCCGCCAATGCAGCAGCCCCTCGCGACGCGTATGGTAGCGATAGTCGGGCAACGCAAAGCGGCTATTCTGTGCATCGTAACGACGGCCCGCAGAACGGCACCTCGCAGCATAATGGCCAGGGCGGTGGACTCACGCCTGGTATTGCGCAAGAAGTGCGAAATTTGCTGAGCAGTGGCTACCTCATCGGCACAGAACACGCTGGCCCGCGTCACTATCGTAGCAACGTGTGGAAAGTGTGCTCTCCGATTGAAACTACTAACGAAAGAGAAGTTTTTGCCAAACTAGAGCATTGCCTCGACGAGCACAGCGGTGAATACATCCGCATGTTTGGGATCGATCCAAAGGAAAAGAGCCGGATGGCGACTACTACGATTCAAAAAGCCGACGGTAAGCCCGTAGAGATTTCGGCTCACGCCGTTCCTCAAGCGAACGGGTCTGGTCAGTCTCCAGCAGGCGGCGCTGGCAGCTCGGGTGGCTATAGTCAGGGCGGCAGAAGTCAGAGCGGCGACAGTCAAAACGGCGGAAATGCCAGTGACGAAGTGGCTCAAGCGGTGAGTCAGATCCTCCGTAGCGGCAACAAAATCGGTATTGAGTTTGCCGACAAGCGGCGCTATCGTAGCGGCATCTGGCAGACCGCACCTTCGATCAAGGCTAGCAGTGAGTCTGCGGCTATCAGCCAGCTTCAGGGATTCTTGAGCCAAAATGCGGACAAGTACGTTCGGGTCTTCGGCATTAACCCCGAGATGAAGACACGCGGATCTTCGATGACGATTCAGAAGCCCGGTAAGTCCAGTTCAGGGCAATCTGGTTCTAGTTCTAGTCAATCTGGTTCGGGGCGTAACGCGGGTCGCGACAGCTCTAGTGGAGACCCGATTAATGCCAACCCCCCTCACTACGACGACCCGGCTTTTCGCGGCCAGCCTAGCAGCTACGGAGCCGACGGCTACAGCGCTAAAAATGCGGGCGGTATGGCATCTGAGGTCATGGATCAGGTGACGCAGTTGGTGAACCAGGGTCACAAAATATCCATTGAGTACGCCGATAAGCGGCGCTATCGCAGCGGCATTTGGAAAACGGGTGAAGCTATTAACGCTCGTCGTCCGGCAGAGGCTATTTCGGCGCTAGGTAAGCAGTTAGCCAATCATAAAGACAACTACGTGCGACTAGTCGGCGTCGATCCCAAAGCAAAGCGTCGGGTGGTCGAAAAGACGATTCAGCGCCCTGGTCAGCCCAGCTATAAGACCGTTTCCGGCACGGGCCAAGATCCGATTAATGCCAACCCTCCTCACTATGACGATCCTGCCTTTCGGGGCCAGCCTAGCAGCTATAACGGCAACGAATACAGTGCTAGAAAAGCCGGTGGC
Source organism: Nodosilinea foveolarum (assembly GCA_003242035.1). Taxonomy (GTDB): domain Bacteria; phylum Cyanobacteriota; class Cyanobacteriia; order Phormidesmidales; family Phormidesmidaceae; genus Phormidesmis; species Phormidesmis foveolarum. The sequence goes on along the minus strand of QBMC01000002.1, from coordinate 18,008 downwards.
GGCGGTGGCTACGGAAATCAAAGTACAGGTAGCAACGGCAATAGCAGTGGCGGTGGCTACGGCAATCAGAGTGTTGGTAGCAACGGCAATGGCGGTGGCATAGAATCCGAAGTGATGGATCAGGTCACTCAGCTCGTGAACCAGGGCCACCGAATCTCGGTTGAGTATGCGGATAAGCGGCGCTACCGGAGCGGCATTTGGAAGACCGGTGAAGCCATTGATGCGCGTCGTCCGGCAGAGGCCATCTCAGCGCTGGGCAAACAGCTTGCCCGCCATCAAGGTGAGTATGTGCGTTTGATTGGCGTCGATCCTCAAGCTAAGCGGCGCGTCCTTGAAGCGACAATTCAACGTCCGTAGCGGCAAGTCCGTTATTGATTCATTCAGTTACGGCGCGTAGGATATGCAATCACTTACTGACACCACACTCAATGCGGCGCAGCGGGAACCCACGGCTGTGAGCCATACTCACTACTGCATAGTGGGTGATGTCACGGTGGATGCTTCGGCCGCGATCGCCTCTGGTGTGGTCTTGCAGGCGCTTCCCGGTAGTCGTATTATCATCGGCAGCGGCGCTTGCTTAGCGGGCGGCGTATGCGTTCAGTCCAAAGCGGGCCTGTTGACCATTTCGTCCGGTGCAACGCTCGGCGCGAATGTGCTGGTTGTCGGCAGCGGGCGGGTGGGTGCGAATGCCTGCATTAGTCCGGGCAGTACGCTGATGGATCCTCAAGTAGAGGACAATGCGCTGCTGCCGCCCAACACGCTGTCGGGCGCGGCTCCGAAAAAGGCTGCCGTCTCAGCAGGTTTCAATTCAAACAGTTTTCATGACAATAGCTCAGATAAAAACGGCCTAAGTCAAAACGAATTTAGCCAAAACGAATTTAGCCAAAACGGATTCAGTCAAAGCAGCTTTGGGCCAAACGTTTCTAGCCAGGACTTTCCCAAAAACACTTTTGTAGAACCGGGGCCGATTGAACCCAAGCCTGTTCAAATCCCCACGATTGACGTCAGCGCCAGTTCTACTAGCTACGACCCCTCAAAGAATGGCGTACAATTAAATCAGACCTATGACCTCAGCGATGAAAATAGCGCTCAGCCCTCTAGCCAACCGTCTTCTGCTCTTAGCGCACCCTCTCATAACAGAGTGTATGGTCGCCATCAGGTGAGCGAACTAATCTCAACGCTATTTCCCAATCGGCAGTCACTTAACGGAAACCAGGACAACCGATAGCTATGCAATCAGACGCCACTCCTCAGCGCAAATCATTTACGGCCACTCGTCGCAACTGGATGCACGATACGGCCTTGGGGATGGTTTCGACGACGAGCTTTCCGGCGATTATTGGCGTCGCGGATGCCATGATGAAGTCTGCTAACGTGTTTTTGGTCGGCTACGAAAAAACCGGCGGCGGACACTGTACGGCGATTGTGCGCGGCGGGGTGGCGGATGTGCGGATGGCGGTTCATGCCGGGACCAAGACCGCTCAGCAGTTTGGTCAGTTTGTCTCGTCTTCGATGATTCCTAGACCGGGCGCAAACCTAGAGGCGATTTTGCCGATCAGCGTGCGGATGGAAGAGCTAGAAGGGGCAGGGCAGTCGATGGGCGGCAGCGCGATTGGTCTGCTAGAGACGCGCGGATTTCCGGCAATGGTGGGCGCGGCAGATGCGATGACCAAGTCGGCTGAGGTGACGCTGGTTTCTCATGAGACGATTGGTGAGGGGCTGTGCACGATTATTATTCAGGGGTCGCTGTCTAATGTGGCGATCGCCGTTGAAGCCGGTATGAACGAGGCCGAGCGCATTGGCGAACTCAATTCGGTGATGGTGATTCCTAGACCGCTAGGCGATTTGGAGCGAACGCTGCCGAAGACGAAGCAGGCGAAAGTGCCGCAGGCGGTGAAGCTACCGCTGAAGCTAGAAGAGCGCACCGAAGAAGTGGCCGAAGAACGCCAGAAGGAGTTGATTCCAGCGCGCTCCCCGGAGGTAGAGCCAATGGAGAAAAAACGCGAAGCCTTGCCGATTCCGGAGCTAGAAACCGAGGAGCTGTGACTTCGACTACGCTCAGTCACCAGGCGGAAGGCATAGTGGGCCAATTCTCAAAGTTATTGGCACCTGACCCGTGGGTTGAGCGTAGCCGAAACCCAACTACTCAAGAACATGAGAAATAGTTGAGAAGCTTGGTAACCCCGTGGCTTCAGTCCGGGGTAGAAAAGCGGGGCAAGCGGTTTTAACCGCCTAAAGTCTACCAATGATGAGGGTCATTAATATACGCCTCTATCTTAGCCGTACTGACTTTGCCGGTCGTCTCGTAAAAATATGAACGCGGCCAAAGTGAAGGTAATTTCAATAGGTGAGGAAACTCTTTACGCAGGTAACGGGATGACCGGCCCTTGAATGCTCTAGCCACTTCTGCAACAGACGTTTTGGAATCGTACTCAATTAGCAGATGAACGTGGTCAGGGGCAATCTTAACGGAGCGAACGATCCACTTCTTATCTATCGCAACGCTCTGAAATATCTCATTCAAACGGGTTCTCACCGGCCCTTTCAATACAGGCTTTCGGCGCTTAGGAACAAAGACAAGATGAACCGTAGCCAGCCCGACTGAGTGCGCGTCGTGCCGGAAGCCTTCAGACTTTTTTCTCATATCTTCACTGTTGATAACTATGTATTTATCCACAATAACAGTTATAATAAGGGGATGGCTAAAACGTTTGCAGCACAAGTAAATAGACTGCCTTCCGACCCGTCGTTATCGGCGGCGTTAGAGTTTCTATGCAGAGTGTCCAACAGCCTCTATAACTGCACAACTTATCTAGCGCGTCAGGTCTATTTCAAGGAGAAGAAATACGCCAACAAATTTTGGCTAGCAACTGAGATGAAGCGCAATCCTCATATGAAAGCGCTCTACACTTCGGCGGCGCAGCAAACCTGTTTCTCTGTAGGCGAAGCCTTCAAGGGATTCAAAGAGCTGCGCAAGCTGTGGTTTCAAGGTGAGCTACCTGACGAGCCGAAAGCGCCCAACTATCGCAAGTCGGGTGGGCGCTTTCAGCTTAGCTACCCTAAACGATGGCTGAAGCTGACAGATAAAGGCGTTCGGGTGGCAATGGGGACAGCTTGTAAAGTGTGGTTTGGGCTGAGGGAAATCTTTATTCCCTTTCCATCTAATCTTGACTGGGCAACCGTGAAGGAATTGCAGATCGTTCCCCGTGCTGGGTACTTTGACGCGGTCTGGGTGTCGGCGGCTGACGCGCCCGAAAAGCCAGAACTAGACCCAAACAAGGCGCTTTCTATTGACCAGGGGGTTGATAACTGGCTGACCTGTACGCCTTCGGACGCTGAAGCTTTCATCATTGACGGCAAGCAACTGAAGGCGGTCAACCAGTTCTATAACAAGCAGGTAGCTAATATTAAGCGCGACAAAGCTCAAGACTTCTGGTGCCGCCTGCTCGACCGGCTGACGACAAAGCGCAATCGACAGATGCGGGATGCGGTGAACAAGGCTGCTCGCCAAGGCGTGAACTACTGCGTAGCTAATCAAATCGGTGTCGTTGTCTTTGGCTGGAATAAAGGCCAGAAAAACAAAGCCAATATGGGTCGCAAGACCAATCAAAAGTTTGTTCAAATTCCGACTGCCAAACTCAAAAAGCGCATCTCCCAATTGTGCGAGCTGTACGGGATTGAGTTTACCCCGCAGGAAGAAAGCTATACGTCCAAAGCGTCAGCTTTAGACCTAGACGTAATTCCCGTATTCGGTGCAAAACCCGAGGGATGGAAGCCGTCTGGAACTAAGCCAAAGCGCGGGCTGTATAAGAGCGCTGATGGAACTCGGATCAATGCAGATTGCAATGGTGCTTGGAATATCGGCAGGAAAGCAAACGTAACCGGAATGCAGTGCAAACCGGCTAGTGGGCAATTGACCAGCCCAAGGCGTCTGAGAATCTGGAGCCTAAGAACTTCTAGATTAGCAGAAGTGCTGAAACCTCTGACCGAAGCCGGGGAGTCCCCCGTACTTCAGTCGCGGGAGTAGTCAACTTTGCCTTATCTATCGTTTAGTCCGTCTACAAACGCTTCAACTCGGGCCAAAACTTTTTCCTCCAATCTCGGATCGCCCACCTCAAACCATTCTATTTGAGCTTCCTTGCGAAACCAGGTGCGCTGACGCTTGGCAAACTGACAGGTGTGCTGCACGATCAGCGCGATCGCCTCCTCCAAATCCATTTCTCCATTCAGATACTGCTGCACTTCCGCATAGCCCAAAGTTTTTAACAAGGGTAAGTCTGGGCCATATCGCTGGATAATGTGCTCGACCTCTGCGACTAGACCTATTTCGATCATTTGATGGACGCGGGTGGTAATTCGTGATCGCAGCAGCTCAGGCTCACAATTTAGACCTATATATAGGATCGGATAGCTCGGCGGATTTTCTCCCTGCTGGCTCGAAATTGTTCGTCCCGTGACGTAAAACACTTCTAACGCCCGCACCGTCCTTCCCGAGTCGTTCGGATGGATTTTGCTACTCGCATCTGGGTCTAGCTGCCGCAGCAAATCATAGCAGTGGGGTTGCCCCAAGGTTTGAAATTGTGACCTTAGCGCTTCGTGCGGCGCAACCCGTGGTATTTTGAGTCCCTTAACAATCGAATTTATGTAAAGGCCAGTTCCACCGACTAATAGAGGCAGTTGTTCTCTACGCTCGTGCAGTTCTCTAATCAAATGCTGAGCCCGAGCCTGATAGTTGGCGACCGTTAGTGTCTCAGTGGGTTCGCAAATATCCACAAAGCGGTGGGGAGCCGCCGCGCGATCTGCCAAAGAGGGCTTGGCCGTACCGATATCAAACGATTTGTAAACTTGACGGGAGTCGGCGCTGAGAATGACGGACGGGTAATGTTGGGCGATCGCCAACCCCAGCCCAGACTTGCCCGCAGCCGTAGGGCCAGCGACTATAATTAGGCATGGTACAAAAGAACTATTTTGCAATGGACGCCAACAAATTATCGAACGACATTAATAGACGACTATAGGCGAAAACTGAAGGCAGTTGAAAAACGGGACTACGACCCTATTTTTAGATATGCGCTGTAACCGCTCTAAAATCGCTTTTAACGCCATTGTGTTAGAATTCGTAGGCAAGATACCATTTAGACCTTTTAGAACGGTTCTGTAGAGCAAGTAGCATAAAGCCACTCAGTCTGTGCGATCGCGCTGATAGCGTTCGTGAAAGGCAGCACTCGTAAAAGGGCCAATTCAAAGGTCAGACCAAAGGTTAGACCAAAATTTAGACAACGGGTTTAGAGAAACCGCTAGGAGAAATTGTATGGCGAACAGCTATGGCGCTCAGCAGATTCAGGTATTAGAAGGACTTGAGCCTGTTCGGAAGCGTCCGGGAATGTACATCGGGAGCACTGGGCCACGGGGTCTGCATCACCTGGTATACGAAGTCGTTGATAATGCCGTTGATGAAGCACTAGCCGGTCACTGTAACTTCATCACCGCCGCCTTAAACGCGGATGGCTCGGTGACGGTAACCGACGATGGACGCGGCATTCCCACAGACATTCATCCCACTACGGGTAAGTCGGCGCTAGAGACGGTGCTGACGGTGCTTCACGCGGGCGGTAAGTTCGGCGGCGACAGCGGCTACAAAGTATCGGGCGGACTGCACGGCGTCGGTATTTCGGTCGTAAACGCGCTGTCTGAGTGGGTAGAAGTGACCGTTTGGCGCGAGGGCAAAGTGCACAATCAGCGCTTTGAGCGAGGGCTTGCCATTGGTACGCTCAAAACCTCGAAGGGCAGTAGCAAAACAGGCACTGAAGTTACCTTCCAGCCTGACTCGACAATCTTTACAAACACCGTCGAGTTTGAGTTTGAAACGCTAGAGCGCCGACTGAAAGAGCTGGCCTACCTCAACGCGGGCGTAGACATTACCTTTACAGACTATCGCCTGGAGCTAATCAAAGCGAAGCAACCTCGGGTTTCTCACTACTGCTACCAAGGCGGCATTAAAGAATACGTCGAGTACATGAACAGCGAAAAAGAGCCGCTGCACCCCGACGTTATTTACGTTAACTCCAATAAAAACGGTGTCCAGGTAGAAGCGGCTTTGCAATGGTGCAGCGATGCCTTTTCTGATAACCTGATGGGCTTCGCGAACAACATTCGCACGGTAGACGGTGGTACGCACCTCGAAGGTCTGAAGGCCGTGCTGACGCGCACGATGAACGTGTTTGCTAAAAAGCGGAAGAAGCGCAAAGATGGCGAGTCGAACATGGCGGGTGAGAACATCCGCGAAGGTTTGACGGCGGTGGTTTCGGTAAAGGTGCCCGACCCCGAATTTGAAGGGCAAACCAAGACTAAGCTGGGCAACACCGAAGTGCGCGGTATCGTAGACTCTTTGGTCGGCGAAGCGCTCAGTGAGTATCTGGACTTTAACCCGAGTGTGGCGGACGCCATTCTAGAAAAAGCGATTAACGCCTTTAATGCGGCAGAAGCGGCGAAGAAAGCGCGCGATTTAGTCCGTCGTAAGTCGGTGCTGGAGTCTTCGACGTTGCCGGGTAAGCTGTCGGACTGTAGCTCTCGCGATCCATCGGAGTCGGAAATTTTCATTGTAGAGGGGGATTCTGCGGGCGGCAGTGCCAAGCAGGGGCGCGATCGCCGATTCCAGGCCATCTTGCCGCTACGAGGTAAAATCCTCAATATTGAGAAAACAGACGACGCCAAAATCTACAAGAACAACGAAGTTCAGTCTTTAATTACGGCGCTGGGCCTCGGCATTAAGGGCGAAGAGTTTGACCCGGCAAACCTGCGCTATCACCGCATTTGTCTGATGACAGACGCAGACGTAGACGGCTCGCACATTCGCACCCTGCTGCTAACCTTCTTCTATCGCTATCAGCGCGATTTGGTAGACCAGGGCTACATTTACATTGCCTGCCCACCGCTCTACAAGCTAGAGCGTGGTAAGAACCATACCTATTGCTACAGCGAAAAAGAGCTACAGGATGGGATTGCGGCTTTGCCCGAGAACGCAAAGTACACCATACAGCGCTTTAAGGGTTTGGGCGAGATGATGCCGCAGCAGCTATGGGATACGACCATGAATCCGATGTCGCGGACGCTGAAGCGGGTGGAGATTGAGGATGCGGCTGAGGCGGATCGGATCTTTACGATATTGATGGGCGATCGCGTGGCCCCGCGTCGTGAGTTTATCGAAACCTATGGCCCCCGGCTGAACATGGCTGATCTAGATATCTAGACTGCGAGTTCTAAAGCAAGCAGAAGCAAACCCCCTTCCAATAGCCAGTGGAAGAGGGTTTTGTTTGAAAACATTAGATTGGCGCGATCGCTCTTGCTTTGTTTCGAAAGATTCAGACCTTGTGCTCTAGATGTGCCTGTACGTGAAAAAATGTTGCGAATTTTTTCTTTGGATAGGGCGTCATTCTAAGCTTTAAACTCAGCGACTCTCATTTTGGACGTTTATAAGTGAGCGTCGTCCCGCCACAGGCAAGTTTAGTTTTTTCCCCTGTTTTCCTAAGTTAGAGATTTTTATAACATGAGCACCAATTTAGCGACTCAGCTCCGCGAGGGCACTAAAAAGGCTCACACGATGGCCGAAAACGTCGGGTTTGTTCGATGCTTTTTGCGCGGTGTAGTCGAAAAGAAGTCCTATCGCAAGCTAGTCGCAAACTTTTACTACATCTACTCCGCAATGGAAGAGGAGCTAGAAAAGCATAAGGATCATCCCGTTGTCTCCAAAATTTACTTCCCCGTACTAAACCGTAAGGCGACGCTAGAAGAAGATTTGGCCTTCTACTACGGCAACAACTGGAAAGAGCAAATCTCTCTTTCTAAAACCGGAAAAAAATACGTTGAGCGCATCCGCGAGATTTCAGCAAATCAGCCTGAGCTACTGGTGGGTCATTCCTACACTCGTTATCTAGGCGATTTGTCCGGTGGTCAAATCCTGAAGACAATTTCTCAGCGAGCAATGAACTTAACGGGCAGCGATGGCGTTGCTTTCTATGAATTTCCTACGATTGAAGATGAAAAGGCGTTTAAGGCTAACTATCGTGAATCGCTAAACGAAGCGCCGGTAGATGACGAGACGGCTAACGCGATTGTGGAAGAGGCCAATGATGCATTTGGCCTCAATATGGAGCTGTACCAGGAGCTAGAAGGCAACCTGATCAAGGCCGTTGGCGTGATGCTGTTCAACAGTCTGACAGGTGGCCGTCGCCGGGGTAGCACTGAGTTAGCGACTGAGGGCTAGATTGTAACGGATCGGTTTTGACGAACAGAGCCTGATAAAAAGAAAAAGGGAGTTCCTAATTTTGGGGACTCTCTTTTTTATCGCTTTTTTTATGGGGGCTGGTCGGGTTCATTTACTTCGACCACGTTGACCGGGATGAGCCGGAATTTTACTTTGACGGGCATTCCTAATCCTTCAGCGATCGCGTCGGCAATCAGCGAGAGGCGATCGCCCGCAAAGGTCTTGGGCGGGGCCATCAAGTCCATATCCACATAGACCGAACTTTCGTCGAACCGCACGTTCCAGGAATAGCCGTTGAGGTTGGCGAACAAATCGGGCCGCTGCGCCTTAATATCACTCAGGCCGTGATAGATTTTGTTGCGGATGAGCAGCCGGTTGAGCGAGAAACCTAGCGGATAGCTAATCGCCACTAGCGAGAGCACGGCTGCCAATAAACCAACAATAGCCCTTTTGACATCGCCGTATGCCTGAAGCAGAAAGACCAAGCCCGCACTGACAATAATGCCAATGAGATTGGTCGTAAACAGGAGAAAACGCCAGGGACGATTCCGCGATCGCCCAAAGATAACCCAACACCCATGACGGCATCGCTGCCTAGCCCCAGGCCAATACCCGAAACGCACAGCGGCGGAACCAGGGCAACGGCGATCGCAACACCGGCGATCGCATTCGAAATACTCTTACGCGTCATCGCAAAAGCACCCGCCCCGCCCGCCGAAACCGCCACCCCTAAATCTAATATCGTCAACAGCGAACGGCTAAGCAGCTTATGGTCGGCGGTAACCAGCGCGTAAGCTGCCGATACAATTGGCCCCATCAGCGGCGCTACAATCATCGCACCAATAATGGTCGCGGCGCTGTTAGAAAGCAGTCCTAGCGTGGCAATCATCGTAGCCAGCGTCAGCATGAAATAGAAGCCAAAAGAAGGCAGTGACGTTTGGATGAGCAGAAAGCTCAGCTTCTTTGGCGAAACGGGTTTCTCTAGCAAAACGTGCCAGTCGGCAGTCAGATAGTGCCACTGCTTAGCTAGAAAGTTCATAGTTTTTTGCTGAATTTGAACCTAGCCGCTTGCTTTGGTTGTTCAGAGTTGATCGCGATTCTACAGGGGAAAAACTTGAAAGACGATAGTCCTGACGAAATAGTTCTGTAGGTAGAGAGAATTACTCGAAACATCTCGTATAAAAAAAAATTGCCAGTTCGTCGAAAGCTCAGCCGGTCACGCGTAGTTAAGGAGATAGGTTTATGGTGAAGATTGTGGGCATAGGCGGTAGCTTGAGATCCGATTCTTACAGTATGCAAGCGCTACAGTTGGCGGCCAAGCGAGCCGAAAGTTTAGGCGCAGAGGTGGAGATCTTAGACCTGAAGGAGATGACGCTGCCCTTTTGCGATGGCGGCAGCGACTACCCAGACTATCCGGATGTAGACGTTATGCGCACAGCGGTTACCGCAGCCGATGGGCTGATGATTGCCACGCCCGAGTACCACGGCAGCGTCAGCGGCGTGATTAAAAATGCGCTAGATCTGATGAGCTTTGACCATTTAGACGGCAAAGTTACCGGCATGATCAGTGTGCTAGGCGGACAGTCGAATAGCAACGCGCTCAACGATTTGCGCGTGATTATGCGCTGGGTTCACGCCTGGGTGATTCCTGAGCAGATTGCAATTGGGCGAGCCTGGAATGCCTTCGACAAAGCGGGTGAGTTGACCGATGAGAAACTGTCGCAGCGGCTAGATGCGTTTGTGAAGAGTTTGGTTGAGAATACGAAGAAATTGCGGCTGTCTTAACCAGTCAGCAAATCTTCTTCGGGGAAGTGAATTGAGGTGGGGCTAGGATCGCCTAGTAGCGCTGATATCAGCAGTAAAATGCCGACTCTGCCGATGTACATGGCGGCAATGATAAATAGCTGTCCTAGTATGGACAGATCGGCAGTAATACCGGTAGAGAGGCCGACGGTGGCAAAGGCTGAAACCGCCTCAAAGAGAATACCAATGAAACTGAGATTTGGATCGGTGACGGAGATGCAGGTGGTGATGATAATCACGCTAATCGCAGAAGCAACCACAACGGCTAGTGCCTTGAGGACGCGGGTGGTGGGAATTTGGCGTTGGTAGCAGTCCACCTCGTCTCTGCCTCTGAGCGCGGCCAAGGTGGACATTAGCAAAATGCGAACTGTGGTTGTTTTGATGCCTCCGCCGGTGCTGCCAGGGCTAGCGCCGACAAACATCAGCGCGATCGCCACAAACAAAGCGCTAGTCTCCATCGCCCCAATGTCAATTGAGTTAAATCCAGCGGTACGCATCACCACCGATTGAAATCCGGCAAGCAGTATTTTTAGGCCAAACCCTTCGCCTGCTAAAGTTTTTGGATTGTCGTACTCAATCAGTAAAAAGGCGAGGGTGCCTAAGAGCAACAGGACTAGCGTAGTGCTAGTAACAATGCGAAAGTGCAAAGAGAAAACGGTGCGTTTTTTTCGACCCTGAAGGCGATCGCGCCCCCACAAAAACGCCTCCATAATCACCTGATAGCCAATGCCGCCCAGAATAATCAGCGCCGAGATAACAGCCATCGGCCAAGCGTTTTCGGCATACTGTATCAGGCTATCGGAGAAAAGACTAAAGCCCGCATTGTTGAAAGCGCTGATGCTGTGGAAAATGGAGAGCCAGAGCGATCGCCCCAGCCCAAAGTCTGTGATAAAAGTCGGCATCAAGCAAAATGCGCCCGCCAGCTCAAAAATCAGCGTCATAGAAATGATAGAAACCAGCAGCTTATTGACATTGGCTAGCTCAGCAGTTTCCATCGCTTGCTGAATGGCGAGCCGATCTTTAAGGCAAAGCCGCCGCCCTACTAGCAAAAGTAGCAGGGTCGTAGCCGTCATGTAGCCCAACCCCCCTAACTGAATGAGCGCAAGCACAATGACTTGGCCAAAGGAAGAAAAGTAAGTACCCGTATCTACGACAATCAGGCCCGTCACGCAGACGGCTGATGTAGCTGTGAATAGAGCGACCAAAGGACTGTTCCAGTCACCGCTAGCCGTGGCAAAGGGCAGCATCAACAGCAGCGTGCCCACTATAATCAGGGCCAAAAAGCCAGTGCAAATGGTTCTAGAAACAGTCATAGCGTCTAAATGATCGTTTCTACTATTAAGACACTTAACGGACGGACTGCTCAGCCCGTTTGCAGACTTGCTTTGAAAAAATGCGACTTTTAAACCGAGAAGCCTTTACACTAAAGACCTTTCAATTCTCAAAGACTGCCGACACTCCTATGACTAACCCTCTCACCGAAAAAATTCAGCAGTTTTACGACGAGTCTTCACCCCTGTGGGAACGCACCTGGGGCGAGCATATGCATCACGGCTATTACGGCCCCACCGGTCAACAAAAGAAAAACCGCCGTCAGGCCCAAATTGACCTGATAGAGGAGATGTTGAACTGGGGTAGGGTGAGCGAGGCCCAAACCATTTTGGATGTAGGCTGCGGAATTGGCGGCAGTACGCTGTATTTGGCCGAAAAATTTAACGCGCAGGCTGTGGGGATTACGCTCAGCCCGGTGCAGGCAAAACGGGCGGGCGATCGCGCTCAAGAAAAAGGCGTCACGCTACAGGCATTCGAGAACTTTGGCGACGTTCGGCCCGCCGTACAGTTTCAGGTTACCGACGCGCTAAACACCCCTTTCCCAGACAACTCCTTCGACTTTGTCTGGTCGATGGAAAGCGGCGAACACATGCCAGACAAGCTGGCCTTTTTACAGGAATGCTACCGAGTGCTAAAACCGGGCGGCACTTTTTTGATGGCGACCTGGTGTCATCGACCGACGCATACGCTGGCTGGGCCATTGACGAGCAGTGAAGAACGCCATCTAAAACGGCTCTACCAGCTCTACCATCTGCCTTACGTTATTTCACTTTCTGGTTATGGAACGCTAGCCGAAAGCATTGGTTTTACTGACCTAGAGCTAGCCGACTGGTCGCGACAAGTAGAATTTTTCTGGCAGGATGTGGTGCAATCGGCGCTCGACCCGGCGGTGATTGCAGGAATTTTTGAGGCGGGAATGCAAACGATTCGAGGGACAGCAGCGATCGCCCTAATGACCACCGGCTTTAGCCGAGGACTTATCCGCTACGGTCTGCTACGCGGCTCAAAAGGATAATTGAATGATGGGCCAGCGAATGCAGCGTCAGTTTCGGCTGTAGATGCGAGCCGCAAAAAGTATTAGAAAATACAAAAACATGAATCCCCGGACCTGATGGCCATTCCCAACTATGCGCTCAAACCCATTCCGCCCCAACAGCGGCAAACCCGAGCGCTGCGGTGGGTTTCTCACGTCGTTACTTACGATCTATCCAGCAACCGTCACTCCTTACCAGTTCTAGACCTATCGGATCTGCTGCTATAGACGCAGCTCGGCCAATTCTGAGTAGGGAGAGTCGATTCAAGATCGGATGCCAGCACTTTTAGACGGGTCTGACGCACCGCCATCGCACGAGTCGGGAGCAGCCCTAGCTTTTGGAGTACCTGCTCCCAGCGGTACACCCAGTCATGCTTGCGCAAAGAATTAACCACGTTGTTAATTTGGACGCGCTTTAAATAGTTTGGCCGAGCGTCTAGCTCACTGATGATCTCATTAATATTAGGCTCATCAAACCGGATCGGAATTACCGCATCTGGCCAGTCGAAGTAGCGCTTAAAATGCTCGCCCTGTGGCGGACAGCCAATCATTACGGTGCCTGCTGCCGCGCCCTCGAAAAAACGATACCCAATTTCAGAGTCGCTGGTAATCAATCCAGGTAGATTTGCCTTGGCATGATTTGTGATGAAGTACCGGCTGTTTTTGAGTAGGTTAGCCGTCATCGTTCGGTGGGTCGAGTGGTTGCTCAGCCGCTGCACCGAGCCGCTGGTAAGTTCGTGATAGTAGAAGAACGGTTTTTGAGCGGCCATTTCTAGCAAAGCACGGTGCGTAATGGCGGAACGCCTGCCCAGACTACAGACATCAATAGAGCGATTATTAGCCTCCAGATTGGGATAAAACTTAAGCGTGTCAATACCGGGCGCTAAAAACATGCAGGGACAGCTCGCCATCTGACTAATCGCTGGGAGAATGTGAAAAGTCCCCACGCAAAGAAGATCGAACTGATTGAAAAACGGCATAAAATTGGCAAGTGCCGGGATGTCGGTGCTCCAGGTTTCGATAATGTAGCAAACCGCAAACCGGCAACGTCTGCGCCAGTTTTTCAACAGATTAATCGAGGCCGTGTACCAGGGAAAATCTAGAATGACAAAATAAATCTCGTACTCATACCATAGGTCAATAGCGCTGCCATACGGATTTACAGACAGTAAAGCGGAAGACTTAACCTTTTGAGCAGCCACCGAAATGGTTTTGTTAATAACTCGGCTGAGTGGGTTGTAGGCAGGCGGGGCAATAATATCAGCCTCGTCAGTGCGGCGGATAATGTCCTCGAACTCGTACAGACAAGCGTTGTAAACAAAATTCTGGATATTCCGCAGCGACCATATTAAGACCCGAGAATTTTCTCGGCAGGTGGCGTTCAAGTTGATTGTCACGGCTAGCTTCCTCTTATTCGGGAGGTGCTGATTTGAATCAGTCTCCCTACACCCTTGAGCGTTCCTACATTGCTTGTCCAAACCCTTAGACTGTCCGAATCCTTAGATTGAACCAACCTAAGTTCGTGTACTTAAATTAAGACACAACGATTGCGGACTCCGTAGATCTGCCGACAAAAGTTAATAACGATTACATGCTATGTCAATCTGCTGGCAAAGGTTGGTCAAATGCTAAAAAAAACCTGAAGACAAAGCCCCGATTGGCTTATTCCAATCGGGGCTGAGGTAGATGCGTCTGCAATCAACTTGCAAATTAATTTGCGATTAACTTTTTATTTACCTGCTGCTGCGTTCTGAGGGCAGTCGAGTAGGCGTACCAGGGCGGCGGCGGCGTAGTTGCGCTGAGCAGCCGTTTGAGGGGCAAAGTTGTTGCCGGTCTCGTTGAGTGGAGAAGCGATGCCACAGTACCCAGACAGGCTAGAGATTGTGCTCTGCGCCCAGTTGCCTTGCGTGTCGCTAAAGGTGCGACCAGTCTGATTGGAGACTAGCTGAGTGGTGTTGTTTTTATACTTAGCCGCCTGACTCATAATGGCCATAAGTTCCGCGCGGGTGACGTTTTGAGTCGGGCGGAAGGTGCCGTTGCTGTAGCCACTGACAAGACCTAGTCGCTTAGCCGCCTCAATTTTAGGCGTACTCCAGCGACTGCGATCAACATCCGTGAAGGACGGGGTCGTTACCGCTGGGAGCTGTGTCACGCCGAGGCCATCGATCACCATGGAGACGAGCTGCTCGCGAGTGAGGGCGGCTTTAGGCCGGAAGGTGTTGTCTTCTCTAAAGCCGGAGATAAAGCCAAGCTGTACGGCTCGGTTAATTTCGCTGGTGTACATGTCACCTGCAACGTCTGGGAAACTTACGCTAGGGGTTGGCGTTGGCGTTGGGGTTGGCGTGGGGCTTGGCCCTGGCCCAGCCACGACTGTACCGCCTGCTTGGTCTACGAGCTGCGCTAGGGTCTGGTTGCTGGTAATGTAGGTGCGGCCTGTGGTGCTGCCAGTGGCGCTGATCGTTTGGCGAGCGAGGCGCCAGTTAGATTTCAAGGTGATTTTGGTGTAGCCAGAGGGGGCAATGCCGTCTGTCTGACCAATCAAAAGCGAAGCACCCTGGCGACCCAGGCGAGGTCTGGCATAGAGAGCCAAAACGCCGTCTTTTTCTTCGAGGACGGGGTCGTAAGAGATATCGCCATCGGCGGCGCGAAGGATGTAGCCGTTGGTGTCTGTGCTCTTGCTGCAATCGCCGCTAGTGGCTGCGGCCACTGTAGGTGGGATCACAACGGTAGGATTGGAGCCAACGGTTTGAAAACAGGTAGCGCCAGCTTTCTTTTGCTCCAGGATCATTAAGCCGTAAGACTGCTTGCCACCGAGTCTGCTGGTGGGGTTGGTAGAAAGTAAGTAAGCAGACTGGTCGGTTTCTTGAACGCCAAAGGCAGACTGGTTGGGCGCTGCGCCAGTGGGCATTTCGGTCGCGGCAGGCGTTGTGGGCATCGTACCGGGCGTTTGCGCAAATGAGGTGGCGCTGCCAACGGAAATAGCTAAGGTCGCGGCGGTGAGGGCGGCGAGAGTTCGGAGTGATTTCATCTTCTGCATGTCCTTTGGGTAGATTTCACGATGATTCAGGTGAGCGCGTAGGCGATCGCACCTTCTATAAAAGGCAGTTTGAATCGTCGGCCTAGATAGCTGTACCGAATTAATTCAAATTAATCTTGATATAGCCAGCTCCCAGAGTACCCGTGAAACTAGCGATATCACCTTAAAAGATGATGGCGATCGCATCCGTAAAACGACTGTGTGAGCAGCGCCTGTAAGGACGGCAATACGCGGGAAGTGGGGTGTACTCTTGCCACGCTCCTATTGCGTCTGACACCATGAGGAGAAAGTCTTGGAGTTTGCCCCACGTCATGTATACAGGGATAAATGATTTGATTCGTCATTGCGCTCAGCAAAGGGTCGCTTTCGCAGTCGGCACACTTATTTTGGGTGCGGTGAGTGGCGTATGGGGAGGCGGACAAGGGGCGATCGCTGCCGAAGAATCCGCCATCAAACAGCTCATAGAAACGGGCGAATGTCCAGGCTGTGACCTGCACGGAGCCGATTTACGCCGGTTAAATTTAGCGGGCGTTAACCTAGTCGGCGCAGACTTGGAGGGAGCCAATTTGTACTATGCCAATCTGGACGGTGCCCGACTAGAAGGCGCTAACCTGATTGACGCTAACCTGGGCTATGCCAGCGCTCAAAGCGCCGTTTTTGACGGGGCCGATTTGCGCTATGCCGTTTTCGATACGACTGATTTAACCAGTGCGTCGATGCGGGGAACCGACTTGCGCGAGGCTTATATTAAAGACGCCAACTTTACCCATACCGTTTTAGACCAGGCAGACATGCGAGATACGCTCTTTCGGGCGGCTGATTTTTCGCAGGCGCAGCTATGTGGAGTAATTACCTGGGCGGGCATTAAATATCGTCGAGGGTGCGCGGTAGCGGTGCCGGGTGAAATTAAGAGGTAGGATATCGCTGTACTGACATCCCCGTTTTTCAGTATGCTCCTATCTGTATTCACGGATGGAAACAAAGCGTCATGCTAGATCTGACTGGAAAAAAAGCCCTCGTAACCGGCATCGCCAATAACCGTTCTATCGCCTGGGGCATTGCCCAACAGCTTCATGCAGCGGGCGCAGAAATCGGCGTTACCTATTTGCCCGACGACAAAGGCCGCGCGGAAGGCAAGGTGCAAAAGCTGACTGAGCCGCTAAGCCCTACGCTGTTTTTACCTTGCAACGTCCAAGACGACGATCAGGTAAACGAGCTGTTTGGCACGGTGAAAGAGAAATGGGGCAGCTTCGACATCCTCATTCACTGCTTGGCCTTTGCCAACCGGGACGATTTGACCGGCAACTTTAGCGACACCTCTAGAGCCGGGTTTGATCTGGCACTTAGCGTTAGCGCCTACTCCTTAGTTCAACTTGCCAAGGGTGCCAAAGCCCTAATGCCAGAGGGCGGCAATATCGTGACGCTAACCTATCTAGGTGGTGTACGCGTCATCCCCAACTACAACGTTATGGGCATCGCCAAAGCAGCCTTAGAGATGAACGTTCGCTATTTGGCCGCAGACTTAGGCCCGCAGAATATTCGGGTTAACGGCATTTCGGCTGGCCCGATTCGTACCCTGGCGTCTTCTGCGATTGGCGGCATTTTGGACATGATTCACCATGTGGAAGAAGTGGCTCCGCTGCGGCGGACGGTGACGCAAACCGAGGTGGGGAATGCAGCGGCCTTTTTGTGTAGCGACCTGGCGAGCGGCATTACCGGGCAGGTGATATATGTTGATTCTGGCTATGGAATCATGGGCATGTAGAGAGACGCGTTTTGTCTGAGGGCGGTTTTTGGCATTAGTAGCATTGACTATTAGCAGCGGGTTTTATCGCGATCGCCCGAAACCATTGACGCTTATCTGGGCACGGGCAACAATCACAGCGTAGCCGCCGGACGACTATCTTATTTATTAGGCGTAATCGGCACTAGTATAGCCGTTGATACTGCCTGCTCTTCATCTTTAGTAGCCGTACATTTAGTCTGTCAAAGCCTGCGACAGCAAGAATGCGACATGGCTCTAGCAGGCGGAGTTAATCGCATCATTACGCCCGCTGCGAGCATCAATTCTTATCAGGCTAAAATGCGATACCGCTTAACTCGCTGTCAGACGATCAGTGGAGTCTGTGAAAGGTAGCAAATAAAGAGACTGCGAGCGAGTGGACAGTTTTTTATAAAGTCTGTCTAAACACTGACGCATATCACCTTAACTTTGAAGCGAACTGATTACGGTTAGAACAAGTTCCCTTGATAGCTTTTGGGGAACGATAGCGAAGTGAGCGGATTGTTCGTAAATCCATCGTAAGTAGATATTAGGCTTTTACAGGAGTTCTTATACCTAGAGATTTCGGTATTTAGTGAGAAAGTCTCCGAAGGAGAAGCTCCGCTAACGCTCATTCTGTTATTTTTATCGCTTTAATTTTCTAAGGATTTGTTCATGGCTAATAAAGTCACCCCTCTGTATGCTCAAACGAATATTCTCTTAAGGGGCCGTTAAGAAACAAGCTCATGCTTTAGAGCTAAGGTAGAGGATAGCTCAA
>QBMC01000029.1 GCA_003242035.1 Nodosilinea foveolarum | reverse complement strand
AATGGAATTACAGAGCTATTCCTGAAAACTTGACAGTTATTGATTGAGCGTTCCTAAGGGGGTGGTGCGATCGCCTCCTAAAACACCTGCCAAATCGCCCATCCCCTGCCGCAATAGAACAAAAACTAGCAGGCCATAAGCCCGGTCGCTGGCAGGTCATAGAACTCACACCTAAGCTTGCTTTAGAGACTTTTCCGTTAGATAGCTGGGGCAATGTAGAAAGCGAGACCGTCGTGCCCGCCAGCTTTGGTTACTGCAATGGCACCACCGATCAAGCAGGCATTTTGTACGATGGCACAGTAGTTCCCTGCTGCAAAGACTACGATGGCAAAATTCCGCTCGGCAATATAAACAACAACTCGCTCGAAAACATTCTGTACCAGCAATCACCAGCCTGCGGTCTACGGACGGACTTCAACAAGTTCCGGGTCACTCACCCAGTCTGCAAACAGTGCATGGGCGCAGATACTAAACAAAAGTCTCTTTTGCGGCAGATTGGCTCGATTGCCTACTTTAAGCTATACAACCCGGTGATGAAACGACTTAGCCCCGGTTGGGGAGAGGTTTAGAACAACATTAGTTGGATGACAATTTCTTACTGAGCTTTCACCGCCCGAAACATCCCAAACCGACAAAGCCCACTGCCAAAGGCCAAACGCATTAGCAGCAGCGTTGGCACTTCTCGCACAGACTTGATGAATCCAGAAAAGCCGAACTTTACTAGTCCTTGAGGTCGGATGATGCCTTGCCAAATCGAATCAATCCAAGACGGCAGCGTCTCTTTTGCCCAATCAGCAGTCTCTACCTGTCCGCGCACCATTTCAGTCGCCTCTAATAGCTCCGAAAATCCTTCAATACTAGAAAACTCAGGATGCGACCACTGATCGAGCAGTTGCTTCATCACTGGCTTTTCCCAAGAATTCAGGGGCTTTCGGCGGTCGTCCCGCTGGTTCCAATCACCCACCACTAGCTTTCCACCGGGCTTTAGCACCCGCAATAGCTCTCTGGCAAACACCGCCTTATCCGGCATATGTGGCCCTGCTTCTAGCGACCAAACTACATCAAAGCTGTTATCAGGAAACGATAGCGCCATCGCATCATCCACCATAAATTTCGCGCTTAGACCCGCAGGCGTTAGCTGCGTTGCCCGCTCCACCTGCTGCGGGCTAATTGTCACTGCCGTTACGTCGAAGCCGTAATCTTTAGCCAGCATCCGGCTGCTACCGCCAATTCCACAGCCCACGTCTAGAAGCGTCGTACCGGGCGGGCAGTCCAATCCGCCCCACTTCACCATCTCGTGCACAAAGTCGTACTTGGCCTGACGAAAATCTTTCTGTCTGGGGGGCGAACCGTAGTGCCCCAAGTGAATATGCTCGCCCCAATAAAACTCCAAGATGCCGTCTTGCGTCCACTCATCGTAGGAGGTGGCCACCGATTCGGCAGAGTCGTACTGCCGAGCTGTGAGTAAGTAAGCGGCTGTGCCCCCCACGAAGATGAGCAGTAGCAGCAAGGAGACAAGAAGTGAACCCATTGAATTTAAGGCAGATATTGCTTTCAGACTGCTTTAAAACCTAACGCATTTGTCGCAACAATTGATACCGCTTGCAGATGATGCCGTTAGCTGATTGTGATTCTAACCCTGCTAGTCTAGGTTAACTCCTCTCTCCAATGCTCCGCATGACGCCCGCTGTAGAAGACCGCTTCAGATTTTCCTTAGCGCAGCTTGGCCCAGGGCTGTTGATGGCGGGGGCGGCTATTGGCGTTTCGCATTTAGTACAGAGTACGCGGGCGGGCGCAACGTATGGCTGGGGGGCGCTGCTATTTATACTGCTCGCTAACCTGATGAAGTATCCGTTTTATGAGTATGGACATCGGTATGCGGCGGCCTCTGGACGAAATCTGATTCAGGCGTATCGGCAGCAGGGCAAGCGGGTTTTTGTGCCGTTTTTGGTCATCAGCGTAGTGAGCGCGATTGGGAGCTTTGCGGTGGATGCGTTTGTGGCGGCGATGCTGCTGCAATATTTGTGGTTTCCTCAGGTTTCAGCGACTGTGCTGGCGATCGCCGTCCTGCTCTTCTGCTGGGGATTGATTGCGGTGGGTCGCTATCGCCTGTTCGAGCAGATTACGAAGTGGTGCGTCATTTTGCTTTCAATAGCCACTATTAGCGCAGTGATTATGGCTATTTTGACAGTCGTGGCTCCCGCGCTTTCGGGTGGGCTATCAAGTTCCAGCACTCTGGAAGTCGGCGGCGAGGAAGCGGTAAAGATTGTATCTACAACTATGCCTGAGCGAAATTCTGTGTTTTCCTGGTCTGCGCTGCCCTTTATCGTGGCGTTTATGGGCTGGATGCCCGGAGGATTGGAGCTTTCGGTGTGGCAGTCGCTGTGGGTGCAGGCAGATAGCGAAGATAGCGGTGTGCGGACACCGATGAAGGAGGCGAGCGTTGACTTTAACTTTGGCTATGCGCTGACGGTGGTGTTGGCCTGCCTGTTTTTAGCGTTGGGGACGCTAACGCTGCCGGAGCAAGGATTGGCGAGTGAGCCTGCCGAGTTTGCGGGACAGCTCATTGGGATGTATACGAACACCATTGGCGATTGGGCGGAACCGGTGATTGGGTTGTGCACGATCGCTGCCATTTTCTCCACAACCTTCACCGTCGTAGATGCCTTCCCTCGCACTTTAGAAGCGGGCTTACACGAGCTATGGCCGCAGACTAAGGAAATTGCCTTTCCGATTAAGCAGGCGATCGCGCTCACCCTGATTGCTCTATCTGGACTGCTCCTTACCATCTTCACCGCCGGATTCGAGCCACTGATCGACACGATTACAATCATTGCCTTCGTCGCGGCCCCTTTCTACGCTTGGCTAAATATGCGCAGCATTGAAACCCTGGACGAAGCCGACCAACCTGAGTCCTGGCTGAAGAAACTAGCCGTTGTGGGGTTGATTTATTTGTCGGGATTCAGCCTGACTTTTATTGGCTTGCAGTTGATCGGATGACCGCGTTGCTCCAAGTCAAGCGCTCACTACATTCGCTCTAAGACTTCTATACCGAGTAAAGAGAGTCCTAGTTTGAGCGATCGCGCTGTCAAATCACACAGTACTAATCTCGAAGTCCGCGCGGGTTCTTCTGCCTTCAGCACCGGGCAGCGATCATAAAACTGATTGTACTTTTGGCTCAGCTCAAACAGATACTGACACAGTCGATTAGGCAGCAAATCTGTCGCCACTTCATCGATCACAACGTCCATCTGTAGCAGATGCTTAGCTAGGGTCAGCTCACTCTCTTCCGTTAGTTTTACATCCGCCTTCAAGTTCGACAGATCGACATCTCCGCTCCGGCTAATGCCACGCACTCGAACATAGGCATACAGCATATAAGGAGCTGTGTTCCCTTTAAGATCAAGCATTCGGTCGTAGCTAAAGGTGTAGTCGCTCACCCGGTTTTGGCTAAGGTCTGCGTACTTTACCGCGCCGATGCCTACCTTCTCCGCCACGTTTTGAATAAACCCTTCAGATTCTGTTCTTTCTTCAGTTTTTAGGCGTTCTTCAATGTCTTTTTTAGTGCGAGCGATCGCCTCATCCAACAAATCCTTCAGCGGCACCGCCTCCCCCGAACGAGACTTTAGCCGTTTGCCATCTTCACCTAGTACCAGGCCAAACGGCGCGTGGTCAAGTGCCACTGTTTCTGGCACCCATCCCGCTCGCCGCGCCACCTGAAACACCTGAGAAAAATGATTCGACTGCCCAGCATCTGTGGTGTACACAATTCGGTCTACCTGGTCTTGGGTAATGCGATAGCGTAGCGCTGCCAGGTCAGTGGTGGCATAGTTATAGCCGCCGTTCGACTTCTGCACAATCATTGGCAATGCCTCACCATCTTTGTTGCTGAAGCCCTCTAGAAAAACGCACTGTGCGCCATCGTCTTCTACTAACAACCCGGCCTTATCTAAATCTGTTATCACGTCCGGTAGGTACGGATTATAAAAAGACTCGCCACGATCAACAATGTCTTGCGAGATGTTCAACAGATTATATATTTTGCGATACGACCGTTTAGAAAGCTGACAAACGCGCTCCCAAGCTTCCAAAATCTCCGGATCGCCTGCCTGCAACTGTACAACAGACTGTCTCGCTCTCGCTTTGAACGCTTCATCCTCGTCAAAGCGCTTTTTCGCCTGCCGATAAAACGTAGCCAAATCGCCAGAGGTAGAAGCGGCAGCCGCCTCTGTAGGATCGGGATACGCCTCTCGCAAATAGGTAATCAACATGCCGAAGGGCGTTCCCCAGTCACCAATGTGGTTGACCTTGAGCAGGTCGTGACCCAAAAATTCCATCACTCTAGCAAAGCACTCGCCAATAATCGCCGGACGCAGGTGTCCGACATGCATTTCCTTCGCGATGTTGGGGCTAGGATATTCGACGATGACCTTTTGAATGGGGTCGGCTTTGGGGATGTTTAGGCGATCACTCTCATAAGCCGCATTCAATAACCTCTCCAAATAATCCGTCTTCAGCTTGAAGTTAATAAAGCCGGGGCCAGCAATAGAGGGCGCTTCGCAGAAATCTTCGACGCTGAGATTTTCGGTAATTTTTTGTGCGATCGCTCTCGGCTTACTCTTCAGCGGCTTCGCTAGGCTCATTGCCACATTCGCCTGATAGTCGCCAAACTTAGGATTATTCGTACTTACCAGTAGGGGATCGCGATCGCGATACTCATCGCCAAACGCCGCAGCCAAAGCCGCCTGTACACGAGTTTTCAATTCATTCAGCGTTGGTTTCATAACGAGATCGTGCGGCCCCTGGCCCCAAATAGACAAATCATCATACAGACCTAACAATAATAGTTTCTAGTCCAAGTAGTTTCTAGCCCCAGCAAATCAGCGTCCATCTTTGCCTGCCAACTCCCCACTCATCGTTCATAATTCATCACTCATAATTCATCACTCATGCCCAAACCCAAAGGCCCCAGCCGCGCCGAAGTCCTCGCCGCCCACGGCCAAACCATGCCCGACATCATCGCGCCCAACCTCGACGTGCTGTTCTGTGGCATCAACCCCAGCCTTTACAGCGTCGTCATCGGCCATCACTTCGGCAGACCCGGCAACCGCTTCTGGAAGGCCATTCACCAGGCAGGCTTCACCCATCGCCTTTACGACCCCAGCGAAGACGCCTCCCTCATAGATCTAGGCTACGGCATCACGAATATGGCCCCTCGTGCCACGGCCAGAGCCGATGAGCTGAGCAAAGACGAAATTAAAGCAGGCCAGCAGCTTCTCGCCGCTAAAGTCAAAAAATACCAGCCCAAATGCCTCGCGTTCTTAGGCATCACCGCTTACCGCATCGCCTTTGCACAGCCTAAGGCAAAAATCGGCCCACAGCCAGACTGGGAAGGCATCTCCATTTGGGCCTTGCCAAACCCCAGTGGATTAAACGCTCACTATCAGGTAGACGGCCTAGCTGAAGTCTATGGCTGGGTTTTAGATTCAAAACATCTGCGATCATGAACAACTAACCAACAGCCCTACATCACAAGAAGCGAAAAGCAATTACGGACTATTCTCAATGCTCTCGACGACCCATTGCCTGAACTCTTTGTTAGCTTTGCCCTGCCCTACAGCCATTGCCCGATTTATAGACTGTTCGATAGTTCGATAGTTCGATAGTTCGATAGTTCGATAGTTCGATAGTTCGATAGTTCGTTTAGTCAACCAGGAAGGGAAAGAAGGGCTTTGCGCGACTTCAACGTATTTATCTTGTTTCAAACTATCTATCCGCAACTTTCTAGCGTCATATCGCCACAGCTCTAATACACCCAATCCCTCGTATGCCTCCAACTGAGTTTTAGAGGTCAGATCAACTTCAATGGCCAGATCTAGCGACGGATCAATGCTTAAGTCGATTCTAGATTTTCCTAACACTCGCTCGAAGTGCCGGATGTAGAAGCAGTCGTCTGGCTCTACCGCCTTCTTCATCTTGTCGTTCTTAAAAGTTGTGCGTATTTCGTTTCTCGCCTAAGTTCTGCAAAATCTCCTCGAATTCGGGCCAGCTTACGTCCTGAATCTCGATAGTTTGGCCTTCAGGCACTCTTATTTGTCTTAGCTGAAGCGTTGCCATGAAGCTATCTCCTTACTAACCGCAGACCGTTAACCACAGACAATCTGCGAATGATATTCGGCGTCACTCATTAAATCTAACGTGCTCTCTACGCGGTCTAGAAAGACTTTGCCGTTGAGGTGGTCGTACTCGTGCTGGATGATGCGAGCGACAAAGTCGGTGAAGACTTTTTGATGGGGCTGGCCATGGCGATCGCACCACAAAACCTCTATCTCACGCGATCGCCCCACCAATCCCCGCATCCCCGGCACACTCAAACACCCTTCCCAGCCCTGCTCCTGCTCATCCGAATAGGCGACAATCTGCGGATTAATCATCGGGGTTGGCTCCATGACGGGTGCGTGCAGATAGCGCAGATTGGGCCGAGAAGCAACGATAAAGAGCTGTAGGCTTTCGGACACTTGAGGAGCCGCGATGCCGACGCCGTTGGTTTTTATGGCGGTGTGAATAAGATTGTCGATGAGTTGTTGAACCATCGGAGCGTGGATATTTGCGATGGGATGAGTGGGCGATCGCAGCACCGGATTACCGATTTCTGCCACCTTTAATATCGCTTTTGAGCGTACAGTCATATCATCATCTCGTTACGAGCGTCGGATTTCTATTCTAACGATTAGTCCCTTCTACAAAATAAACGGGAAAGCTCACGGCTACCGTCGCCGCGTCGCCACTGGATACGCCCCTGGGCGCACCGATAGCTCCAGCGTCTGAGCGCCTCTAGCCACGGTTATCGGGAGATTGTCGCCAACGGCAGTGGCTTCTACAATCTGCTGCACCTGCGTCGCGTTGGTCACCGTTTGGCCGCGCATCGACAAAATCACGTCACCGGGCTGCAACCCGCCCGCCGCTGCCGGAGCGTCAGCGGCCATCTGTACAATCAGCACCCCCGAATCGGCCTGAAGCTTCGCATCCGCGCGTAAACTTGCATTCACCTGCTCTTTCAGCGCTGGCGTCAGCGTCTGCATCTGAACGCCCAAATAAGCATGATCCACCTTACCGTTGGCAATCAGCCGCTCGGCAATGCTGCGAGCCTGATTAATCGGAATGGCGAAACCTAAGCCCTGGGCATTACCGATAATCGCGGTGTTGATCCCAATCACTTCGCCCCGCTCATTTAGCAGCGGCCCCCCCGAGTTGCCAGGATTAATCGCCGCGTCGGTTTGAATAAACTGGACGCGCTGGTCGGGGACGCGAATTTGAGAACTGGTGCGCCCGGTAGCACTGATAATGCCCGCCGTGACGGTGTTGTCTAGCCCGAGCGGATTGCCGATGGCGATCGCCCACTCACCCGGACGTAGCTGATCCGAATTACCAATCGCCACCGTTGGCAAATCACGCGCATCCACCTTAATCACCGCCACGTCTGTCAGCGGGTCTTGGCCCATCACTTCGCCGCGCAGCTCCCGACCGTCTTTAAGGGTCACCGTCACCGTATCAGCGCCTTCTACCACGTGCGCATTCGTCAAAATCGTCCCGTTAGCATTCAAAATAAAGCCCGAGCCGGTGCCTCGCTCAACTCGCTCAGTCGGTGCCTGCTCAGGCACCCCCATCTCGCCAAAAAAATCGCGGAAAAACGGATCGTTAAAAATACTAGGCCGTCCACCGCCTTGGCTGACAACGGTTCTTTCAGAGTCAATCCGAACGACCGCAGGCCCTACTCGCTCAACCGCTGAAGCAATAAAGTTAGCGTCTCCCACTAGTCGCTCTGTGCCCGTCGCCTGACTCAGCAGCACAGAATTCTCTGCTAAACCTTCTGACACCAAGCCCTCTGTCGCAGGCGCGGGGGAAGCGCCGATGTATTGCAACGTCTCGTAAGGATAGTTCGCCGCTGTGTAGTTCGTCGTTTTGTACTCAGTGACGAGTAAAACGGTGCCCGCACTTGCCGCAGTCATCAGGGCATAGGAGAGCGATCGCCTGAGCCACGGCTGACGCAGCCACGAATGGGCTGAGCGTTGGGCTAATGGTCGGGTGGAGGGGCTTTGAGAGACGGGTGGGCCAGGTTCAGACTGCTTCATACCTAAATTTCCAACGATTTTGATTCTGCTTCGACCAGTGATTGCTGACTACCCTGATGTAGCTTTAATTCTAGAAAAAGATTCTGAGAATTTACAGAGCAAAGCAAAGGCTTGGCCTTTGTGTTTTAGCAAATGGAGCAAATCGTCGGGTATTTCAAGAGTGCCAGTTCCCCAGAATGTCTAAACCTGCAAAAAGCACTGCTTGCTGAGTTTTTTTAAGCAGCTCTCAGAAAATATTTTCAAAAAAGACTTCCAGATGCCAACTATCTAAAAGAAGTCTGAAGTACCAACAAGCTTTTCGTTAGCCCATAGCGCCAGCCTTCCGCCCAAAAACCAGTCAGCATTTACGCCCACAGTTAAAAGTCTTGAGGGATACACCTGAGTGCGGATAACAGCCTATAATTCGACAAAGCAAAAGAAGCCACCGAGTAATATCAATCTCAATGTCTCATGAGTATCTAGAAACAGAGCAGTGCTATACATGTCTTTGCTGCCAATATTCCAGAGGCGATCGCTCCTAAAGGCTCCCCTAAAATTACGCCGCTGCGCTACTAGCCATCGTGTCCTGCTTTTGGGCGAATCGTCGCATAGCTTCGAGATTGCCTGATTTAAGCCTTTCCCCCCTAGTAAGACTACTAAAACTACCTAGTCAATAGCTCGCTAGCCCCTAGAAAATTGTCGAGGTTGATTCGTGACGCAAATAAAAGAAGACCTTTGGAATCAAGTCCTTGCTCAGCTAAAAACACAGCTCAGCAGCCCGACGTTTGAAACCTGGATCAAACCCACTCGAATTAGCCAGCTCTCAGATGAAAAGCTCGTGCTGCTAACCGATAATCCCTTTGCTAGAAACTGGCTGCAAAAGTACTATCTACCGCAGATTTCTCAGGTCGCAGCCGCGATTATCGGTCACGAAGTGGAGGTCGTCATTACCGTCAATGACCAGACCAGTCCGCTGTCCACTGTTGGCACTCAAAGGGATGCCCCGTCAGACACTAGCCCGTCTTCATCGGCCTTTGCACCAGCGGCCATGGCTAAAGCCGCCAGCCCAAACGAACCTAACGACAGCGGTTCTAGCGCCCTCAATCCCAAGGCCGTGTTCTCCCGGTTTGTCGTCGGTGCCAACAATCGCATGGCCCATGCCGCCGCGCTAGCCGTCGCCGAATCGCCCGGACGAGAGTTCAATCCGCTGTTTCTTTGCGGCGGCGTCGGACTTGGCAAAACTCACCTAATGCAGGCCATTGGCCACTACCGCTTGCAAAGCGACCAAAACGCTCGGGTGGCCTATGTCTCGACTGAAACCTTTACCAACGATCTGATTGCCTCCATTCGCCGCGACTCGATGCAGCGCTTTAGAGAGCAGTATCGCGAAGTCGATGTCATCCTAGTGGACGACATTCAATTCATCGAAGGCAAGGAATACACCCAAGAAGAGTTTTTCCACACCTTTAATACGCTGCACGAGGCAGGCAAACAAATCGTCATCGCCTCCGACCGACCGCCCAACAAAATTCCCAAACTGCAAGACCGGCTGTGCTCCCGATTTTCGATGGGACTGATTGCTGATATTCAGTCGCCCGACTTTGAAACGCGCATGGCGATTTTGCAAAAGAAAGCCGAGTACGAGCAGGTTTCCATCTCGCGCGATGTCACCGAATACATTGCCTCGTCGTACACCTCAAACATTCGAGAGCTAGAAGGCGCTTTAACTAGAGCGATCGCCTACACCTCTATCTCGGGCCTACCCATGACGGTAGACAACCTAGTGCCCGTCCTCGATCCCCCGGCTCAGCGCATCGAATCTTCACCCAAAGCCGTCATCAAGTCCGTTTCCGACGCCTTCAAAATCTCCATAGAAGATCTCAAAAGCAACTCCCGGCGACGAGAAATCTCTAACGCCCGACAGGTAGGCATGTACCTAATGCGCCAGCACACCGACTTGAGCCTGCCTAAAATCGGCGACCAGTTTGGCGGCAAAGACCACACCACGGTGATGTATAGCTGCGACAAAATTGCACAGCTCATCAAGCGCGATTTGAACCTGGCACAGATTGTCAGAGAAGTGAGCGATCGCATCATCCTCACCGCCGGTCACTAATCACTCGTCACTCGTCACTCATCACTCATCACGCCCATCCCCAGCACTCATCATCGAGGCTGGGGATAACTTTTTAGCGCGATCACACCGCTAATGACAGAAACCAGGCAGGCAAAAAAGGTAGATGAGAGTGCGATCGCAGATCTGATCTAGGGTGTGTGCGATCGCGCCATCATCAAAACAGCGCCCAAAAGTTACAATATGCAAAGATTTTACCTGTGGAAAACCCCCCCTTTTCTGTGGAAAACCTGTGGAAAACTTGTGGATAACTTTGGGGTACCTGTGGAAAAGAATTGGCTATTTTTAGAGCCTGTGGAAAACTCCCAAAGTTATCCACAGGTTTTCCACAGGCACCAAATCGCTACAAGCAAACCGTACGTAGCGATTCAGAAAGTTTTCCACAGTTTCCACAGGCTCTACTACTACTACTTTAAATAATTATTTTAAAAAGAAGAGAAGAGTTAGTAGAAAAAGAAATTTTCAAAATCCAGCTAAAAAGTCTCTGTCTAGCAGCGCCACAGAGTGATAATATTGGGCATCTCTAAGACCTATCTGCAAAGCCTAAATTTCTCAGAACCTAGACTTCTCTGGTCCATTCCAACGGTTTCCCACCTAGACATGAGATTTAGCTGCCCTCAAGCCGACTTCAACACCCATTTCTCCCTGGTTAGCCGCGCTGTCCCCTCACGTCCGAGCAAGCCGGTTTTGGGTAATGTCTTGGTTAAAGCCAGCACCGACACGCAGCAGGTCACGCTGATTGGCTTTGATGAAACGCTGGGCATTCAAACGTCTTTTCTAGCCCAAGTAGACCAAAGCGGAGCGCTCACCCTACCTGCCAAGCTGCTAGGCGATATTGTTTCTCGCTTACCCAACGAAGACATCGACATTAGCGAAGACGACGACGAGCCAGTCATCACCCTGTCTTGTTCTGCGGGCCGCTATCAGGTACGCGGCCTTAGCGCCGAAGACTACCCCAATCTGCCTGAAGTAGAGTCCACAGAGACGGTCAAAATCTCAGCAGACGCCTTGCTAGAGGGGTTGCGTGGGGCGCTCTTTGCCATCAGCTCAGACGAGACCAAGCAGGTGCTTACCGGCGTCCACCTGAGAGCTGATGAAGACAGTCTAGAATTTGCCGCGACCGATGGGCACCGATTATCAGTGGTCACAACGGTCGAAGACTCTGGCTCGCCCGTCACCAACTTGCGAAGCAGCGTCACCATTCCAGGCAAAGCGCTGCGCGAGCTAGAGCGCATCCTACAGATTTATCCCAGCAGCGAACCGGTGGCTTTCTATCTAGACGACACTCAAGCCGTATTCGACTTAGGGCAACAGCGCATCACCACCCGCCTGCTAGAAGGTCAATATCCCAACTATCGTCAGCTCATCCCTAGCCAGTTCGAGCGCCAGCTCACCTTAGACCGTAAGCAGTTCACCGCTTCCCTAGAGCGCATTGCCGTTATGGCCGACCAGCGTAATAACATCGTTAAGCTGTCCATCAATAACGAAGCAAGTTCCCTGTCTTTATCCGTAGAAGCCCAGGAAGTAGGCAACGGTTTAGAAACGCTACCAGCGCAGATTACGGGCGCAGATCTAGAGATCGCGTTTAACGTTCGCTACTTGCTCGAAGGACTCAAAGCCCTACCGTCTTCAGAGATTCAAATTCAATGCAATACGGCGACTAGTCCTTCTGTGCTAACTCCTCTGGGCGGCACAAAAATCACTTATCTGGTGATGCCAGTACAGATCCGTGGCTAAGGCGACTTTTAAAAGCGTTTGCTCCGGCCTCTCGTTGTAAAGTTAACCCTTCAAAAGTAGACTCATGGATTTGATGCTAGCAGCCCTGATGTTCGGTGCTGTTCTCGCTGTTTTTTAGCCTTTTGTGCCAAAGAAATCGACTCTGTAGTCTGAGATCTTAACGCCTGTTTCGGCTTCCACCTTTGCGATTAGCTCAGCCGGTAAATCAATTTTGATGTCGATAATCTGGTTGGTATCGGTGCAGTTGATGTGGCTGTGCGAAGAACTGATGTGTCCGTACAGCCGACCATCAGAACGCTGGACGCATTCGATGATGCCTTGGTCGGAGAGGGCCTCTAAATTCTGATATACAGACGTATGGCCAATCTCTCGGCCCAACCGGTTTAGCCGGTCGTAGATGTCTCTTGCTGATAGATGTTCTTGAACCTGCCACAGCAGCTCTAGAATGTATCGTCGCTGACGACTCAACCGCATACCCAGAGCCTGACACCGCTCAATCGCATCTTCTAAAGATTCAATGGGTGCAAAAATATCAGGTGATGTTTGCATAGCGTGAGACACAATGTCCGAGAGAAAGAGCCTAAACCGTAGTCACTACTACTTTAGCTCGAACTCAAAGTTATTGTCTATTTTGGCCGGACGATAGAATTTTCTGCGCGGATGAATGCTTTTTTCTGAGCGTTTTTGGGTTTTTCTTCCTCCGTTGAGACTTTGGGGTCATTTGCTATCTCAGTCGAAGTGGCTGCTTCGGTTTGGTCGCCTTCAAATATCAGACTGTCGTTGGGTTCTATGGCGTCGTTGGCCGAGGCGGTGGCTTCTAGTGCGTGTGCTTCTAAGAAATCGGTTGCTGGCGTCGGCGAGCTGGGCGCGATCGCCTGCTCAGAACCCACTTGCTCAGAACCCGAGACGGGCGTAAGCGAAAAGTCTACGATAGCTATAGGCTCAGATTGATCCCATAAAGGACTCGCTGTTGTCGGGCGATCGCCGACAATACTGACCTCCTGAGGAAATTGGATTCGCCCTCCGTTCTCGTCTTTATAGGCTCGAAGCGCTTGGTCAATGGCGGCCATACGGCGTTCCTGATCGCGCTGAATACTATGTGGGTTATTGCCGAGTCCGGGTGCGTCCCAATTTTGTTTGTCTGGATCGAAGTACGCCTGAGTTCTTGCCCAGGCGATCGCCTCTTCTCCCGACTTGCCTTGTTTGTAAGCTTCTGCCAACCGTTCTATATAGCCGCCTTTATCCAGCGCCGCCAGCGGTGCCTGGTTTGCCAAATCTAAACCATTGAGCCGCACCGCCATCGACATTGGCACCTTCCACTGCGCCGCTTTTTCTTCTAGCTGCCGTTCCTGATGCTGTAGCCGTCTTAGCTGCTTCTGATCCGCATCTTCTGGAGAAACTGCCTCGTGTTGATAGGAGAACGTTCCCAGGTTCCATACGCCGTTGCCCGGATCGGTGTGGCCATAGTAGGCCGTTGTCTTTCGGCCATCCGATTGTCTTGTGCCTTCCGCACTGCCTACCGTACGGGCGACCAAAGAGTCAGATCCCCCGTCGTAAATCCAATTCTCTAGCTCGGGAACTGCTGATCGCAAATCTTCCGCTGCATGGTCAATCGCAAATGCCTCAGCGATAGGGCCGACTTGCTCGCCCTGGGGTTGGCTACTCGCTATGGGCATGGCAACGTCGTCTGGCGCAAATCGCAAAGCCATGTCTCCCGTGCTGATGACTGTCTCAGGAGCCGCTAACTCTGAGGGCGTTATCGGCGGCAGGCTTTCCTGATAGCGGACAAGAGATTCTGGGGCTACCGGGGCGGGCGGCAGCTCGAAGGTAACCGACAGCTTGTCTTCTGCGCTAACCGATGCGGCTCCTAGCAGTGCGCCCAGGAGAGGGAAGATCAGTAGACAAAATTTGAGCGGGGCAGATAGGCGCGATCTCATCATTTTTGAATCACTTTTTCTAAGACGCCTCTAGCCGGTTCGACCATAATCCAGGTGCCGTCGGGCTGTTTGCGCAGCGTGGCAAAGCTGATGTAGCTTGCTTTTCCTAGCGTCTGACCTGCTTTCACCTCCCCATGAGAAGTTTGGCTAAGACCACATAGCCGAAATAAGTAGGCCGGAATCTCGGGGGTAGAGTAGAAGTCGCAACCTGCTAGCTCACTCGGTTCCATCTGTCCGTCAAAAGGCGCTTTTACCCGCACGCCTTTTTTAAGCACCAGAGAAATATCTCCTAAACTGCCCGACACCAAACTGCCAGATATGTCGTCTCCTGGGTTGATTTCCCACTGCTGCTTTAGCGTGATGGATCTGGGCTGAGGGGCCGAATGGCCGACGCAGCTACTCAACGTATTGCCTAGCGCGATCGCCCCCATCCCTAAAACCAGCCGTTGCCAAAAACTAAGCGATCGCTCACCCCAGCAAAGCCGAGTTGCGATCGCCCTAGTACTTAAAACGATATCCAGCATACTCATCATTTTCGTACAAGATTACTAGGGCAACGTCAGGGTCAAAGGCAAGCGGATAGGCTTCTCCTTGAGCTTCCACACCGGCTCGAACGTTGATAGGAGCGAACTGACAATACGGTGCTTGAACAATTTCACGGATGCGATTCTTACTGTCTCTTTCGGGCACCGACAGTATGGCTAAAAGTTGTTCTCTCGAAAGCTTTGCAGTTTCAACAACATCTGTTTCGCAGCTCTCACGAAGAGGCTGAACTGCCTTGTTTCTATCCACGCTGGAAAAAGCAAAAGAGTTGCTAATGAATGCTTCAACTCGGTGCGGGCCGAGCATTAGGCCAACCAGCGATACCACTAGCCCAAAGGCGATCAGGGGCTTGATGTTTTGGATTCGAGGAGTTGTGGGTGTCATGAAAGAGAACCGCTCAAGAACAAACCTAGCGCGACTAGCACTAAGCGATACATTAAGGTGCTGTTGGAAGACTTGACAACAAACAACAGGTAGATGGCATAGCAAAAGAGACCCAGCGGTGCTAGCCAGAGGATTGGCTGGAAAATAGGCAGAACAGAGACGAGGGTATTGAGGACTAATCGAGCCACAATCGCCGCTGCGCTAAACCAAATCGCACCGTCTGCCAAGGAGAACTCACGGCTCTTTTCTATATACTGCTCTGCGGTCACTCCCTCCGAGATCGGTTTTCTCGATGCGTTAGCTGGCATTGAGCGCAGGCTAGCTTTCCAAAGTGTGCTAAGTCCGCTGATGGCATGGTTCATCTGATCTTGTAATCGGGTCAGGCGATCGCTCTCTTTTCGCCGTCGAGTGCGAGGCCCACCGCCGGTTGGTTGGGTGTGCTGTTTGAGCGTTGTTTTGCCATCGATGGGTTGAGAAAAGGGAATGACCGCAGGTAGCGCCTCCTGATAGCGATCGCCTCGCAGCACGGCGGCATTCTCAATGGCTTCTTCTTCAGCGCGCCGTAGGTTAATGCTGTAGTCGCCTAACGTAAAGTAGCCGCAGTCGTCCCTTTTGATCATCGGCACATGAGAAACGGCATAGCGATCAAAGAAACGGTTGATGATGTCTAGCTGGGGGTGGTCGTGAATGCCTTGACGCGTGAGGGCGATCGCCGCCCGTTGAGCCGCTTTTTTTAAACCCAAAATGTCCTCGGCCTGCTGCTGCGAACGATGGTTGATGTCCACAGCTCGCATTTCTAGCCGGTGAATTTCCTGAGTCACTAAGTCATCTTCGTAAGCGGCCAGCTCTGTGACAAAAGGCCGGTCGTGCAGGACCTCATCAAACCCCTCGGAAATTTCTCCTGCCTGGTACGACCGATGCTGAAGCGTCCCAATGGCCCTAGCAACCGAAAAAGTCGCCGCTTGAGAAGAGTAGTGGTGAGCTGGCTCGACCTTAAAAGCGAGTGGTTCGTTAGTCTGCAAGGCCCTATCCTGAGCACCCTTGTTGTGAACAGTACTTTCCTGAGCCGATCTATTGTGGGGCTGTTTGCTACAGGCGTTCTTAGCCTCTTTTTGAGCCGGTAAAAAGGGGTCGTAGCGATCGCCTCTCGTCTGCTCAGCGCTCAGCTTCTTCAGTTTTTCCTTGACGACAGCGTACTTTTCCATTGCAGTATGTTTTGCCTCCCAAAACACTCTCTTCCAAAACATTATCTAAAGCGCAAAAGAGCAATGAAAGATAAGCGCCTCTCGCTGCTTGGTACAAGTGTACTGTATTTGTACTAAATTGCAACCTTTTATTTTCGAGAACGTCTAATCTCCCCTGCATCTCTCTATTGCCAACGCTTTCAAAGAGTCTTTGGAGAAAGTGCTAGCCACTTCTCAGCGTCGTTCTTTTATACCTGTACTAGTTTCTGAGGCTGCCAGCGTACTATTTCACAGCCATTAAGTGAGCCTCTTTATGTCAGTCGATGGATGAATCAGCTTGTCTCGATGCTGTTTCGACCTAGCCGGTCACCTTGGGGAAATCTATATGAGCAGCGGTTGGGGAGATTCGCTCGTGCCGGGGGTTCTCACCGATAGAATATAGGCTTAATGGCGCTAGCTCAGGTCTTATACTATTCTCTGTCATGCCGAAGGTCTGAACTGTGCACCAGGGCTGACTCCATTTCTACACTCCCTCCCTAGCAGTTATCACAATGAGTCCGTTTCGATGGTCAAAGCTGATCGACGCTTATCCCAGCGTATAGCCAAACTATTAGACAATCCCCAGCCCCGTTCTCGTACCGGGCGCAGGGTCAGTCGTGTCCATCACAACATCGAGGCCGACAACCCGATTTATCATACGGCGATGGCCTTTTTACTAGCAGGACAGGTGATGCATCGGCTGCTACAGGGGCGTTTCGGTCAGCGTCAGATTATGGATCAACTAATGTGCGCTGGGCCGCGCTGCCTGCTCCCGGTGATTATGACTAATGTCTGTGTGGGGATCATTTTTGCCACGCAGTCGGCTAGAGAAATGTCTCAATTTGGCTCTATTAGCGCTTTGGGGAGCGTATTTGCCGCTGCTTACTGCCGAGAGTTAGCGCCACTGCTGACCGCTGGGGTACTGGCCTGTCAGGTGGGATCGGCGTTTGCTGCCGAAATTGCGGCGATGAAGCTCACTCAGCAGATAGACGCGCTCAAAATGCTGCGCACCGACCCGATTGATTATCTGGTAATGCCTAGAGCGATCGCCTGTGCCCTGATGCTGCCAATCCTGACGATTTTGGGGCTGTGCTTTGGCGTTGCGGGCGGTGGCTTCATTACGACGACTGTTTACGATTTGTCTATGTCTAGCTTTTTAGAGGGTCTGCGAACCCATTTGCAGGTGGCGGACGTGCTGAGGATTATCGCGAAGGCGGTGGTGTTTGGGGGGGTGATTGCAATCGCTAGCTGTAGTCGAGGGCTGACGGCGGCGCGGCATGGTCACGGCGTCGGTGAGTCGGCAACGGCCGCTGTGGTTACGGCCTGGGTGGGGCTGTTTGCTATCGATCTTTTCCTCTCTAGCCTGGTGCTGTTTAGAATGCTGCACTAGTCAACAAAAACTAGTCAACAAAACTAGAAAACTTGAAACCATCACGGCTATTTCACCTCGTTGTCACACAAAAGTCATACTGGCCTAGCACTATATTAATCAGGAGTGATTACTTCGCTTCCTCACACCCCCCAAGCCGATACTGCCTAACGATGGAAACTCATCTCCGGCAGTATTGGTTTTCTTTTTTGGTAAGTTTTTTTAGTTATTTAGCCGCCGCCGGTTCCTGGCCTCGACTATCAAACTGCTGATTGTAAAACTGAGCATATCTGCCGCCCTGCGTTAGCAGCTTTTCGTGGGTTCCAGATTCTAAAATTTGGCCTCTTTCCAAAAAGAGAATGCGATCTGCCTTGCGTACGGTGCTCAACCGGTGAGCAATGATGAACACCGTCCGATTTTTCATAGCGCGTTCCAAAGCTTCTTGTACCAGCGCTTCTGATTCGGGATCTAGGGCGCTGGTGGCTTCGTCCAGGATTAAGATGCGTGGGTTGAGCAGGATGGCACGGGCGATCGCAATCCTCTGTCTTTGCCCGCCCGAAAAATTCGTCCCGCGCTCCCCCACCCAGGTGTGATATCCCTGCGAAAACTGGCTGATGAACTCGTGCGCATTTGCTACTTTGGCTGCTGCCTCAATGTCGTCATAATCCAGATTCGTTTGGCCGTAGGCGATATTCTGCGCCACCGTCCCCGAAAACAGCGTCGTCTCCTGCGGCACCGTCCCAATCTGATGCCGCAAGCTGCGAATCGTCACGGTCTTAATATCAATGCCATCAACCAGCACCGCGCCTACCTGCGGATCGTAAAAACGAGTAAGCAGATTCACGATAGTAGTTTTACCCGCACCCGAAGGCCCCACTAGCGCGACGACTTCACCAGGACTTACCTGTAAGTTGAGGTTGCCTAAAACGGTTTCTTGCTTGCCAGATTCATTAGGTTCTGTATCGCCCAAGCTGTAGCTAAAGCTGACGTTACGGTAATCTACGTTGCCGACAATGGCAGGCAATGCCATTGCATTTGGATCTTCTATTAGGGTTGGCTGCAAGGTCATTAGCTCAAAGACTCGCTCGGCTGAGGCTTCTGTTTGCTTGTAAAGGTTATAGTGCTGAGTGGCTATATCTATTGGCGAAATCAACAGCAGAATTGCACCGATAAACACCCCAAACTCTTCGCCAGTCAGTCCGCCGATAGAAATTTGCCAAACCCCTACCAAGAACAGCAGCATAATGCCCAACGCCTCAAAGAAGCCCAACACGGGGTATTGAACAGCCATGACATGCTCAGTTTTATACTTCGCATCCCTGTTTTTCAACGCATCTTCCGAAAACCGCTTAACTTCGTAATCTTGCGCGGCAAAAGCTTGCACAATGCGAATACTGCCAAATACTTCAGTCAGCAGCGACGACAAGTTTGAGATTTCACTTTGACTGCGTCTAGAGAGCTTGAGCTGTCGCTGACCAAAGTAGCTAATTAGTACGGCCATCAGCGGAGCTACTACCAGACCCGTGACGGAGAGCTGCCAGTTTAGATGAAAGATATAGCCAACTAAAACAATAATTTGCAGTACGCAGGAGAGAAACTGCTGAGACATTTTGGTGATAACCTCACCTACTTTGTCGATGTCTTCAGTTATTCGATAGGTCAGGTCGCCTGTCTGCGCCCGTCCAAAATAGTCAATGTCCATTTGATGCAGGTTGGCATAGACCTGTTTGCGTATTGCCAAAACTACGTTCTGTGCGGCCCCGATTGCGTTTACTCTAGCGCCGTACAGAAAGATGTTTTGAAAGGTAAAGTCAATGACTGCAAGCCCTAGCCAGTAAGCGGTTCCTCTGATGTTGCCTTCAGCGATCGCAGTAATTGCCTTCTTCCCTATCTCCAGTACGAGGGGAACCGTTATCACGTAGCCAATGACACAGACAAAGTTTCGGAGAAACGAAGGCTTCTCTGCTTTGAGAAAAGGCCATAGATAGCTGTAGCTAGATTGTTGTTTATCACTTTTCACTTTAAACACCCACTGCCGCTTCACTTTGCTGAGCTGCGATCGCCCGATCCATATTCGACAAGATCATATTGGCAATCCGCGCCGCCGCCCCAAACGGCCCAAACCGCTGCCGCCCATTCTCCACACAAGCCTGCAAATACTCCGCATCCTCAAGCGTCCTCACCACGCACTCCGCCGCCGCCTTCAGTATCTCCGGCGTCGCCGCCTGCTCGCCAATCGTCTGCACCGACAGCCCCAACAGTCGGTCTTGAGCTTCCGCAAACGCATAGGTAAACTGCGGCCCCTCCCCCGCAATCTGCACAATCGGCTTCCCAATCGCCATCGCCTGATCCACCGCCAATCCCGCCATCCCGACCACCAGCGTCGTCCGACAGGCAATATCATTAAAGGCATCGCTATAGCAAAGAATTTCCACCGGCTTTGGATAGTACTCATCGCCGCCATAGCTCAGGCGCACCCACGCCTCGCGGCCTTCGCTCTCGTGCTGTTCGTACTGCCAGCCGCAATCCTCCGCTATTTTCGCCACCTCTGCCATTACGCTAGGCACCAATGCCGCTCGAAACTTCACTGCCGGATTTAGCTGCGCCGCTTCCATCGCCAAATGCATTTCTAGCTTAAAGTTCCGCACCGCCTCCGCCGTTCGCGATCCTGGCAGCAGCGCCACCATTTTCTCACCGTCAGATAGCTGAATGTCTTTGCCCGCAGGCTTGAGGCGATCTAGCGACGGAATGCCGCCAAACTGAACCTTCTCCAGTCCTTGCTTGCGCAAATCTTCAGCGGTATAGGCATCTCTAGTCGCCACCGCCAGACAGCGCTCAGACTTCAAAATCTGCCACAGAATCAAATCCATGTTCAGCTTGCCTTCGTACATGGCCGACAGCGGCGAAATAAAAGATACAAACGGCTTGCCACTTAGCAATGCAAATGCCTGTCCAATCGTGTCTCCGGTCGCCGCTACAAAATCTACGTCCGCCTCGGAAACATACGCCTTCATCGCCTGATACTGCTTCCAGGTCATCGTCAGCAGTCCGGCGCGAATGTCGTCAATCAGCCGCAGCCGGTTCATATAGGTAAACCCACCCGACGGCAGCGTATAGGTCGGCCCCACAATGGGCACCTCTATTTTGCGATAGGCGTTGCCCTCACCCACGATTGGCAGCGCCGCGATTTCTAAATCAGGTCGAATGGCTCGCAGCGTCCGAATAATGTGGGAGGAATGGTTGTCTTCACCGTGACCGTTGCTGATATATAGCAGCCGCTGAGAAGGCTTGGAAGACATACGAGGATCGGGCACCGGGCCACAGTAGAGGAAGGGACTTGCAATGGGTGAATGTCGAATCTATCGTACACCTCTCGCGGTGTGACCCAGGGCAGCCTTGCTTCGATAACTGATACATAGGGACTTGCCAATTTAGAGATTAGTGCGTAATTTTAGGGTCACGCTTCAACGGATTTCAACTCTCATGGCTATTTCCTCAATTCGTCGCTATTCAGCCGGTGTGCTTAGTCTTTTGCTGACGGCGCTATCGTTGCCCTTCAGTCAGTCGAGTGCAGTGGCGCAGACCGCCTCAGCCACCCCAGATGAAACTGTTGAATGCGAGCTGCTGATTGTGGGCGGTGGGCTTTCCGGTACGGCGACCGCCTACGAAAGCCTGCTGTCTGGTCGCACGGTTTGTATGACCGAGCTGACTGACTGGATGGGCGGTCAGCTTTCCTCTCAAGGCACCTCGGCGCTAGACGAG
Organism: Nodosilinea foveolarum; assembly: GCA_003242035.1. Taxonomy (GTDB): domain Bacteria; phylum Cyanobacteriota; class Cyanobacteriia; order Phormidesmidales; family Phormidesmidaceae; genus Phormidesmis; species Phormidesmis foveolarum. Next base: position 10,847 of record QBMC01000029.1, on the reverse strand, counting down.
GCCAAACGTCAGCGCGAGCTATTGTTCTATGCCAAGGGTTACAAGGAACTGCGTAACCGCATCAAGGAGTTCTACGACGAGCTAAATCCAGGCGGCTGCTGGGTGAGCGTTTCCTGCTTTTTGCCTCGTGATGCGAATACTATTTTGAGTCGTGAGTTGGAAGATGCTGCCCGTCGCGGGGGCGGTAAGCTCAAGTGGTTTCCTTCTACGGCGATCAAAGAGATTGGGCTGAGCGCGGATGGGAGACAGATTGAGCGGGCGATCGCTATCCAAAAGACGCCCGCTCCCGGCGCACCGCCGCTCAACACTTTCCTCTTATCCGAAACCATCATAGACAGCTACAGCTACGAAGACTCTAACCGATTCACCAAAGAAGTCATCCAGTTCGTTCCCCCGGCAGAGGGCGCAGATGGCCCCGCTGATTGGTACGTCGTAGAAGCAACTGAAACCGGTGAAGTCATTGCGCTTGCAGGCGTTCCCTACCGGCTAGGACTAGATCCCAAATCGCCCGTTAACCCCTCTTCCCCCACCGAAACCGGCGACCCCTACTGCGTCCAAGGCTTCACCTACACCTTTGGCATGGAGCGCACCGCCGAACCCCAGCCCCAGCCAGAACCCGCCTTCTACCAGCAATACGCCCCCTACTTCAGCTACGAACGCCCCCGCGACAACAAAGACTACTTCGACTACGTCTTCACCTACCGCCGCATCGCCGCTCCCGACCCGCGCCCCAATGACAAAAGAGAGTTTGGCGTTTCCGCTGTCGCCCCCGGCGATATCTCCATGCAAAACTGGACGTGGGGCAACGACTACCGACCCGGCACGTCTGCTGACAACCTCGTGCTCAGCGCGCCTCAGCTTGCCGAAACCGGTCAACTCGCACCCGGCGGCTGGTTCGGTGGACTGCGCGTAGACACCCTCAGAAAGGGCGAAGAAAACGCCTACAGCTACTACCACTGGCTCACCACCGGCACGACAGACTCTCAGCTCGGCCCAGGTGTCAAAGAACCTAACCCCAATCATCTCTTCATCTCTGGCTTAGATGCCCCCATGGGAACTGCTCATGGCCTTTCCAAGTTCCCCTACATCCGCGAAGCCAGACGCATTGTTGGTCGCCCCGCCTACGGCCAACCCGACGGCTTCATGATCAACGAAATCGACATTTCTCGCGCCGACTACCGCGACGAATATTACAAAACTTCTCTAGGCCCGCAGCGCTATCTCCAGCTATGGCGCAATCTCGCCGGACTAGAAACCATCTCTGCCATTGAAAACAACGTGCCCGCCGCCGATATCATGCGCCGCACCCGCTCCACCATCTACCCAGACGCCGTTGGCATCGCCCAATATGCCATCGACTTCCACCCCTGCCTCACCCAGTCTCCGCCCGAGACCCCTGGCAACACGGAATATCAGAACATTCGCAAAGCTCACGGTCAGGCTTATCCCGGTCAAATTCCACTGCGAGCGATGATTCCACAGAACATCGACAACCTGCTGATCGCGGGTAAAACCATTGCCACTAGTAACATTGCCGCTGCTGCCTACCGCGTCCACTCGTTCGAATGGTCAGCCGGTGCAGCCGCAGGCACCACCATCGACTTCGTCCTAGATAACGAGATTCTCCCCTACGAACTGGTAGACAATCTCCCGAGCCGAGAACCCCAGCTAGAACAACTCCAGCGCCGCCTCAACGACAGCGGCAATCCTACTGCCTTCCCTGATACCTCCATCTTCAATCTAGATTGGGAGGACTGGAGAGTCTGGTAACCGCTCTTTTTATTGAGATTGGGGATGATGGTAGAAACATTTTTACTCACAATGTCCTGACGGGCTTATGGAAATTTCAGACAGTTGGCAGAATTGGCTATTTACTATCGGATATCTTTCCTTTACTGTCTTTGTCGTTTGGCAGGTCATTAAGCCTGCTAAAAAGTAGCTGTCTTGCGTTTTTCAGCCGCAGCGCGTCGTTGGCAGTTGACCCCTCAATAGGAGTGCTCTCAAATTATTACATCTTGATATACCTATGGCTGAAGTCCTGTTTACCCTGGTGGCTGGTAGTATTAGGAAGCCACACGATAGTACAAAGAACGACGCAAACAGCAGGATCCAGCCGCGATGCTCAGACGGTTTATGAATTGGTTACTTCACCAATTGCAGAAGGTATTAGGGGCCATTAGCGGGCGTCGCAGCAACTCCCGTCCGTTTACCGCTGAGCAAAATGCTGCGGATGCGACGGCCTCGAAGGAATCTGGCCTAGCGCCTACAGATAGGTCTACTTCTAGCCAAACAGACATATCCTTCTCTATTCAATCAGCAGCGCCTTTAGCTCAGCCGTCTTCAGTTTCGCAAAAAGACGCTGCTCAAAGGGCTATCGAGAATGCGGACGATGCAGATACGCATATGAGATTAAATGCTGCCTCATCATCTGTGCCAGGTAGCCAGTTAGAACTATCTGGTTTGGATGCCGTGCCGGGTGACCCGCCGCCGTCAATTGAATCAATTGCGGATATTCAGTCAGCCAATCAGCTCCCTAGTATTCACGATTTGCTTCCTGCTGTGGAGCAGGAGATAAAAGCGAACTCGGTGCACTTTGATGAAGAGGAAGCCTTGGTTGCTTCAGACGCGGCGGTGTCTGACCGCGTTCCTTCAGAGCTAGAGACAGCGCTAGAGAACAATGATTTAGATGAAGTAGCGGAACCGGTGCAGGCTTTGCTGTTTAGCTTCGACATTATTGAAAGTGCTTCTGAAGAGGGGAAACCTGTAGAAGAAGAGAATAGCGTAGAAGAAGAGAATGTCGCTGAATCTGTACAGTTCTCCTCTTCATCGTCGGAGTCTATCAACGAAGAGACTTTGCCGGAAACCGCGATCGCTCTAGAGGGTACTAAAGAAAACTCATCAGAGAATCCACAAGAGTCTGTTGCTAATGACTCAGACTCGACTGCATTCGATAAAGCCAGTTTGCCATATCCCTGGTCGATTGCTACGCCAAGAAAGACTTCTATCTCTGAAGATAAACCAATGCTTCCGCTAGAAGATGAAAAACAAACACATCTTCAAACTAAGGAAGATAGTGCTACCAATCAAGAGGCTGTCTCCTCCTTATCATTTAATCCTGCCTCTACCCAACCGCTTCAGGAAACGAATTACCCCACAAAAAACGGTGTCGTCAAGCTTTTGTTCACCATGAAAGAAGGCAATTTTCACGGCTACATAGAACCTAAAGACGGCACTCCAGACATTCTGTTTCACCAGAAATACATCAATAGAGATATCTTCGATAGCTTGGAGCGTGGAGTCGAAGTTGTTGTATCTGTGGAGCATAAAGAAGGCAAAGCGTATGCGACCCAGGTTGAGCTAGCGTAGCCGCTAATAACCTGCCCGAAAAGCTACAAGAAGAGTTGGTAAGCTGGATTGCTGCTTTCGTTCCAGTAGCGATATCCTAGCGTTTCTAGAAAGGCTTCCCACTGTAACATCTCTCGTGGTGGAACCTGCATTCCTACCACGATTCTGCCGTAGTCTGCACCATGATTTCTATAGTGAAATAAGCTGATATTCCAGTTAGGACTCATTGCAGAAACAAAGTTAGTAAGCGCTCTTGGCCGCTCTGGAAATTCAAACCGGTAAAGTAGCTCGTCGCGTGCTAGCGCCGATTTGCCGCCTACCATATGTCTCAAATGCATTTTAGATAGCTCATCGTCGGTCAGGTCGAGCGTCTTGAAACCGTCTCGCTCAAAATCCTGCGCAATCTCCTGGGCATCTGCTCTGTTTTTAACCTTTACGCCAACGAAAATATGAGCCTGGTGCTCGTCGGCAATGCGATAGTTGAATTCGCTGATGCTGCGATCGCCCAACGTAATACAAAATTTGCCCAGGCTCCCAGGATTTTCTGGAATCGTCACGGCAAACACCGCCTCTCTTCTCTCACCTAGCTCAGCGCGCTCAGCCACAAATCGCAATCGGTCAAAGTTCATGTTGGCTCCGCAGGCGATCGCAATTAAAGTTTCATCTCGAACGCCTTCTCGCTCTACGTAAGCTTTAATTCCGGCGATCGCCAAAGCCCCAGCAGGCTCCAAAATTGATCGCGTATCCTCAAACACATCTTTAATCGCCGCGCAGGTGTCGTCCGTACTGACTAAAATCACTTCATCTACATACTGCTGGCACAGGCGAAAAGTTTCCTTGCCTACCTGCCTGACGGCCACCCCATCAGCGAATAGACCCACTTGATCTAATCGAACGCGATCGCCCTTCTTCAAAGACTGACTCATCGCATCCGAGTCAACCGGCTCCACTCCAATAATCTTGATTTCAGGCCGCAATCGTTTAATGTAAGCCGCTACGCCCGAAATCAAACCGCCGCCGCCAATCGCGATAAAAACGGCGTGAATCGGCTGCTGATACTGCCTCAAAATCTCCATCCCAATCGTTCCTTGACCCGCAATCACATCCGGATCGTCAAACGGGTGGATGAAGGTTAACCCTTTGTCAGCTTCTATTTCACGGGCGTGAGCGCAGGCGTCATCGTAGCTGTCTCCATGCAAAATAACGCTGCCGCCCCCGGCCTTTACCGCATCCACTTTGACCTGTGGGGTCGTTACGGGCATCACGATGATTGCCTTTGTCCCTAATTTTTTCGCAGCAAGTGCTACCCCTTGGGCGTGATTGCCCGCCGAAGCCGCAATGACGCCACACGCTAGCAACTCTGGGGAAAGCTGAGCCATTTTGTTATAGGCACCTCGCAGCTTGAACGAAAAAACAGACTGCACATCCTCCCGTTTAAGTAAAACTGTGTTGCCCAACCGTTCTGACAACAGAGGTGCTTTATCGAGGGGGGTTTCTTGGGCTACGTCATAGACGCGAGCTGTTAAAATTCTTTCCAGGTAGTCAGGGTAAGCCACGGTTCACTAATGCACTATTTAAGTAACCAGTGTACCTACTTTATGCGATCGCTATGCTCTTGAAAAGGCAAAAGGCGATCGCGATCGCACCCAACAATACATTGTTCTAGTATGGAAGCCTGAGATGCTTAAGTGGGTGCTTTTATGGAGATAATTGTTCGAGAGTTTTTGCCAGAAGATATTGAAGCGCTAACTGAGCTATACAACCACTACATTTTAGAGACGGCAATCACTTTCGATTTATATCCTTACATGCCTGATCAAAGGCAGCTCAATTGGATGAGTCACTATACTCATTCAGGGCGTCATCGTTTGTTTGTCGCTCAATGCACAGGTGAAGCTGCTGAAGCCAAAAACCAAGTGGTCGGATATGCCTCCAGCAGTCAGTTCCACAGTAAGGCCGCTTATGAGACTTCTGTAGAAACTAGCATTTACTTGAACAGCAACTTTGCTGGAAATGGTGTGGGTAGCCAGCTTTATGAGGCACTGTTTTCAGCCTTGTCTAAAGAAGATGTACACCGAGCTTATGCGGGTATTACGCTACCTAACGAAACCTCCATGGCAATTCATCGCAAGTTTGGGTTTGAGCAGGCGGCGTTGTACAAAGAAGTGGGGAGAAAGTTTGGCCGCTATTGGGATGTGATGTGGCTTGAGAAAGCCTTCAAAGAAATTAATCTTTGAAGGCATTGTTAGAGCTTTAACGCAATCACTTGGAAACTATTTTTAAGCAGTTACTCAGGAGAAAGTTTTGCGATGAGTAGGGTATGACAGACCTACTCATCATCTTCATATCGCTAGCTTAGAAGAGGTAACCGACGCCAAGGTTGAAGCCAACTTCGTTGCTATCAGCGAAAGGCGAGTACTTAACAGTGCCATTGGCTACGTAGTTGCGAGCAAAGCGGTAGTCTGTACCGGCAACCGCTGTGAAGTCAACGTTGCTGTCGTTACCGATGTCGCCAGAGACACCCGCACCCACGAAGGGGTTGAAGGCCGCGCGGCCTTGCCCAATGGTGTTGAAGTCGTAGGTGATAGGGACTAGGTAAGAGACATCTTCGCTATCATCGAAGTTGAAGTCGGTGGCGACTTCGGGGCGGATGGAGAGGTTATCGGAGATGGATAACTTACCGTTGACCGAGAAGCCGTTGTCGCCGCCGCCAATACCAACGTAGTTGTAGTTAGAAGTTTCGACAGTAGGTCGGATGGTTTGAGCTTGAGCACCGAAGGGAACTGCAAACAGAGCAGCAGCGGCTAGAGAAAGTGCAACAGAGATACGAGAGAATTTCATGGTGGGTTCCTTGTAAGTAGGTTGGTTTGGAAAAAGTAATCAGATGTTCAGGGAAGTGACGATTGAACGGCTAGATTAGCGCTTGGCAGAGCTAACTAATGTCGCCGCATTGAGAAGACTCCAGCCGAAAGACTAGATAGACTATCTAGAAATCGCAGACTAGAAGAGGTAACCGACGCCAAGGTTGAAGCCAACTTCGTTGCTATCAGCGAAAGGCGAGTACTTAACAGTGCCATTGGCTACGTAGTTGCGAGCAAAGCGGTAGTCTGTACCGGCAACCGCTGTGAAGTCAACGTTGCTGTCGTTACCGATGTCGCCAGAGACACCCGCACCCACGAAGGGGTTGAAGGCCGCGCGGCCTTGCCCAATGGTGTTGAAGTCGTAGGTGATAGGGACTAGGTAAGAGACAACTTCGCTATCGTCGAAGTTGAAGTCGGTGGCGACTTCGGGGCGGATGGAGAGGTTGTCGGAGATGGAGAACTTGCCGTTGACCGAGAAGCCGTTGTCGCCGCCGCCGATGCCGACGTAGTTATAGTCTGGCGCTTCGGCAGTGCGAATGGATTGAGCTTGTGCACCGAAGGGAACTACCAGAAGAACAGTAGCAGCAAGACCCAGGGTAGCCCAAATACGAGAGAGTTTCATGGTGTTTTCCTCAAAAAGGTGTAGAGAACAACAACGTAGAACGTTGAGTGATTTGGACCTTCTGTGGCCTGTGCGTTTTTCAGTGGCATTCCTAGAGGCGACACTCGAAAAAGCAAGGTTGAGAAGGGCGCGGTGAAAAGTGTTGTTTGGGTTAGAAACGTTGTCTTCGTTCCGCATGTTTAAGTTGTATCGCCTGTGACTAGGAGGTGTTGTTTGGGGAGGGACACTTTGCTGGCTGGACTAGTAAATATATCTCTCTGTGGACGTAAAACCGTTGTTTCCAAGTGTGCCAATTGCGTGTCATGGCTTAGGTGCGTCTGGTTAGCTTGGGAGTAAAAAGCTGGAGTTGTTCTTTTGTATGGGTTTAGGATGTTTGGGATGAATAACGAGTGGCTGGTTACGGGGCCTCTAAAGTAGAGCGCTTGATGCAAGATGCTGGAATTGTGCGGCCCCGACAAAAGATTGAGTCGGCGATGAATATAGGTAAGACGGCTGAGTCAATGGAGATAGTGAACGATCATGTGGAGGGGTGTGAGTGGCGATTTCTCCAAGGGAAGGCTTCGCCAACGCCCACCCAAACCCTACGCCAATAATTCAAACGCCCTAACAAAAAATGATCAAAGCAGTCCTATTCGACCTAGACGGCACCCTTTTGGATAGAGCGCGATCGCTCATCCACTTTGCCGAGCAACAGCATCAGAGATTCCACAATGTTCTCGGCAAGATTCCTAAGTCCATCTATGTTCGTGATTTTGCAGCGCTAGACAGTAACGGACGGGTTTGGAAAGACGAAGTTTATCGGCAGCTACTGGAGCGGCACAAAATAACAGCGGTGTCGTGGGAGACGATGTTGCAAGACTACGTAGATAACTTGGCGATGTCTTGCGTTGGATTTCCCGGCTTGGTGCCGATGTTGGCAGAACTACAATCTAGAGGTTACGCAATGGGGATGGTTACGAACGGACGATCGCCCTTCCAAGAGCGCAATATTTCAGCACTCAAAATTCAACCCTTTTTCTCGACGATCTTAGTCTCTGAAGCGGTGGGCCTACGCAAGCCCGATTCTGCTATCTTTCGCCGAGCTTTGAGCGACTTAAACACCGCTGCAATTGAGTCTGTGTTTGTTGGCGATAGTCCAAAATCCGATATTGAAGGGGCACAGCAGATTGGCATGAAGACGATTTGGAAACACAATTCCGAATGGAAATCTTGCGATTTTGCAGACGCTGTTTGTAAAGATCTAGCTGGTCTGCCCAAGATTATCCAGGGTTTGTGACTCTGCGAGACATCCAAGTTTAGGAAATGTAAGGCTTGGCTGATAGGGATTGCAGAAGTCTCTATGCCGCCAGATCAGCGCACAAATTTTTGCTTAGCCCTTAACCCTGGTGTCACGATCAGGGAGAATAGAGGTATTAACTTTTTCAAAGCCTCCTTTAAGACCTCGCTTTATTTTTGCTGACGTTTTATAGCTTTGAAATGTAGACGTATGTAGGACACTGCTTTATGACAGCGACCCAAGCCAAACCCAAATCTGCTTTTCCGATTGATTTAGGTGCGTACAAACGCATCACGCTCGATCCTTCTAATAACAAGCTCACTGACGATCAGCGCGAAGCTCTAAAGGCGAATATTCAGCTTTGCCGTGAGGCGATTGTCTTTTTCACCGCGACGGGTGGCGCTCGCGGCGTGGGTGGTCATACTGGCGGCCCTTACGACACCGTGCCCGAAGTGATGATTATGGATGCGCTTTTTAGAGGCAATCCTGATAAGTTCGTGCCCACGTTCTTCGACGAAGCGGGTCATCGGGTAGGCACTCAGTATTTGATGTCGGCGCTAAATGGCGATTTGCCCGCTGAGGAACTGATGCAGTATCGGATGGCGGGTTCTAAGCTGCCGGGTCACCCTGAATTGGGTTTGACGCCGGGCGTACAGTTTAGCTCGGGTCGGCTGGGGCATATGTGGCCGTTTGTGAATGGTGTGGCAATCGCAAACCCCGGCAAAACCACCCTCCTCCTCGGTTCCGATGGCGCACAGCAAGAAGGCGACGATGCAGAAGCGGCTCGCTTGGCAGTGGCTCAAGGCATCAACGTTAAGCTGATTATTGACGACAATGATGTAACGATTGCTGGACACCCTTCTGAGTATTTGAAGGGCTACAGCGTTCAGAAAACACTTGAAGGCCACGGCTTAAAAGTGTTGGTCAATGACGGCGAAGATATTGACGCGCTGTATGCCAATATTTGTGAAGCCGTCAACACAGATGGCCCTGTTGCGGTCATTTGTAAGCGTCCGATGACGGTTGGCATTGAAGGGTTAGAGGGGACTACTCACGGCCACGACGTGATTCCTACAGATTTGGCGATTAAGTACCTGGAGAAGCACGGTCGGCAGGAAGCGGCTGACTATCTCAAGAACATTAAGAAGGCTGCTCATGACTATGAGTTCTTAGGCACGAGCAGCGAGCTAGGTTCTAACCGCAACGTGTTTGGTACGGCGGCGGTAGCAGTGCTGGGCAAAATGAGCGACGCTGAGCGCAAAGAGAAAGTGCTGGTGGTGGACTGCGATCTGGAAGGCTCTTGCGGTCTGAACCACATTCATAAGGCGTATCCTGAAATCTTCATCAGTGGCGGCATTATGGAGCGGGGCAACCTCTCTGCGGCGGCTGGCTTTGGCATGGTAGAAGGTAAGCAAGGTATCTTTGCGACCTTTAGCGCGTTTTTGGAAATGTGCATTTCTGAGCTAACGATGGCGCGGCTAAACAGGGCTAATTTGCTCTGTCACTTCTCTCACTCGGGGATTGATGACATGGCCGATAACACCTGCCACTTCGGTATTAACAACATGTTTGCCGACAACGGTTTAGATGATAGCTACGAAACTCGTCTGTACTTCCCCGCTGATGCCAATCAGATGAAGGCTTGTGTGGAGAAGATTTTCCATCAGCCTGGTTTGCGGTTTATCTTCTCAACTCGGGCAAAGGTGCCGATGCTGAACGATGCGGATGGTCAGACGCTGTACGACGATAGCTACAGCTTTGTTCCTGGCAAAGATGATGTGGTACGTGAAGGTACAGATGGTTATATCGTGAGCTTTGGCGACGGTTTGTATCGTGCTTTGGATGCGGTTGAGCGACTGAAGAAAGAAGGCTTGAACATTGGTTTGATCAACAAGTCTACGCTTAACGTGGTGGATGAGCAGATGATGGAGAAGGTGGGTAAGTCGCCTTTGGTGATGGTGGTTGAGTCGTTCAACGAGAAGACTGGTTTGGGCGCTCGCTATGGTACTTGGCTGCTAGAGCGGGGCTATACGCCTAAGTTTGCTCATGCTGGCACGCATGAAGAAGGCGGCGGCGGTCTTTGGGAGCAGTTCTATCACCAGGGCTTAGATCCTGAGAGCATTATGCAGAAGGTGAAGAAGCTGGCTGGGAAGTAGGATTCTCTTGTTGTGCGATCGCCCAAAGGATTGATCGCATAAACCCATAACAGCAAGCCCTTCCGGTGGAAACATCAGAAGGGCTTTTCCACGGAAGGTGTATGATCTAGGTAGGTATACTTATGAATTTTTTGGAGCGATCGCGCCATGTCAGCAGAATATGTGAAGGATGAAGCGGAGCTAGATGCTTTGCTGAAGGATGAGTCTGTGCTGGTAGTGGACTGTACGGCGAGCTGGTGCGGGCCTTGCAAGATGGTGGCACCACTAATCGATCAGCTTTCGGATGAGTTTGAAGGCAAAATCAAGGTTTCTAAGCTGGACTTAGATTCTAATAAAGCGGTGGCTAAGCGATTTGGCATTAAGAGCATCCCGGCGGTGATGTTTTTTAAGAATGGCGAGCTGATGGACACGATGGTAGGCGTGAAGCCCTATTCGATGTTTAGTGAAGCAGCGAGTAGCTACTTATAAGCGCTAACCTCCGGCCCCTTTTCCAGGATTGGAAGAGGGGAGACCTGATTGATCTGTAAGTTTTGAGGTAAGGATTCAGGTCGTAGCTAGAGGAATTAAAGAAGGAGCATCGGGCAACT
>QBMC01000299.1 GCA_003242035.1 Nodosilinea foveolarum | reverse complement strand
AACTGCCTACGGGCAAGCGATTCACTCGCTTCATCACATCTTTTGTCAGTCAATCAGCACCCACACAGCGCATCCTCGCTCATTAATTCTAGATCGGATTGAAGACCGCGAGGCCGGTATGAATAGCTAGCCTGATATTATTAGCTAGACATCATCCCTGGCAAAGCGGACATGAGCATTCCCAAAATTTTTATCGATGGTGAAGCGGGCACGACTGGATTACAGATTCATCAGCGCTTATCTAACCGCACAGATTTAGAAGTTATTAGCATTAATCCGGCTAAGCGTAAGGATGTGGATGAGCGGACAAAGATGCTCAACGCGGCGGATGTGGCAATTCTGTGTTTGCCCGACCAAGCTGCGGTGGAAGCGGTGGCCTTGGTTGCTAACAAAACGACCAAGATTCTCGATGCTAGCAGCGCTCATCGGACGCTTTCTGACTGGGCCTATGGGTTTCCAGAGCTGATAAAGGGCCAAAGACGGGCGATCTCTCAATCCAATCGGGTCGCCAATCCGGGCTGCTATCCTACCGGGTTCTTGGCGCTGGTAACGCCGCTGGTAAAAGCAGGCTTATTGCCAGAAAATTTTCCAACCACGATCAATGCCATTTCGGGATATTCTGGCGGCGGCAAACAGCTTATTGCTCAATACGAGACCTTTAGAAAAGAAGAACAAGATAAAGGTCAATCTGAGTCGAGAGAACCCTTTAGTCCCTACGGTCTCAAGTTTGGGCACAAGCATGTAAAAGAGATGCACAAGTTCTCTGGGTTGAACCACGCGCCGCTGTTTGTTCCAGCAGTCGGAGACTTTGAGCAGGGGATGGTGGTACAGGTTCCTCTTCCCTTGTGGTCGCTAGAGCAGCCGCCGACAGGAGAGCAGATCTACGAGACTATTGCTCAGCATTTTGCAGGCGAACCCTTTGTAAAGGTGATGCCCTATGCAGAAACCGGCGACCTGCGAGACGAGAACTTTTTTGTGGCCAAAAGAGCGAATGGCACTAACGAGGTGCAGCTATCGGTGTTTGCTAACGATGAGACCCAGGAAGCCTTACTGATGGCTCGCTTGGACAATCTGGGCAAGGGCGCTGCGGGCGCGGCTGTGCAAAACTTGAACATTATGTTGGGCCTATCTGAGCAGGAGGGTTTGATCTAAAGTTAATAGGGATTAGCGAGAGCATCAACTGTTAGTTGCTGAGTGCGCGGGTGGTTCATGATGAAAGAGTGAAAGGCAAGGACTTCTAATGGGCGATCGCACGCTCGCATCTTCGTTTCCTCAAGCCCTACAATCATATCGTTCGGCTCTTTTCCAAACGGGCTAATAGGGCCAACTATCCCAGCCGTCCCAGCGATGATGGTGTAGGGACAGTCTAGAGCAGGCAGACAGGTGTAAAAAGCGGGATCTGCCAGGTTAGCTCCGCACTGCTGAGAAAACCACTGATAGGGAAATAGCTGATTGGCCCAACGGCCTAGTCGAGGAGACTGATTAGGCGGAGCTAGCATCACCACCTGAGCCGGGAGTGGAAAATCAGCTTGGGCTAGGGCGGCGCGAGTGAGGACGCCGCCTAGAGAATGGGTGACGACGCCGTAAGGTCCAGCAGTAGCTAGCATCCGGCAGCGATCGCGCAGTCGCACTGCAATATCATCAAACGGGTGAAACAACGCCACATAGCCGAACGATTCGGGGATATGGCCTGCGGATTGTAGGGCGATCGCCAGCCCTGACATAGACCAGGATGTGCGACCCAGGCCGTGAACAAGTAAAATTTTCACAGAATTTAGTCTCCTCTACAGAATTCGATCAAACCGCTTTAGGCTATAGTTTTTCTAAATAGCAGATCTCTTTAGAGACAAAGTGCAATTCTCTCACAGCTAGCTGTTGAAATCATGGTTCAAGTAAAAATTACAGGTCTCGCAACCCAGCTTAATCCCATAAAATCCCAGCTTTCAGACATCATCCATAGCTGTCTTCAAGAGGCTATTGGCACACCCGAGAACAAACGATTCCAGAGATTCTTTTGTTTGCAACCCGAGGACTTCTACTATCCAGCAAACCGCTCAGAACAGTACACCATTATTGAAATTGTCATGTTTGAAGGACGCTCTATAGCCGTCAAAAAGAAGCTGATAGGGCTGCTATTCGAGCGCATTCATCGACAGCTAGAGATTGCCGTTGACGATATTGAGATTGCGATGTTTGATCTGCCAAAACACAATTGGGGCATTCGAGGCGTTCCAGGTGACGAGCTAATGCTATCTTACAAGGTGGATCTGTAAGTACTCAAACAACAAGTACACGGATAGCATTGCTAGCCTGTGAGTACGTCTTTAGCGATCGCATCTAACCTCTCTTTTTTCCAAGGAAATTGAGACACAGAATTTGAGAGATCGGTCGTTTAACATGACTGCATTATTGACAAAGCGCCCAATCTAGTTTTCCCCTAAGTGTCTGTTTGCTATTTATGCGAACCATGTTCCTAGAGACGTAGCGATCGCGCAAACGGCTAAAAAACTGTACGAATAGAGAGAGTAAAACTCATTCCTTCCGCTAGTTCTTTAGGTAGAAACGGCGTTGTTGCACGAATGGGGGTTGCAGACGGGGCAATGAAGTAATGTTTAAGTACCACCAAAAACAGAGGCTTCATGAGTTACCGCATCCGCAACTGGTCAGAGTATAACGCTGGATTGAA
>QBMC01000298.1 GCA_003242035.1 Nodosilinea foveolarum | reverse complement strand
CTAACAAAACGCTACCTATTGAGTATCCTGCCTTTTAGAGTATGCGTTTGCCCTGTCAAATCGCCCCCCTGGGTTTACCGCTGGCCCCAAAACGCTGATGCCTGCATTCGCAACCCGGTTTCCGGCCGGGTCGGATCGCTTCATCATCTGTGGCCTGGGCAGCTTGGGCCAGCACAGCATCGTCAATCTCAAAAAGTTCGACCACGACCCGTTCGAGGTTCGCATTACGGCCATCGACCAGCAGCCGATTCAGGCATGGGAAATGGACGATATTCCTCATCAGCTAGTCGTGCCGCCTATCGTTGGTGACTGTCGCCGAGAGGAAGTTCTGCGGTCGGCAGGTATTACCCAAAGCCGCGCCATTTTGATTGTGACCAGCGATGAAAGCGTGAATGTAGAATGTGCGATCGCTGCTCGAAGACTCAACCCCAACATCCAAATTATTCTGCGCTCGTCTCGTCATAGCCTGAACGATTTGCTCGCTCGAAAGCTGAAAAACTTTGTAGCCTTAGACGCCACCGAGCTACCCGCCATGACCTTTGCCCTAGCCGGACTGGGCGACGATACGGTCAGCGTCTTCACCATTGGTCGCCATCGGTTTCGCGTCGTCGATCAAATCGTCAGCGCAGACGATCCGCGCTTCAACCACCAGCCCGTCCGTCAGCTTCACCATCCCCTTTTTCGGCTGCTCGATTTGACCCCAGTCGAAAAGCCTCAGCAGCCTATGGGCTGGGCAACCACAGCTTCTTCTGTCTTTCATCGCTGGCAGCCGTACGTGCAGGTTTTACCGGGCGATCGCGTCGCTTACATCGAGCTAGAAAAAGCCCCTGAGACCAGACCCAAAGGAGACCGATTTGCCCGCTTATTTCAAGAGCTAAGCGACATTCGATTAGACTGGCGACGAAGAATGCTCAAACTACGTCAAACCTCCGAGCAGTCTTTAAGTCGCGTAGCCACCATCGCCTTTTTAACCGCAATCATTCTTTGGGCAATCGGCACCCTCTTACTTAAAATAACTATCACTGGCATCTCCTGGACAAGAGCCATCAGCGCCGGAGCCACGTTGCTACTAGGCGGATATGGGGATATTTTTGGCGGCTTAGGCCCCGTTCAGGCACCCGGCTGGGTCATGCTGACCTGTTTACTGATCACCATCGCCAGTCTGCTGTTGGTACTGGGCGTCTTCGGGCTGTTAGCCGAGCGGTTGCTAAGCTCTCGCTACGATTTTTTGCAAAAGCAACCGCGCCTCCCTCGAAGTAATCACGTCGTGGTCGTTGGCTTGGGCCGCATCGGGAGAAAGGTAACACGCCTGTTGATAGATCTAAACCAGTCTGTCGTCGCCATCAGCGAGGAGCCGCATCCAGAACTCTTCGGCCAAATCCCGCTGCTAGTGGGTGACATCATCAAAGAGCTACCCGCTGCAAATTTAACGACCGCGAAAAGCGTTATCGCCGTCACCGACGACCAAATGCTGAACCTGGAAGTCGCGCTGCTGGCGGCTGAAAGCACATTGGTACGGGATCGCACCTTCTCCCCAGTCGTCCGTACCCGCAACCAGGAATTCAGCGAAAACCTAGCAGCCCTCATGCCCGATGCCCAAACGTTTTGCCCCTACGCCCTTTCAGCCGAAGCCTTTGCCGGAGCTGCCTTTAGCGAAAACATCCTGGGACTTTTCCGGCTCAGCGACCAAACTATCTTAATCGTTGAGTACACTATCGCCTGGGGCGATACGCTAGTCGGCCATCAGTTAGCCAAAATCGCCTATGGATACGGCGTTGTCCCTATTCTGCAAGAAACGAAAGACTCGCAGGGTCGGCCCTGCACGGTCATTTTGCCGACAGACGAGCAGCATTTGAATGTGGGCGATCGCCTGTTCATCCTCTCTTCAATCAATGGCCTGCGCCGCATAGAGCGCGGAGAAATGACGCCCCCTCGTCGCTGGCAGCTCTCCGCCGATAGATCTGCTACCCCAGAAGCTGTCTCTGACACGATTCAGCTTTTAGCACGGCTGACAGACTGCGCGATAGAAGACGCCCAACGTTTTGTTCAATCGGCACCCGCAAAAACAATGGAAGTTAACCTCTATGACTATCAAGCAGCTCATATTGTTCAAAAGCTAAGAGCACGATTCCCGCTCACAATCACCCCGTTGGGCATGGCGACTCACTTCTAAAAACGCCCCAAAAGCGCCTGAGCCATGGCCAACCGAAGCCTTCGTTCAAACCGTCACTCCCAGCAATAAGTAAAGCTACTGACTCCGATTACATCTACGCCTTACAATTAAACAGAGATAAGTACATATACGCTGCTCTAATGACAACTCTGGAAGAGAGAGACGCTGCCACGCAGCCCACGACCACTCACCCAGCCTCCAGTCAAGCCAAAATCGTCGAAACCGCTGCTAATAAACCACTTTCTACCGTTAGTCAGCCGAGTACCTGGCGGCGTCTACGAATGAGCGCAGCCCGTCATCCGCGACTCATTCAGTTTGGGATATTGGGTGCGATCGCCACTGGCACCACCGTTTTCTTGCTATACAGTCTCTTCAAAGGTGCTTGGTCAGCCAACCAGAATAATTATGCCATTCTCCAAACCATCTTTAAGATGGAGCTAGGCAGAAAAAGTGCGCTGCCAGTGGGCGATAATCCTCAAACGGTCATCACCCACACCTTCACATCGCTAGAACGTAAGGATTCAGGTTTTTTTAAGAGGATAAATGGTGCAATCACGCTAGCCTCAA
>QBMC01000297.1 GCA_003242035.1 Nodosilinea foveolarum | reverse complement strand
CGAAGCTACTTTCGCTTGACCATAGTTTCGTTTTATTGTCAATGCGTAAGTCCTAGCTGATATAAAAGTTTCACTGATTATCCCCTCCGTTACTGGTTGATCTCTGCTGCATGACTTCTGCTATTACTCGCGCTCAGCCTGCTCTCGATTTTATTCCCCCCAGATACAGTCCCTGGTTTCGGCGCATAATGCAGCCGCTAATGCCTGCTTGGACGGCATGGCAGACGGATATTGTCGAAGTGGAGGCTCGCAATGTGGAAACGCTGGCGCAGCTTTATCAGGAGTTTAACTTGGGTAGGACTCGGTTGCTGCTGGCTTTTCGCCATCCGAGTGCGGTCGATCCTTATGTGCTGAGCCACCTGATTTGGAGAGATTTGCCCCGAGTTGCTAGAGAGCAGCAGCTAAATATTGGCACGGCGCATTCTCACTTTTTGTACGACCGGGGGATTCCGCTGTGGGCCGGTAGCTATTTTGGTGAGGTGTTTTCTCGGCTAGGGGGCATTCCGATTCAGCGCGGTAAGTTGGATTTGCTGGCGCTGAAGACGGCGCGAAAGCTGTTTTGCGAGGGTGAACTGCCGCTAGCTGCCGCGCCAGAAGGGGGAAACAATGGGCATAACGAAATTGTGAGTCCGCTGGAGCCGGGGATTGCGCAGCTTGCGTTTTGGTGTGCGGAAGATTTGGCGACTCAAGGACGAGATGAGGCTGTTGTTGTTTTGCCGATTGGGATTCAGTATCGCTATGTGACGCCGCCCTGGAAGCAACTGGCTGAGTTGATGAATCAATTGGAAGCGGACTGCGGCATTGGCTATCCGAGTACGGAAAACTTGCGGGGGCTGCGTCAGCAGTTTGAGAAAAGCTGGTTGGTTTGCGAGGAATCGGTGCGTGAGGGATTAGGCGTAGAACAGATTGATTTGTACAGTCGGCTGTATCGACTGGCTGAACATTTGCTGACGCTGATGGAAGGGTACTACGCGGATTTTTATAGCGTGAGTTTTGAGGAGCCGGACGGGTCGCTAGGGCCGAACTCGCAGCTATCGGAGCGACTGAATGCGCTGATGGATAAAGCTTTGCAGGTGGCTGAGAGCTATTTTGGGTTGCGGTCTAAGGGTAGTGTGATTGATCGCTGTCGTAAGCTGGAGCAGGCGGGCTGGAATCGGATTTTCAGGGAGGATACGCTGAGTTTGTCGGCGGTGGAGCTGGGATTGGCGGATCGGGTGGCGGAGGAGGCTGATTTGCGGATGTGGCATATGCGCTTGATTGAGAGTTTTGTGGCGGTGACGGGGCGCTATGTGAAAGATCATCCGAGTGTGGATCGGTTTGCGGAGACGGTGCTGCTGCTGCGCGATATGGTGGCTAAGCTGAAGGGTGAGTCGCCGAGACGATCGCGGCTAGGGTTGCAGAAGGCGATTGTAACGGTGGGTCGGCCCCTGGATGCCGGGGCGCGGTTGGGGGATTACCGGAAGAAAAGGAGAGGGGCGATCGCGCAATTCACGGCCGATCTTCAGTCCGAAATGGCATCTCTAATTCTGACTGAGTAACCCCCCGAGCATCGGTAGGATAGACTGCGTTACCGGAAGAAGGTAGCGCCCGTTGTATCTTCACGTAGCCTAGCGTCAAGATCTGGCCTTTGTCCGAATGTTATCGTAATGGAGCCAAGGCCCGCCATGTCTGCAAGTCCATAGTTGACTGTGCAAGACCCCTGTGAAGTAATGAAATCTCGATATTCTTGTTTTTCCTCGGGGGTTAGGTAGGATGCGCTGATCGCATTATTCTCTCGAAGAATTTCTTGTGCCCTTAGCGTTTGAGCAGGCGTATAGAGCAAAGTGATCTGTTGACCAAACGTTGCGTACTGGCCATATTTGTCATTGAGTAGCTTCACTTTCTCTCGCGAAGCGTAGTACATGTCTTCCTTAATAGATTTTTCTACTTCAGGCGGTATGTCTACAGCTACACCATTTACGTTATTTACAACATATCCTATCGGTGAATTCAACTCTGACGTAAAGACGGTAATGGACGCATTGAGAGCGTCCATTTTGTCGAAAACTTGCTGCGTCTCTTGCTCATAGGCTTCAATCTGTCCGCGCTGCTTGAGATTTTCTAAAAAATTGTCTGGCTAATAGGTAAAGTCGCGATCAGCAAAATAGGCTTCTGGGCAAGGCATATACGCTTCGGGCGAGGAATAAAACTGTGCCTGAACAGTTTGTTGCATCTGAGCACCTGCTATAGCAAGCGGCACTAAGATGCTTGCTATAATTAGTAGATGTGCTGCCGTTTTACAACAGCGTTCTTGTCTGTACTATCGCTTAGGGACGAGGGTTAAATAAGAAGCGCTTTCGTAGATCGGTAGGTTTTGGCTTCGACTGCGCTCAGCCAGCGGCAGTTGCTGATTCCGAACCCTGAGCGTAGTCGAAGGGTGGCCGGAAATAGATCGGCAACTTATTAAATTCTCATTCCTTAGTACAAGATCAAAGCCCATGCTCTGTTCTCTATTAGGTGTGCGAAGCGAGTGATCGATTGGATGGATATTTTTCTAAATGACTTGTCGAAAGCAGTCTCTGTCTAGGTTGTTAGCTCTCTTTTGAGAATAAAAGCTTCAGCGGCGTAAATTCCGAAAATATCCAACAGATTGAATACTTTAGTGGAAATATAACCTAACGGCGCTCCGGACGAAAAGTTCGGCACAGCATAAGGGAGCCGCAAACAAATAAAGTACCGACTATACAGGAACAATGGTAATATCCCACTTAGGCAATTGTTCAGAGCGTTGCCATTGTTGT
>QBMC01000296.1 GCA_003242035.1 Nodosilinea foveolarum | reverse complement strand
CATGGCAGCGCCTATCGCAGAAACAACTGCTTATATTCTGCTTTTTCTCTGGAAAACGCGAAACAACCCTGCCTCCCGAGAGGGGATCTACTTTGGGCCAAGGCGTGCAGGGCTAGTTCTGTAGCCTGAATTGTTTTGGACTTTTGTTGTTTAGCTGATGAGGTTGAATCGTTGGAGTCTTTCTTGTAGGCGATCGCCCAACTCTTTCTTCAGCTCAGTCTTCTTCGTGAAGCTAACCCGATTTTGGGTAGGGGTGTCGAAAGGAAACTGTCCGGGAAGGTCTGTGCGTTCCATTTGGGCTAGCAGGATTTGCTCGGGGCGTTTGCTTTGCAGTGCGTAGCCCATTTCTACGCAGACTTTGGGGCTAGGGACAAGCTGGGGCGGGGTGCCGTCGATGCCGAGAATAGGCGTGGCGTCGGCGATGAAGATGAGCGATCGCCTAATCTGCCGCATCAGCGTACTGTTTAACCGCACGGCTCCCTGGCTGAGACGATGTGATTCTTTGAGGGAGAGGGCAATGCGGGATTTTTTGTTGAATTTTTCGATGAAGGCTTCTAGCTCTTCGCGCAGCAGGTCGCTGGAGTCGGTATATTCGGTTTGGTAACTGAGAAAGATGGTGGGGTCTAAGTTGGAGAGGGAGTCTTGCTTTGCGAAGTAGATTTCGTGGCTGATTAGATCGATGTTGGCGATCGCATAAATACCGCTACCTTCGATGTAAAATTCGACGTGATCGCCTTCTAAATAGCGCTGGAACCATTCGGCCTGCTTGACTTCTTCACTATCTTCTAAAAAGTCGGCGCGTAAGGCTGACTTGAGCAGGCTATTTTTAGCTAGCCGTAAGTCGTGAGAACGATTCTCCAGTTCGCTGATAGGTTCGTAGTTGCCTAGATACCAAGCCTTTAGCGCGATAATAGCCATCGAGGGGAAGCGTCCTTTCTATCCTTATCTTTAGCCTTAAATTATGCCCTGTTTGCGGATAGTTCGGGAGTTCGGATTGCCATTATTGACAAAAATTAGTACGCGCGTTCTATTGATTTGACGAGTAAGAATTTCTACGAGTGCTTGATGGATGGTAGGGGTAGAGGTATTCGAAAAACGTTTTGAGCGATATAGCTAAGGATAGTTTATGGCAGGTGTGGTGTCGGCGGGGCATGAGAAAACAGCAGAAGCCGGACAGGTAATTTTGCAGGCGGGAGGGAATGCGTTTGATGCGGCGGTGGCGGCGGTGTTTGCGGCTTGCGTAGTGGAACCGACGCTGACTTCGCTAGGAGGGGGCGGTTTTTTGTTGGCGCACAAGGCTTCTTATGCTGGCGGCGCAAGCGAGAATGTCTTGTTTGATTTTTTTACTCAAACGCCCGGTAGTCGAGAGGGCTGCGATCGCCCAGACTTCTATCCGATTGAGGCTGACTTCGGTGATTCTGTTCAAGAGTTCCATGTGGGGATGGGGTCGATTGCGGTGCCGGGTGTGTTTGCTGGACTGCTGGCAGTTCACAAACGGCTAGGTCGGTTGCCGCTGAAGGTGGTGGCAGAGCCTGCTGTGAAGCTGGCCCGTGAAGGTTTGACAGTCACTGAGTTTCAGGGATATTGCTACCAGTTGCTATCGCCGATTTTGTTGGGGACGGCTAGATCTCGGGCAATTTACGCACCGGCAGGGACGAGGCTTCAAGCCGGTGAAAAACTGCGCATGAGTGAGTTTGCTGACACGCTGGAGTCCTTGGCGGGGCTAGGCGATGAGGCGGCGCTGAAGGTTTTTTATGAGGGTGAGATTGCTGAGAAAATAGTGCGTGACTGCCGAGCGGGTGGCGGCTATTTGAGTTTGGCCGATTTGAAGGGATATGAGGTGATTGAGCGATCGCCCTTATCCATCAACTATCGAGGCATACAAATGCTGACAAATCCGCCACCAAGTGCGGGTGGGGCTTTGATTGCGTTTTGTCTGGAGCTACTAGATCGGTTTGACCTGAGTGAGATGAAGCATGGGTCGGCGGAGCATTTAACCTTGCTGTCGCAGGCGATGCGGTGGACGAATGAGGCGAGGCGATCGCATTTGGATGGTCGGTTGTTTGAGGGGGCGATCGCTCAAAAGTTTACTGCAAGCGATCTAATAGATCAGTACGCGGGACTGCTAACCGAAATTATGAGCAATCAGCTAAACCGCTGGGGCAGTACGACTCATCTGAGCGTGATGGATGACGAGGGCAACGCGGCGAGCGTAACAACTTCTAACGGCGAGGGATCGTCCTACGTGATTCCGGGGACTCAGATCATGTTGAACAATATGCTAGGTGAGGAGGATTTGAATCCTTTAGGGTTTAATCAGTGGCCGGGTAATCGGCGGATGTCTTCGATGATGGCTCCGACGATGATTTTGAAAGACGATAGGCCGCAGTTGGCTTTAGGGTCGGGCGGATCGAATCGAATTCGGACGGCGATTTTGCAGGTAATCTCTAATATTGTTGATTTTGGAATGCCGCTGAAGCTAGCCGTAGAGTCACCGAGGATTCATTGGGAGAGTGGCGCTTTCCATTTGGAGCCGGGATATTCGGCGGCGGCGATGGAGGGGGCGGAGGCTGAGTTTTTAGGGACGGATCGGGTGGTGCATTGGCAGCGATCCAATATGTTTTTTGGGGGTGTGCATTCGGTGGGGTTGAATCCGGATGGCGGTCTGACGGGGGCGGGCGATCCTCGGCGGAGCGGGGCGGTGAGGTGAGTATCGGGCCACCCTTCCAGAAGCAGGGTTGTTTCGCGTTTTCCAGAGAAAAAGCAGAATATAAGCAGTTGTTT
>QBMC01000295.1 GCA_003242035.1 Nodosilinea foveolarum | reverse complement strand
ACAGACCTATGTGATGATGCGCAGACGTTGGCTGCGCTCGTGCGAGGGCACTGGTCTATCGAGAATCAACTACACTGGCCCAAAGATGTTGTCCTCGGAGAAGATCAGGCGAGACAGCGCACGGGCGATAGTCCTGCTAACTGGTCTTTTATTCGTAATATCTTCGTCAATCTAGCGAGGCGTAGCGGATTTACCTCGCTAACACAAGCCAAACGCTTCTTTGCCAACCAACCCAGAGAAGTTTTACTCTCGTTAACGTGAAACAACCCTGCCTTAAAAAGGGGAACAAGAGTAACTGAGTATTAGCGCTAAATCCGTACTGCCGTTTTTCGATATCACGACTTGTCCCTAAAACCTCAACAAACCCTCAGCGTGAATGCCCCTTAAGCGGCAGCGTAACTTCGTCCTTCACCGCCGATAGCGCAATACTCGTTCGGGTCTGCGCAATCCCCGGCAGCGCCTTCAGCTCCTCACTTAGAAGCTGCTCTAGCTCAGCCGTCGAACGGCAGCAAATTCTCAGCAGATAATCGCCTTCACCCGTCACATGGTGACAAGACTGAATCTGAGGCTGAGCGCGCACATAGTCGATAAACGCCTGCCGATGACGCGGATGCGCTAGCGTGACGGTAATAAAAGCCGTCAGGCCAAAACCCAACGTCTGAGCGTTCAGCAAAACGGTATAGCCTCGAATGGCCCCCGCCTGCTCTAGCCGCCGAACTCTATCGGCAATGGCCGGTGGCGACACGTCAAACTCTTCGGCTAGCGCCGACCACCGCACCCGACCGCGATCGCTCAGCGCAGCCAGTAACTTTACGTCTAGTTCATCAAGCTCCATAAACTTTATTTCAAACTTTAATCATGCCTTACTGATTTATTTTATTAGATAAAATGCAAAAAATGACTTTCAAAAAATACCTTTTAACCAAAACATCTTTAAATAGAAAATAAAATTCTGGATTCTCAAATTTTTATCTACGTAGTCAAAGTGCCAATCTGGGTAAATAAGTAACCGCTACACCCCAGATAGCTCGCCAGAACAGTCACTAGCAAACCCAGCATCGTACAGTCGTCTATAACAATGAACAAAGACACAGAAGCGCTATAGCTTCTGCTAATCCTCATTTTCTGGCAACTGCTGACAACCCCTATTAGCATCTACTACTCTCAAAAACTTTATGATTGGGCACCTCACCAAAACCCTCGAACAAATTGACCTACCCGCCGATTGGATAGGCATTCGAGCCGTTAAAGAAAACAGCAGTTGGCGCACGATGCGCGACGGCCATCCCCAGCAAAACCAAAGAGGACTTAGTCAGGGCGGTATGGTAGAAGTGCTCGCCCAAGGGCAGTTTGGCTACAGCGCCGTTAATCAGCTCTCGCCAGAAGCCCTGCGAGCCGCCGCCGCCGCCGCTTATGAACAGGCGATCGCCGCGAGCAAATGGGCGCTCTATCGCTTTACTCCTAGCGTTCGTCCACCGGTAAAAGGCGAATACATCTCGCCCGCTGCACTGCCCCTAAACGCGCTGAGCGTGGCAGACATTAACGGACTGCTGAGCAAACTTTGCGAGCAGCTAAAGGTATCGGCTGACATTGTTCGCACTAGTGCGATCGCCCGCACTCACGAAATCGAATCTTGGTTTGTTAGCAGCAACGGCGCAGAAATTCATCAAAAGCTGTTGCTGTTAGAAAGTCATTTAGGCGCGATCGCCCAGGCCCATGGCGTCACCCAATCTCGCAGCGACAACGGCTACCTCGCCCGCAGCTATCAGGGCGGCTGGGAGCACTTCTTCGGCGAATCCTTATCCGAACGCGCCCATAAAATCGGTCAACAGGCAATAGATCTCCTTAGCGCCCCCAACTGTCCCACCGAAAGCACCACCCTCGTTCTGGCCCCCGACCAGATGATGCTTCAGATTCACGAAAGCGTCGGCCACCCGCTAGAGCTAGATCGCATCTTGGGCGACGAACGCAACTATGCAGGCGGTAGCTTCGTGCAGCCCCAGGACTTCGGTCAGCTCGTCTACGGTTCGCCGTTGATGAATATTACTTTCGATACCACCGCGCCCCAAGAACTCGCTAGCTATCAATTTGATGACACGGGGGCGATCGCCGACCGCGAATATCTCATCCGTAACGGCATTTTAGAAAGAGGGCTAGGCGGCCTAGAAAGCCAAAGCCGTCTTGCTGTCCCTGGTGTATCCTGCGCCCGCGCCTGTAGCTGGAATCGCCCTGCCATAGATCGCATGGCCAACATCAACCTAGAACCCGGCGAAACCAGCTTTGATGAGATGATCGCCAGCATAGAAAACGGCGTCTATATGGAATCCAACCGCTCTTGGTCTATTGACGACCAGCGCCATAAGTTTCAGTTTGGCTGTGAATATGCCCGCAAAATTGAAGACGGCAAGCTCACAACTCTCCTCAAAAATCCAAACTATAGGGCGACCACACCTCAGTTTTGGCGCAGCCTATCACAGGTGGGCAACGGCGACACGCTCGAAACCTACGGGACGCCTTACTGTGGCAAAGGCGAACCCAATCAGCTCGTTCGCGTGGGCCATGCGTCTCCCGTATGCGTCTTTGAAAATATTGAAGTCTTCGGCGGTGCAGCATGACCCTAATCTCATCCGAGTCCAACGTATCCGTTTCATTTAGCTCGACAGATAGTTCTGCTAATAATCAGCAATCGGTGCAAGAGCGCGTTTTCTACCGGCTGATCGAAGCCGTCGGTCATCGAACCGCTGCGCAGAACCAGTTTTTCACCCTGACGCTCGCTGGAGAAACCAGCCAGTTTACCCGATTTAGCTAGGTCGGCGGGAATCCCCACGCCATAGCCGCAGGTTTGGCGTGGGATGAAAGCCAGGGGAGCGATAGCGAGCAATCTAATCAGGTCTATCTTGGCTCTGTACGTACG
>QBMC01000294.1 GCA_003242035.1 Nodosilinea foveolarum | reverse complement strand
AATCCGATTGAAGGGCAATGGCATCAGCTCAAAACGCATGAAATTGCTGGACGCATGTTTGAGTATGAAGACGAATTGGCCGAGGCTATTGTCGATGGCATGATTGACCGGAGTGTAAGAGGCAATTATGAATTAGACCGTCTTATAATTAATTACTCTTAGCTACTTAGCTTGTCATAATTTTCTTGTTTCATAAGTTTTAATCCGGTTGTAGACTTCGGCTGGCGAAGCCCTGTTCATCAGCTCTTTGCGCAGCAAAAAGAATCTCCCCGCTAGATCGCTCTAGTGGGGAGAAAGGCGTGCTAGTTGCCGATGCCGTCTTTGTCTCCAAGGAGCTGAATCTTTTGCTCCATCGACAGAGAAAAGTCTTCAATACCTAGCTCGCGCAGGTGCTGTACCAGGGCGTCGTGAAACTGTTCTATCTGGGTATATGGAAAATCAAAGGGACTGCCTATATCAAGCAAAAGCTCGTCTGAGTCAGACTCATCAGACTCGACCTGGGCAAAGAACGTATTCAGCGGAAAATCCCAGCCAAACGAAATCCAGTACTTCTCGGACTGAACTTCGTGCTGAACGCAGTATCGGCTCATGGTCTATATCCTGTTGTGGACTTCAACTGGCGAAGCCCTGTTCAGCTCATCCCGGCACAGCCGCTTTGGTTCCAACGTTCGCGAGCAATTCGTACAGCGATCGCCATCAGAAAAAACAGCGCAACCCTTCACGGATCGCGCCGTTGCTTTGCTAGTTGCGAGAAATCTAGAACGGATTGCCGGGTACATCTGCGCCCAGGTCGTAGTCAGGCGTCGTGCGGCTCAGCTCAACGTACTGAGCGACCGTAATTAGCTCAAACTCAACCAGCTTTGCCGCATAGGGTGAGTTCTCTCTCAGGTAAAACTCGCCGTCCCAGTCACCTAGACTGCCGAAGAACCTAGCTGCTACAGTCTCGGCGACATCGCATGGCTTCTGGCTATCCTCAACATGAGCGATCGCATACCTTTTGTACTCTTGAGTCCCAGCTAGGGTAAGCACAGTTACTAACAGGTAGAAAGCGGCGACCGGCACACCCTCCACTAGCGCTAGTTCTTCAAAGCCAAAAGTCTGTACCAGCCCAACCGGGTTCGGACTAGCCGCTACCGACTGCGGTAAGTCGGCAAATCTGACCTGGATGCCGTCACATACGGTCATCACCATCGCAACCCGCCCATAGGCCAGCGAGCGGGGAGAAGTAACTCGAACTAACTGGCCTGCATTAAGTGTGTTCATGAAGAAGCTCTCAATTCGTCAGCCTCTCCTTGCGCAGCAAAAGAAACCCCCGCTAGGCGTTCCTAGCGGGGCTTTCCAAGAGGTCTGAGAGAATACGGCTAGTCGAGTGATGTAGCCTGCACAAATTCAAAGAACTGTGCAGCCGCTACATCGAGCGTTAGACCGCAGTCACTCACCTCGCAGATGTTGTTAAGATCGCTGCGAATATCCAGGCAGTAAAAATCGCGCTCAACGACCGACGTGCGAAAACTAGCGCTATAGCAACGCTCGCCGACCTGAAACCGAAAGCTGATTCCATACGGCAGCTCGGAGAAAGAAGGCCAAGCGTGAAGTATCTCAAACTGGCTTGCCTCTATGGTCTTCCTTAAACGATGCGCACCTCCTAACGCCTGTAGCATCGCGTTCGGAATGGCCAAATACGCCTGTGCTACTTTTGCTTTAGTTAAATCCATGATGGTTACCGATTGGTGGGTCAGCCTCTCCTTGCGCAGCAAAAGGAATGCCCTCATAGAACTGTCAGTGCAGCAGCTCTATGAGGGTTATAAACTATTCAGTTTTCGGCAGCAACTCAGCATTCTCTAGCAGCAGGTTAGCCGCCAATTGCGCTAGATGAGACGCTCGGAAGAATGCCTGCTGGTCGTCGGCGATGATGCGGATGTAGCTGGCTAGGTAGCTGGCGTGATGCTCCAGATCTGGCTTAATCCCTAGAGCACTGCAAACAAACGCCGCTGACATATCTGCAATCAGCTCCTCGAAGGCGTAGCCAGGGCTACCCTTCTTAGAAGTCAGATCGCGGCCCAAGCGGCTCTTATGGCCAGTGCGATGAGACAGCTCGTGGAAGAACGTGGCATAGTAAGCTTCAGCACTGGAAAAACTCTCAAACGGCGGCATGTTTATCCGATCTATCTTTGGTGCGTAGCAGGCCCGATTCCCACCAAAGAGAACCGCCGCCTGCTGCGCTGAGATCAGGCGCTCAGCATCATCTAGACGGGGTGCAGTGTTGGATTCACCTCGATAGCGTTCAATGAGTTCGCAGATCTTCACCTCTGCGTCTTCATCGGTAAAGCAATCTAGGTTGAAGACCTTAATCCACTTGCTGAAGCCAAAGCGCTTTTCCTTCACTTCGCCGGTTGCTGGGTCAGTCTCTTCTTTCTTTGCGCTGCCGCCTAGTCGCAGCCAGGTTGCTTTGCTACCCTTGGTCATCCGCAAGCCCATCTCCTTAGCTTGTTTGAAACCGATGAACAGAGTTGAGTCGTAGCCGCGCGTCATAACGGCCATCTCTGCCAACACAGGATTTATGCCCCTGTAGCGATGGCCGGACTTAGCATTGCAGTAGGGCGTTGTCGCCCAGCCGCGCTGCCACGGCACTGTGCCCTGTTCAAGCAGCGCCAGCAACTGCTCAATGACAAGCTGGTAGTGATCGGTTGCGGGCTGCTTTCGTTTTGCCATGAATTTAACCTTGTAAACTTCATGGCGTCAGCGCACCGCGCTACAAAAGAAAATCCGCTGGCCCGTTGACCCAAATGGGCAAGAGACTATGCGCGAAGAGCTACGGCATCGTTCACGTTGCAGATAGCCGCAGTGGCAATCGCATTCCAGTCATCGTCATTCCGCCAGCCACTCGATAGTTGAAGGCCGGGAAATCGCGCCGCAAGATTGCTAGTATTCTCATCAACAGAAGTCGAG
>QBMC01000293.1 GCA_003242035.1 Nodosilinea foveolarum | reverse complement strand
CAGGCGGTTGAGATTTTGCTACAGTGTGCTGCCTTGAATCGGATGATTCAGATCGCTAAACCTGTCACGGTTTGGATTGATGACTAAAGGCGATCGCTTGGAGAAGGACACTTCTCTCTTCTGTCGATTCACGCAACAAAGCCCTACTAAAGGTCAAAGTATTATGGCAAAGAAAATCGTAATTACTGTCAATTTCGCGTCTGAAACACTCACTAAGCGTCAGCTATCTAAGCACCTACAGGCGCTAGTTCGTGATTGCCTATCTGATTGTGATGAGGGGGAGCTACCCGACTCTATGAGAGTCATTGCAGATAAGGGTCGCAAGAACAGTATCAAATCTGTGTTCACACTTGAAACTATAGATGATAAATAATTGACTTAGAATCGAGGATTTGTTAGTTAATTCAGTCAGCAGACCACTTGCCGCAGCCTTTATACCTCTCGACTTGTAAGATGGAAGCAGAACGCGCTGCACTTGGCATAGTGCGTTATGACTGGCTCTACGGGATTGATTATGCAGCGTAGGTAGGAAAATGCCAACAGATGAGACACCGCAGGCGAAAGCGCTCGAAGTTTCTGAACCCGTAGCCCGACCGTTTAATCAGCTTCAGCTTATTGTTGATACCTTCGACGACTCCGCTGGTGGTTCGGTGTTCGAAATACTGAATAATCTCGCCAAACCATCGAGACATCGTGCCGACTGAGCTTCTATACAGCGTTTGTGCATCCATCATCCAATCCAGGAAGTCGAGGATAGCCTGAGTGCTGTTGTCACCGTCAAACAACTTCCTGAACGCCTCTTTCTGCTGATGCATCTGGGCGAGCTGTGGCGCAACCGCTTTGACCTCAGCGAGTTTGTCCCGTTGAGTCTCGCTCAAGGTTTGCTCAAGCTTGAGTAAGGCATATTTACTGTTTTTCATTGCGGCCTTTGCTGCTGGTTTGACGCCTGTGGGTAGCGCTGTTGGCTTGCGGATAAAGGCATTGCGCGCTTGGTTAAGTTCTTGATTGACCAGCTTCATGACGTGAAAGCGGTCAGCGACAATCTCAGCATTCGGCATCAGTCGATGGACTAAGCCACGGTAGCTTCCAGACAGGTCAATGCTCACTTCTTCGATATCAGCCAGCACCTGAGCACCCCACGATAGCAAAACGGCTTTGATATCGGCGTGTTTACGCGAAGGGGCCATGCCAATCAGCTGGCGGCGCTCTAAATCTACCAGCACGACCACAAATTCTTTATGACCTTTACGCAGTGCTATTTCATCTATTCCTAAACGCCGCAGTCCGCTTAGCTCGATAACGCATTTTTTTTACTAGCGTATTCCACCATTGACCACACTAGGTCTTCGCTTAAACCCTGATTCCAGGAAACATTTTTAGTGCTGCTATGCATCACCTGTTGCACGACGGCATCGGCGTAGCGGTCGGTGTACTTGCGACGAACGCCCATGAATTCGAGCGGTTCGCTGAATGGTTTACCACAGCCAAAACATTTGAACTGACGGCGATTGACCCTCAGCCAAGTCTTGCGATAGTGACTGATAGGGAGGTCGCGTACTCGTGAGCTATGGTTCTGATGTAAGTGAGTACTCAACTGGTGGCAGCGCGGACAGTGGGCTGATTCCGCATGACGCTCAACCGACAGAATCAGCTCATCACCTGATTCCTCGTAGGATTCAACATCGACTCCGGGCAGACCTAAAAGCTGTGTGAGTAACGGCACCATGACTCAAACGGTATAGTAACGACTACATCAGCATACTCATTCCCGTAGAGCCAACATTTATCAAGTGAAGAGAGTTTGAGAGACGGCTTCCAAATTTACTGCAAGCCTGTTGTTTACTGAAAATGATTTGCAGACTGCATTCCGGCCCTTATTCTCTGTACATATTCAGACGATTGATGTGCTGTTAACAATAGTCGTTCAGTTGCCCGTGTTATGGCAACGTAGAACAACTTCATCTCAGCGTCCAGCTCATTCTGCGAGTAGGGCAGATAGCCGATACCCGGAATACAAACTGCTTCAAACTCCAATCCTTTGCTCGAATGCATCGTTAGCAGCTTCACGCTATCTGCTTTAGGATGATAGAACCGACTACGACGATCTTTGTTGAGCCACTCTACTGGCACACCAGCCTGTGTTAGCTGGCGATATAGCACCTCACCCATAAACTTTGTGCGGTACAGAATACCTATTTTGCTCCAGGGTATTCCTCGTTTGTTGAACTGTCGTACCCGCTCTGTGAGATACACGGCTTCGCGACCAAAGCTAGGCAGCATTACCAGCTCAGGAACAGCGCCATTTCTGCCAGCGGTTTCAGGCTGGAGTCTAGGGCGATCGCCGTCGTCTATTAGCGGCGCGGCCTCTTGAACAAACGCATAGGCTAAGTCTAGAACTTCAACTGGATTGCGGTAGTTGATTTTGAGGATGGTGGTACGCTCCTGCGCCTGAATGCCGACGCTCTTGAAGCTAAACTGTTGCTTCTGGCGTTTGCCGTATAGAAACCCTTTGACCCCAACTATGGTCGTCCAGTCAGTGGAGAAGCCTAGTGCACGGTTTAGGGCCTCCCCTTGACGATAACCTGGCATCAACGATTTACCTTACGCTTGTGACTATCCCACAACGATGACGAGCCCTGTACGTGACTACTATCACGCCTGATGGCAAGGACTTGATGGCTTATTCTAGTGGCTAGGAAAGCTAAACGTCATTGTTTTTGAATACAGGGTTACTTAAATTGAGAAGCTGTCTACGTATACTCAGCTTTTCAGATTTCTGCTGCCTCAAGTTAATCAAGCGTATTCCGAAACAGTAGGATTTGCGCCTTATTTTTATTGATCCGTCTTGACAAAGAAACACAGCATCTGACAAAAGTTTAGTCAGGGAGAAATTTAACGGTGATCACCCTGAAATCAAGGCGACCGGCCTTTTTGTTGTGTTGCGGCCTAGAAGCCAT
>QBMC01000292.1 GCA_003242035.1 Nodosilinea foveolarum | reverse complement strand
AAGTTGCCCGATGCTCCTTCTTTAATTCCTCTAGCTACGACCTGAATCCTTACCGAATGATTATGACTGAAAATAAGAAGACTGAGAATAAGAACGTATTGGGGAATGACTTGCAGAGTTGTTGTACTTCTCCGATGACCGGGTTTTATCGAGATGGACTGTGCCAGACGGGGCCGCAGGATAGCGGTGTACATGTGGTGTGCGCAGAGTTGACGGAGGCTTTTTTGACCTATACAAAGGCGCAGGGAAATGACTTGAGTACGCCTCGGCCTGAGTACAATTTTCCGGGGCTGAAGCCAGGAGATAAGTGGTGTTTGTGCGCGGCTCGGTGGAAGGAGTCTTTGGATGATGGGGTGGCTCCGCCGGTAGATTTGGCGGCAACACATAGCGCTGCATTGGACCATGTGAGTTTGGCTGATTTGAAGGCAAACTCGGTATGAATTCTGTCTTAACCGGCCGGACTGAGTGCGACCAGATGCGAAACCGATCTGATTTTTGTCGATGTAGTGGCCTGAGAAGCGAGCGATCGCTCCCTTTTACTAGCCAAAATACGAACCGGCCCTGATTTCATGGCAGTTCTTGAAGGCGATGGGATATTCTGCTATCAGCTTCAGTGAACTACCCGGAACCTCAGGATCTCGTCATGTTTGGTCAAAATAGCCCCCTCTTTAATCCCGCTGTTAATACTGCGATCGCTCTCTCTAGCACCTTGGCTTTGGGCCTTGTCATCACGCTACCGGCGGCGGCGCAGAATAAGTTTAGCGACGTAGACGGCAACTATTGGGCCAATCAATACGTGATGTCGCTAAATGAAGCTAACGTGATTAGCGGGTTTCCGGATGGTACGTTTCGACCTAATGACCAGATGACGAGAGCGCAGTTTGCCTCTATCTTGGCGGGTGCTTTTCCTCAGCCAACGGTGCGCCAGCCCATCAAGTTTAAAGATGTACCAGCGGGTCACTGGGCAGAAGGCGCAATTTCTATGGCCTACGCCAGAGGCTTTTTGAGTGGCTATCCGGATGGCACGTTCGGTCTAGATCAGCCGGTTACGAGACTAGAGGTTTTGCTGTCGCTAGCGAATGGGTTAGGGATTGAGAATAAGGGCAACACGGCTGAGCTGTTAAAGACGTTTGCGGATAGCGGGCAAATTCCTAGTTGGGCGACTGAGGCGATCGCAGCAGCTACTAGTAACGGGCTGGTGGTGAATTATCCTAATGTGCAACAGTTGAATCCTCAGCGGAATGCGAGTCGAGGAGAGATTGCGGCGATCGCTTATCAGGCTTTGGTGAGTAAGGGGGAGGTGGGTGCGATCGCGTCTCCTTATTTGCCAGTGATTGCCAGTAGCGCAGGAACCGATAGACCAACCGGGCTTTCTACTGAGGAAGCTTTGGCAGAACTAGAAAATGGAACGGCAGCGAATCCTGCGCCAACCCCCGAAAAATCTGCTGGAGAAACTGCGAATCCAGGCACCGACGAGTTCTCTGAACTGGTTGCCATTTTAAGTAGCAACAACAACACTGAGCGCAAGGCCGCAGCGGATGCTTTAGCGGCCAGTGGCAAGGCAGCGGTGCCCGATCTGGCAAAAGCGCTGGAGTCTGACAATGCGCCAACTCGGGCGGCGGCGGCTTATGCGCTCAATAAGATGGGGCCAGATGCGAAAGCGGCCACGCCTACTTTGCTAGAAGTGATTAAGCAAGATGATGAGCTGGTGCGAGCGCTGGCGC
This sequence comes from Nodosilinea foveolarum, assembly GCA_003242035.1. GTDB lineage: Bacteria > Cyanobacteriota > Cyanobacteriia > Phormidesmidales > Phormidesmidaceae > Phormidesmis > Phormidesmis foveolarum. The sequence continues at coordinate 1,265 of QBMC01000292.1, read as the reverse complement.
TAAGTACGCTGACTCAGGTGGGCGTAAAGAATGACATTTTGCTGAACGTGCTGATAGCGTCTGTTCAAAGTGAATCGGGTTTGGTGAAAGATATTGCGGCAGAGTCGCTGGTGAATATTGGCAGCGACGCGGTGCCTGCGTTGGGTAATTTGCTGAAAAACGATGCGGTTGATGACTTGACGAAGGCCACTGTCGCAAGGCTGATTGGCAACATTACTCAGACTAACCAGATCGGCAATGGGACGGTGCGGTCAATTATTCCAATTTTGACTAAGACGCTAGATAACGGCGATAGCAACGTGCGCAAAGCGGCGGCTGAAGCCTTGGGTGATTTTGGCCCGCTAGCTGACGTGGCAATTCCGGCATTGTCTCGCTCTTTGTCAGGCGCAAATGATAGCTTGACTCAGTCGATTATTGGCAGCTTGCTGAGGATTGGTGATCAGGCGACGCCGACGCTGAAGGAACAGCTCAATAGTGACAATACGCTGACGCGGCTGTATGCGGCGGATGCGGTTTGGCGCATTACCGAAGATAGCTCGGAGATTTTGCCGACGTTGGTGGCGGTGTTGTCGGATGGGGATGTGAAGAACCGGGAGATGGCGGCGTTGGGATTGACTTACTTGGGACGACAGGCATTGCCTGCGGTTCCGGCTGTGCGAAATCTGGTGAACAACCGAGACAATCAGCGGTATTTGACGATGGCTCGGTTGGCGGTGTTGATTCTGGGGAATCGGAATGATGCGGCGGATACGCTGGGTTTGTTGACGGTGCCTAAGCCGGTGGCGGAAAATTCTGTTCCGGCAATCTATGAGGCGGTAAGCCGGGTTTGGCGGTAAGTGAAGTAGCCTGATTGACAGCAAGTGCTCTACGCTTCGTCGGCTAGTTCCAAGGCGCGACGACGAAGCGCTGGCGCAATCCGAAATTCTGCAATTTCTAGCGCGTCTAGTACAGGGCAGAGCGCGTCAATCACATTCTCTCTTTTGGCTTTTAACAATAGCCCGACCGTTCCTGTAATGGGTAGATCGAACTGCGCGGCAATACGTCGTGCTTTTTTGTCGTCTAACAAAATAGAAGTGCCTTTTAGTTCCAAGGCTAGAGCGATTCTCCTTCGGAGAGGCTTCGCCAACGCTTCTGATTCTCCCCAATCTATCTGGTTTCTTAGGCTATTCACCAATGCTTGATTTTTTACCTGCCTAACTTCGAGCCAAGGTATAGAGCCTGTTTGACATCTCAGAGAGAGGCTGCAAGCCGCTTGAGCATTAGCC
>QBMC01000291.1 GCA_003242035.1 Nodosilinea foveolarum | reverse complement strand
CAGATTCTATCTGATTGAGCTTACATAGTCTCTCATGCCACTTTTAATTACACCCCCAGGTGAGTCCTGCGGCCAAATCGTCTCCTGCCATGTCGTCTATCACAAACTCAAAATCGTTTGGCACTCGGCTAAGCGTGTCTTCAAACATTTGGGCGATCGCTGCTCTCCCTTCAAACGGTTTAGGAAAATTCAAATCTTGATAAACGCAGTCCAGGTCAACGCAGGCGATCGCCGCTTTCGCATCCCGCCGGTTAATGGCTGCATACATCGTTCTGACCTGCTCGCTCGCGTTCATAGGCGTTCTTGTGCGACTGCTGCCTAAAGACTATGCTGATTTGCGCTAAGCGAAATCTCTCAAGGGAAAGGTCTCTGCTAGTTTGTTCGCCTAGCCTTTCTGGTCTATAGATAGAGCTTGTTCTAGCGCCGATTTTTCCTTTGCCCTTCGAGTGTAGGGTTCTAGTTCTTCTATTTCCTGGCCAGATAAAATGCTCAAGTTGTCTGGGCTAATGCCTTTTATCAGTAGTTCGACGCACCAGGTTTGTTTAGCCTGAAAGATATCAATCGCCGCCGTTGTACCCTCAACATCACTGACAATTTTTTCCCACATCGCGCCAATGCCAGCTACATCTAAAGGTTCGCCCATATCGCTAATAAAGACTTCTGGCTGTTCGTCCTGACGACTTCTTAACCACTGCGTCAGCGGATTTTTGTTGTAGTTGCCGTAGCGATTTCCCATAATCCAGCGGTTTAGCGGGACTTGCCTGGGATAGGTGCCCACTACGGTGAGTAAGTGCTGGGTTTTGCTGCTAAGAGAGTGCGATCGCAACAGCCCCACTAACTCCTCTGTTCTCAGTCCTGCGCCAAATGCCACGTACATTAGGGCGTATTCCTGTGGGCCGATTTTTTTGGCCTTTTGAAAGAGCGATCGCACTACGTCTGCCGATAGATCTTTGACAGCTTCGTTAGGGCGCAAGGCGAGCGCACCTGCTTGTGGTGACATTAAAACGGCCAGCGTTTGCAAAAAATCTGTTTCTTTTTCCCATAGCCCGTAGCCATCGCCGCTAAATCCCATGACGGCATGGCCAAGAATCATCGCATTTAGGAGCTTTGCACCTGCGTTTACCGGCAGTCCTGGAAAGGTGTGCTGAGCCGACTGCAAATAGCTGACTGTCTGCTGATTAGCCTGCTGTAGGGCTTTGCCAAGGGCCTGCTGATTTTCTAGTGGAAGCTGTCCAGATTCTCCAATCAGCGATCGCACTAACTCTGGCACCTGACCTAACAGCTCTAAGCCCGCCGAACTATACGCCTTAAGCGGTTCGTTCGCGCCAGCAATTTCTGTGAGTGCTGCTTGCATCTTTTCAGCGATAGGGGCTTCTTGCAATACGGCCAAAAGCAAGCCCTGCTTACTCCCAAACTGGCGAAACAGCGTGACCTCATTTACCTCCGCTTTTTCGGCAATGTGCTTGGTGGTTGCTGCCGTGATTCCTTGCTCTGCAAATAGCGAAAGTGCAGAGCCGACAATTCTTTCACGGCTAGATGGTTTTTTTTTCACTCATTGCTAACTATCAAACGGTATAGATCGCTATGTCAATCAATATACCCTGGTATTGCTTGGGCTGTGGAGAGAGGCGATCGCAACCGAAAGGAATATTTTGCAAGCACCACTTGCAAAATGTAAGTCAATGCGTTAAATTATAGATGTAAGTAATACTTGCAGTTGCAATAGTGCGCTGCATCCATCCTATGAACACCCAGCTTCCGAACAAGCGTTTTACTCGCCCCGTTCCTTATGCAAGTCCCGAGTCCCTGAGTGCGGGCGCAGCGGTTGATACCGGGCCGCAAGTGGCTAAAAACACTCCGTCTAAAGACAAAATTAGCTGGACGACAGTTGGCTTCTTTGCCGTAATTCATGGGGTTGCGCTACTGGCTCCCTGGTTTTTTTCCTGGTCTGCTTTGGGCGTTGCTATCGCGTTTCACTGGCTCTGTGGCAGCATTGGTATTTGCCTGGGCTATCACCGCTTGCTAAGCCATCGCAGCTTTAAGGTTCCACAGTGGCTAGAGTATGTCTTCGCTACGATTGGGGCGCTAGCGCTGCAAGGCGGCCCAATCTTCTGGGTGGCCGGACACCGCCAGCATCACGCTTTTACAGAGCATGTAGAGAAAGATCCTTACTCTGCTAAGAAAGGGTTCTGGTGGAGCCACATGAATTGGATGTTTCGCCTGAAGCCTGAGGTATTTGACCCAGAGGTATACTCAAAGAACGCACCGGACTTGGCTCGCGATCCTTACTATCGTTTCCTTAACAAGTACTCGGTCGCGCTGCAAGTGCCTCTTGCATTGATACTCTACGCGGTTGGCAGCTGGTCGTTTGTTATCTACGGTATCTTCGTTCGCGCTGTCTTACTATGGCACTGCACCTGGCTAATTAACTCGGCTTGCCACATGTTTGGCTACCGTAACTTTGCCAGCGAAGACAATGCTCGCAACCTTTGGTGGGCGGCTATTCTCACCTACGGCGAAGGCTGGCACAACAACCACCACACGTTCCCTAAAATGGCTAAAGCTGGTTTGACAAAGTGGGAGATAGACCCGACTTGGTGGGTAATAAATGCGCTCAAGTCTGTGGGTTTGGCGACTAAGGTTGTAATGCCGCCCGCTAAGGCTAATCTAACGCTAGGTAATTAGGGTTGTGCCTCAGTAAAACGTGGGATAGGTAGCGATATCATTCCAAACCCAAAAGTACATGGTCAATCCAGCCCGTTGAGCAGCCGTGTCTCTAGTTCGGCTATGTTGCCATATCCAGTTAAAATAGCCGACGACTAAACGAGCGGTCACTTCAGTCTGTTCCCAGAGCTTGCTGAATTTGTTCTGTCGTCGGTGCCACCGCCCAGTTTGTTGTCGAATAATCCCGTTCGTACGCTCTAGGCGTTGAGTGTTTTGTTTTCCTATGAAGTAGACCTTATCGGAAATAGCAGTGATTAGTCGAAACTCAATCGTTACTCATCCTA
>QBMC01000290.1 GCA_003242035.1 Nodosilinea foveolarum | reverse complement strand
GTGCGTTCTTCCTCGTTTAAGCACTGCTCTAGATAGTCCATATCTGACGGCTCCCAGGTGGGCTTTTTGCCCCGACCCTTCTGCTCCCATAAACCACATAGCCCTAGGGCTTTCCACCGTTTAATCGCGGCTCTTACAGTGTGTTCATGGCAGCCTATAATCTCGGCGATAACCGGGGCGCTCCAACCTGAACCATTCAATAGCAACATGTGAGCACGGTCGCGAACTCGATACGGCACGCTATTCGCGATGCGAAGCGCCTGAAGCGTGCTTTCTTCCTCCGGTGTCAACGTTACTTGTAGGGGCGCAGCCATAGCATTAGAAATGTGAACAGGAATAGTCTCTATTCTACAAGACTATCTTATGAAAGATTAGACTGACCTACTTAGCAGGCGCAGGCATTGGTGCAGCCGTCGGTGCAGCTATTTACAGTCTAATCTGTTCACTTCCTCTTGGGATTGGGGCGTTTCTAGAGCCTATTGCCAAATTTTTATGTATAGGAGCTTTTTCTGTAGGTGTCGGTGTTGGACACTCACTTGATAGAGAAATCAAAAATATTAGTCAGAACCTCATCGAAGCTGCAAGAGACTTTTTTCACACTGTTATAGAGGTATTGCAATCGATATCTAAGCAAATTTCACCTGCATAAGTATTCGTCAAAATAATTTACAGCTAACCCATGTCTGAGCAGAAGCGTAGCAAACAAGAACTATTAGATGCCATCAATAAGTTGAAAACCGAAGGCGACAGCGGTGTTTTCCTAGCTGATATTGGTGCAGTTGGCATTGGTGCAGTTGGTGGGGGCGCAGCAGCTTTCGCTTTTGGGGGTGGTGTAGCACCGGCCCTCTTTGGGCTGGTCGCGGTTCCTTTCGCAGCACCGCTTGCCGTTATTGCTGGAGGAACTTTATTAGGAGGAGCTGCGCTGTTCGGCGTTAAGCGAGCTTTAATGGATGGAACTTATCACGAAGGGAAAAAAGCGGAGGTGATCAGGCAAATGGAGGACGAACGACGTGAAATAGAAAAAAAAGAACGCAGAGATAGCGTCAAGAAGACTGACAAAAACAAATTTCATATCTTCCTTGAGCAACCTATCAAGCTTGACTTGATTACACCTGAAGATGCTCAAAACCTCATGGAGCTGGTTGAAACTGGGAAAATGGCTATCAGTGAAGCTTATAAGGTTGTAGAGGATATTCTATCGGAGAAAAGAGGTTCGCCATTTGCTGTCTGATCAGGTGTAAAGAAATAGTCGGCATAGAAGAGAGGAGATAATAATTACTCCTTTCTTTTTTCCAGTTGATGCTTGATGCGCATCAAGCTAATATAGTACTTATGATTAAGTCGGTTAGGCATAAGGGGCTGCTGAAGTTCCTAGAAACTGGCAGCACTGCTGGAGTTCAGGCAAAGCACACTGAGCTTCTAGAAGATAGACTCGCGTCCTTAAGTACAGCTCAATCTATTGATGACATGAATCTTCCTGGATATCGATTGCATTCTCTGAAAGGAAAAATGAAAGGCCGATGGGCCATTAAAGTTAGCGGTAATTGGAGGCTGACGTTTGAATTTGATGGCGGCGATGTACATGTTCTAAATTATGAGGACTATCACTAAATGAAACAATTCAATCCTCCCCATCCTGGTAAGTTTATTCGCCGTACCTACATAGAACCATTTGATATCAGTGCTAGACAAATTGCCGCATATTTGGGCGTGTCGCCTTCCACGTTTTCTAGACTAATTGCGGAGCGAAACAGAATAACGCCAGATATGGCAATTCGCTTGTCTAAAGTACTAGGTCGTTCTCCGCAAAGCTGGCTACAGATGCAAATGAACTATGACCTCTGGCAAGCAGAACAGGTATCTACGCATGAAGAATTGAGGAAATTGGAACTAGTCTAACTAAAAAGCCCCCTGAAGCTCAGAGGGCTTTCTGATTTATGCAATGAAAGGTTTGCGAGTAGAGGTTACACTCGCCCTCTCAGCATCTGCGCCATCTCATTTTGCTTTGCTGACAGCTCTAGCGCCGTCTCCTCAGTAATGCGACCCGCTTCGTACAGGTTGTATAGCGACTGGTTCATCGTACACATGCCGTCAAACGTACAGTTAGGCAGCAGGGCTTCCACTTCGTCGAGCTGGCCGCGCAGGATGTAGTCCTTAATCGCGTCGGTGTTGATCAGGATTTCGTGGAAGGCGGCGCGTTTGCCGTCGGTGGTGCGGCACAGACCCTGGGCGACGACGCCAATGAGGGATTCGGCGATCGCCACCCGAATCGGTGCCTGCTGCTCCGGCTCATACATCCCGAGAATTCGCTCAACCGTTTTCACCGCACTATTAGTATGCAAGGTGCCAAACACAAGGTGACCGGTTTGAGCCGCCTTTAACGCCGTCTCAATGGTCTCTCTATCGCGCATCTCACCCACCAGAATAATGTCTGGATCTTCTCGCAAGGAGGCTTTAAGCGCGTTGCTAAACTTGAGTGTATGTACGCCCACTTCTCGCTGCTTAATTAGCGACTGGCGGCTCTGATGCACAAATTCTACTGGGTCTTCAATGGTGATAATGTGCTTTGGCATCTCCCTATTGATGTAGTCAATCATCGCCGCCATCGTGGTGGACTTACCCGAACCGGTCGGGCCAGTCACCAGGATGAGGCCCTTGTGGTAGTGGCACATATCTTTGATGACGGGCGGCAGATTGAGCTGCTGCAGGGTCAAAATTTCTACCGGAATTAGTCGCATCACGATGGATGGGCCACTTAGCGTGTCGAAGATGTTGATGCGCACCCGAGAGAAGTCGTACTGCGCTGCGCCGTCAAAGTCTAGGGTTTCCTTAAACTCTGCGACTTGTTCTGGTGTCAAGATCTCAGTTAGCCAAGCATCGAACATTTCCGGAGTCGTCTTTGGAAAGTCCGTCACCATCATCTCGCCTCGGTTGCGATAGCGAGGGATTTCGCCCACGCCGACGTGAATGTCTGAATAACCTTCGTCGAAAGCTTTGCGGATAATCTTCTCTAGCGTAGGGCCGCTGGCTGCGCCTGTAGGCAGGGGTGGCGG
>QBMC01000028.1 GCA_003242035.1 Nodosilinea foveolarum | reverse complement strand
CTGATTACGAAATTCAAATGTCATCGTGACTCTCCTCTCGGAAATGACGCCTAGCCTGACAAGCTTAAAGCCTGATGGAATCAGATGAAAATGACAGTTATTGATGGGTCAGTCCTAAGCCAATACAAATTGCCGCAGTCTTTACTCGACCAATAGCTTGCTGTAGCTCTTCTTGAAACGAAGTACCGGGCGGAATTTCTTCCTCATCTAGCCAAGGATTAAGTCCTCTTGCTTTTAACGCTCGATAGATCTTCCGAATTAATGGCTTATCTACGCTGCGGTGCGCTAAGAAAACATCAAAGGGCCGCTCTATCATTTACTCCGTTCCGTACTCTAGCATTCAATATTTTTTACTATCGCCTATAGTCTATCAACTACAGACGATAGTGGTTTAGACGGTCGATACTCCCATTCCAATAGCTTCAATCGCTCGCGCTCTAGACGATCTTCAGCGTAAAGTAAAAGCTAAGATTTCTACTAGTGATCATAGTTTGCAGCCTCATCAGAGATTTTCTACGTTTTCGTATAGATACTCAATTGGAAAAGCCAAGTTAATACTCGCAAATTCAACGCGATCGCCAGTCTCATACTTCTGAGCAGCCCAAAAACCATCAGCTCGCCTAGAAAACCTCTCCACCAAAACTTTCTTTTGATGAACTAAGACATACTCCTCAAGCTCTGGAATCGTTTTATAGTCTTCAAACTTCGCATTTCGATCAAATTCTGCCGTTGACTTTGAAAGCACTTCGACGATTAGTTTGGGGTGCAAAATAAAGTCCCTTCCAGCACTGCCCTTCTCTTCTGCGCAGGTTACAGACTGATCAGGATAATAAAACATGCCTATCTCCGGCATACGCACTTTCACATCTCCAGAATGCGAGATGCATCCAGACCCGCGCAAATGAGTCACAAAAAGTGCCGTCAAATTATCGACGATAACCCCATGTGCCCTTGTCGCTCCTGCCATTGCAACAGCTTGTCCTTCTATGTACTCATGCTTGATCTTACTATCGCGCTCAAGCTCTAAATATTTCTCTAGAGTAAGGTAAGTCCCACGAGTTCTACTAGCAATCATTGGCCCAGACTCCTGAATTTTTCTCACTAGCTCTCTATCTAGTCTACAACTCAAAAACAAAGCCCCCCAGCAATGCTGAGAGGCTTCATTTTATTTACCTAATGACTACATCCAGTGGCTCGGCTAACCGAATCGACTAGACGTAGAGGCTATCAGGAAGGCTGCGTAAGTCAGTATATACCCCACCGTAAAGTGAGCCAAACCAATCAAACGACCTTGAACGATGGACATTGCCACCGGCTTATCCTTCCAGCGAACCAAGTTAGCCAACGGCGTGCGCTCGTGCGCCCAAACGATGGTTTCAATCAGCTCTTGCCAGTAACCACGCCAGGAGATGAGGAACATGAATCCAGTTGCCCAGACCAGGTGACCAAAGAGGAACATCCAAGCCCAAACCGCCAGATTGTTCATCCCGTAGGGGTTGTAACCGTTAATTAGCTGAGAAGAGTTCAACCAGAGATAGTCGCGCAGCCAGCCCATGAGATAGTTCGAGTTCTCATTAAACTGGGCAACGTTGCCACTCCAGATCGCCAGATGCTTCCAATGCCAGTAGAAGGTGACCCAGCCAATGGTATTGAGCATCCAGAACATCGCCAGGTAGAACGAATCCCAGGCAGAGATGTCGCAAGTACCGCCACGACCAGGGCCGTCGCAAGGGAAGCTGAAGCCAAAGTCCTTTTTGTCGGGCATGAGCTTAGAGCCACGGCCATCCAACGCGCCTTTGACCAAGATCAAAGTAGTGGTGTGTAAGCCGAGCGCGATCGCATGATGCACTAGAAAGTCACCAGGCCCAATCGCCAAGAACAAGGAGTTGCTACCGCTGTTGATGGCATCCATCCAGCCAGGGAGCCAAACGCCGCTTGCCGCCGCGTTCGCCACACTATCAGGATTGGACAGGAGCGTATCAAAGCCATAGAGAGCCTTACCCGAAGCCGCCTGCACAAACTGCGCAAACACAGGCTCCACCAGGATCTGCTTCTCGGGCGTACCGAAGGCAACCACTACGTCGTTGTGAACGTAAATGCCCAGGGTGTGAAAACCGAGGAACAAAGAAACCCAGCTCAGGTGAGAGATAATCGCTTCTTTGTGGTCGAGTACGCGAGCCAACACGTTGTTCTCATTCGCCGCCGGGTCATAATCTCTGATTAAGAAGATTGCGCCGTGAGCAAACGCTCCCACCATGATGAATCCAGCAATGTACTGGTGGTGAGTGTACAGCGCCGCTTGAGTCGTGAAGTCCTGCGCCATGAAAGCGTAAGGAGGCAACGCGTACATGTGCTGAGCGACTAGAGAGGTAACGACCCCTAGAGCAGCCAGCGCCAAAGCGAGCTGGAAGTGCAGCGAGTTGTTCAGCGTATCGTAAAGACCTTTGTGACCTGCGCCCAACGCGCCGCCGAAGGGAGTGCCCTCGGGTGGACGGTGAGTCGCCAAGATCTCTTTAATGCTGTGACCAATACCGAAGTTCGTCCGGTACATGTGGCCAGCGATGATAAAGATGACCGCGATCGCCAGATGGTGATGAGCCATATCCGTCAACCACAGAGACTGCGTTTGAGGATGGAAGCCACCCAGGAAAGTCAGAATCGCATCGCCAGAACCCGTAGAGGTGCCAAAGATATGACCAGCCGTATCAGGGTTCTCGGCGTAAACGCCCCAGTTCCCTGTGAAAAACGGCTTGAGACCTGCGGGGTGAGGCAGCGTGGTTAGGAAGTTATCCCAGCCAACGTGCTGTCCGCGAGACTCAGGAATCGCTACGTGAACCAGGTGTCCAGTCCAAGCCAAAGAGCTGACGCCAAACAAACCGGCTAGGTGGTGATTGAGGCGAGATTCAGCATTCTTAAACCAGGACAAGCTCGGACGGAACTTGGGCTGAAGGTGCAGCCAGCCAGCGAAGAGCATGACAGCAGCGAGGCCCAAAAGGCCAACCGCGCCGATATACAAATCGCCATTTGTGCGCATCCCGATGGTGTACCACCAGTGATACACACCCGAGTAAGCAATGTTCACCGGGCTAGAAGAACCAGCCTGAGAGAACGCATCTACTGCGGGTTGACCAAAGTGAGGATCCCAAATCGCGTGAGCGATGGGTTTCACGTTGAGTGGATCTTGAGTCCACTGTGGAAAGTTTCCTTGCCAAGCGACGTGGAATAGGTTGCCTGAGGTCCACAGAAAGATGATCGCCAAGTGACCGAAGTGAGAGGCGAAGATCTTTTGGTAAAGATTCTCCTCTGTCATCCCATCATGGGTTTCAAAGTCGTGAGCCGTGGCAATCCCGTACCAGATCCGACGAGTGGTCGGATCTTGCGCTAACGCTTGGCTAAATTTTGGGAATTTAGTTGCCATAAGTTATTGAGTCCTCCGAGCTCCGTTAACCTACTGATATCATTCGAGCCAGGAAGAACGCCCATGTGGTAGCGATCCCTCCCAGGAGGTAGTGAGCTACGCCCACAGCACGGCCCTGAACAATGCTCAGTGCGCGTGGCTGAATAGCCGGAGCCACTTTCAGTTTGTTGTGAGCCCAGACGATAGACTCAATTAGCTCCTGCCAGTAGCCGCGACCACTGAACAAGAACATGAGACTAAAGGCCCAGATAAAGTGAGCACCCAAGAACATCAGACCGTAAGCCGACAGAGCCGAACCGTAGGTATTGATGACCTGAGAAGCTTGCGCCCACAAGAAGTCGCGCAGCCAACCGTTGATAGTGATTGCACTTGCAGCAAAGTTACCGCCAGTAATATGAGAAACCGTACCGTTATCCGATACCGAACCCCACACATCTGACTGCATTTTCCAACTGAAGTGGAAAATCACAATCGAGATGGAGTTGTACATCCAGAACAGACCGAGGAACACGTGATCCCAGGCTGAAACTTGGCATGTACCGCCACGACCCGGACCATCGCAAGGGAAGCGGAAGCCCAACTCGGCCTTATCAGGGACGAGGCGAGAGCTACGCGCATACAGCACACCCTTTAGCAGGATGAGCACCGTTACGTGAATGGTAAAGGCGTGAATATGGTGAACCATGAAGTCGGCAGTACCAAGTTGAATTGGCATCATCGCGACCTTGCCGCCTACGGCAACAACGCCGCCACCAAATACATAGCTAGCCGGAGCTAGGGCATTAGGCGCAGTGCCAGCAGTACTCACGGCTGCGGTGTGCAAGCCTTGAATCCACTGGGCAAAGACGGGCTGAAGCTGAATCGCTGTGTCCGAGAACATGTCTTGGGGGCGACCCAATGCCTGCATGGTGTCGTTGTGAATATAGAGACCAAAGCTATGGAAGCCAAGGAAAATACAGACCCAGTTAAGGTGAGAGATGATGGCATCGCGGACTCTGAGCGTACGGTCGAGCACGTTGTTGACATGCTTGGCCGGGTCGTAGTCGCGAATCAGAGCGATCGCAGCGTGAGCACCTGCACCTACGATGATGAATCCACCAATCCACATATGGTGAGTGAACAGCGACACCTGAGTCGCATAGTCCGTCGCCAAATAAGGATAGGGAGGCATTGCATACATGTGCTGCGCCACAATAATTGTCAGCGAACCTAGCAGGGCCAAGTTCAAAGCCAGTTGCGCGTGCCAAGAACTCACGAGGAACTCAAACATGCCAACGTGACCTTCGCCGCCAAACAGAAGCGGATCGCCTTTATGGTTATCCAAAATCTGTTTGATATTGTGACCAATGCCCCAGTTGGTGCGGTACATATGACCTGCGACCAAGAACATCACGGCGATCGCCAAATGATGGTGCGCAGAGTCAGTCAGCCACAGACCGCCCGTTACCGGGTTCAAACCGCCCTTAAAGGTAAGGAAGTCGGAATAAACCGCCCAGTTCAGCGTAAAGAAGGGCTTTAGACCTTCTGCAAAACCAGGATAAAGCTCAGCCATAAAGGCTCTGTCAAACAAGAACTCATGAGGAAGCGGAATATCTTTAGGCGATACGCCAGCGTCCAAAAGCTTGTTAATCGGCGCGGCAACGTGAATCTGGTGACCAGCCCAGCCTAGGGAACCTAGACCCAGCAGACCAGCCAAGTGGTGATTCAGCATCGATTCCACATTCTGGAACCACTCCAACTTGGGAGCAGCCTTGTGATAGTGAAACCAACCGGCAAACAGCATCAAACCAGCCATGACCAAGCCGCCGATGGCAGTGGCATAAAGCTGAGTTGTGTTTGTAAAGCCGGAAGCACGCCAGAGTTGAAACAGACCAGACGTGATTTGAATGCCGTGGAAGCCGCCACCTACGTCGGCGTTCAGGATTTCCTGACCGACAATAGGCCAAACGACCTGAGCACTGGGCTTGATAGCCAACGGATTGGCCATCCAACCTTCAAAGTTCGAAAAACGAGCGCCATGGAAATACATGCCGCTCAACCAAATAAACACCACAGCCAGGTGGCCGAAGTGAGCACTGAAAATCTTGCGCGAAATATCTTCTAGGTCACTGGTGTGACTGTCAAAGTCATGAGCGTCGGCGTGGAGGTTCCAAATCCAGGTCGTAGTTTTAGGTCCGCGCGCCAGAGTCCGGTCAAAATGACCTGGCTTAGCCCACTTCTCAAACGAAGTAGGGGTTGGATTTCTATCAACTACAACTTTAGCTTTGGTGGTTGCCTCCCGCTCTCGCGGGGTAGTTGTCATGGAGACTCTCCTCTCTAGACAGAGAAAGAACGGCACCTAATCAACCGCAAATAGCTTCGAGATTAATCCAGCTTTCATAACTCCGCTTTTAGGCGGTAAGCGATGGACTCAAAAACAGCGACAAAAGCGAAAGGCGCTCTTCTAACTGCTTGCCTCAAAACCACAGGGTTCTAGGAATGTTCTCACGTATTATAGTCATGAGTTTGCAGCCAAAAACCAACAAGTTAACAATAGTTCAACCACCAGAAAAGCTGATCTCATCAGGGTTTCCAACGTCGAGCTATACATAATTAGCAGGAACAGAGACAATTACTTTAACAAAACGCAACATTGTTTTCTGAGAGCTAGAAAAAGGGCTGTCAGCGTCGTTTTTCTAGCAAACCATAGACTTTCTCTTAGGTTTCCAATAGACTGACAGGCCCCTTTACTGAACATTTGTATAGTTACAAGAAGTTTGTTTGCATTTTCGCCTTGACCCCAGAGTTCCCCGCTGCTGGGGATTAGAAAAATTTAGCTCGATTGAGTAGTGACTTCTGGAAAAGGGTTGCTGATAATTCTCCAGTTTGGTAACAGAGATGTCCGTCTGGCGTCGCCGTCTACTACGATCAGATCTGACGAGCACTCAACGATGCAGCTCGTGAAATTTTGATACAGGGCAAGCTATGGCAATTTTCCGACAGAAAGGCTGCACCAACGCACCCAAAACATCCTCTCAGTTTTCAGCCGCCTTAAAAGCCATTGCCTCAGTCTGGCTCAAACGAGCAACGCAATGGGTTATCGTAGCCGCTCTCTGCTTAGCCGCTAGTTGTTCGCAAGTTAATTCTTCTGTTCGCCTCCTAGAGCTTCCCGATCGCCCCATTGGTGGTGAAGTGAGAACGCTCAGCGGCGATATCAGCGAAGTTGCGCCGCCCGCCGTTTTTCTAGACCTGGCCAATCTTGCCAGCAATCTACAGCCCCAGGTTGAGATTGCCTATCCCAAACCCGATCAAACCCTCACCGAAACCGAGTTCGCCGCTAAAATTAAGCTACGCGGCCTCTCTATATATAAGGAGGAGGCAACCCAGCTTGGCCCGCACCTAAAAGCCATCCTCGACAACCAACCCGCACAGGATATTTACAATCTAGACGAGCCAGTCGCGTTCCCTGAGCTTTTACCTGGTAGCCATACCTTAAGAGTCTTTGCTGTGCTTCCCTGGGGCGAAAGCTTCAAAAATGCCGCTGCCTACGCTCAGACGACTTTTCACGTTCTGGCATCCACAGCAGAAAATACGCCCGATCCTGGTTTACCGCTGCTAACCTACAACGAACCGCAAGGCACCTTCGGAGCGCAGCCCGTTCTGCTCGATTTTTATCTCAACAATGCGCCGCTCCATTTAGTAGCCGCAGAAAATTCAGAAGACGACATTCGCGACTGGCAAATTCGCTGCACTGTCAATGGTCAAACCTTTTTATTCGATCAGTGGCAGCCGGTTTACTTAAAAGGACTCAAGCCGGGTCAAAATTGGGTTCAGCTCAGTTTGGTAGACGAAAAAGGCGCACCCATAAATAACGCGTTTAATAGCACCGTACGATTGGTCAACTACGACCCCGAAATAAAAGATACCTTCTCCAAACTGGTACGTGGAGAACTTCCGATTGAACAAATCGGTCAAATAGTCATTCCTAACTACGAGCCAAAGGACACTCAATATCTAGAATTGGATGAAAACAAAGAATTAGTTCCTGAGCGATCGCTACCAAAGGAAACGCAAGACTCAGAAGAAATAGAGAGCTTAGAGGAAACAAAGAGCTTCGAAGGGAATCGCACGATAGACGACATTAATGACGATATCCCAGACAATCTGACCGCACCCGCAGCAGAAACAGATATTGATTTTTCAAACCAGTCAGAAGATACGGAATTCGAGCCGGATAAAGCCTTCGAAGCGCCAGAGGAAGCCACTCTTGAGACAGAGTCACCCAAGATCGCCCCTTTTGAACCTGAGCTACCTGAGACTGAGTTGCCTGAGACTGAGCTTACCAAAACTGGGTTTTTAGAACAGCTAAGAGCCAGATGGAGCGCTTTTCAAAAGGCTCAGATTGAGTCGCAGAGCGAGACGATCCAGCCAGCCAAAGCGCCCATCAACCCTAGTATTCAGTTGTATACAGACGTAGAAGACCTGCCAAAAGACGTAGAGGCTTCAGATGACTCGAACGAGCTTATAGATACGGCAGAGAACTCCGAAAGTAAAGCAGTGAATACCGCTAACCCAGTCGAGTCTGAACTTCCCTAAAGCTTCAGAGGCACCGCTAACTTCGACCGTGCTCTTCATTGAGTCATCTCCATGAGGAAATTATCCTTCCATGGCGTAGATCGAATCAAGAAATCTATTTGCTTGGGAAACCTATTGATAAAGTCATTTTCTCAGTTGCTGCGCTTTTTGTAGCCAAGACAGAGGAGAGGGCAATCAAGCAAAAGAGGTTCTATGTTCAAAGTAGCCGTAGGTCATAGCGTAGACCCTGACTCTATCGAAGCGATAGAAGAGGTACTGGCGCAATGTCAGAAAACGTTGGGAGAGGATAGTCCTCAAGCAGGCATTGTATTTGCGGCTACGGATTTTGAGCACCGGGATATTCTAGAGCGCATTCAGACGGCCTATCCTGGCATTTTGTTAGTAGGCGGCACTAGCAGCGCTGAGATGTCTTCGCAAGCTGCCTTTCAGCAGGACTCACTAGCTGTAATGCTGTTTTGTTCCGACGAGATTACGTTCAGCGTGGGGGTAGGGCATGGGGCCTGCGACGATGAAGCGGCAGCGGCTCAAGACGCGATCGCCTCAGCCAACGCACCCAATATGAAACTCTGCTACGCCTTGTGTGAAGGCATAGGCGTAGACGGGATGGCCCTGACTCAAGGACTAAAAGCAGCCATTGGCAGAGCCGTGCCCGTGTTTGGCGGGTTTACCGCAGACGACTGCCGGTTTGAGCACACCTATCAATTTTTAGGCTCCGAAGTAATGGAGGGTACGGTCGTCGTCCTCACGTTCTCGGGCAATCTCAACGTATCCTATGGCGTAGCCACCGGACAAATACCGATTGGACGCAAGGCCACCGTTACCAAGTCCGAGCGCTACACACTGCACGAGATAGACGGACAGCCTGCTAAACAATTTTACATTGACTACTTTGGCGAGCAAAAAATTAAGGTGGCGGGCAACTCTCGGGTAAGCGCGATCGCCGTCCACGAACCCGACAGCGACAACTTTTATCTGCGATCGCCCCATAGCGAAAACGCCGAAGCAGGCAGCGTCAAATACTTTAGCCACGTCCCAGAGCAGTCAATCATTCAGCTTGCCTCGCCCAGCGAAGACAGTCTTCTGCAAGCAGCGAGAGAGGCTTTCGAAAAAGCGCAGGTCGCCTACCAAGGCCACGAGCCGAGTGCAGCTCTCATTGTCTCTTGCGTATCGCGCCAAAGAAATTTGGGTACTCGGATTACAGAAGAATACAAAGTAGCCGAATCGTTTTTAGGAGCCGAGCTACCCAAACTAGGCTTCTATTCCTTCGGTGAAATTTCTCCCTTCACCGAAGAAACCACGCCTCAGTTTCATAATGAAACCTTTGCCGCTCTTCTCATTGGGACGAACTAACGATGCAGACAGTTCGAGTCAACACAACGCTACAAAATATGCGTCATATGCATTCAACCCCGCTTCCTAAGTCAAGTATTGAGCCAGACATTGAGCCGGAGACTGCTAATGAGATCAAAGTCCTCCAAAAGGCAAATCGCATCCTTCAAAAGAAACTGAGCCGATCAGAGCGCACTCGCGCCGAAATGGAACGCGAGAACCAAGAACGCGAGAACATGCTAAAGCGACTATTGTTAGAAGCCGAGGCCCAAAGCGCTAGTCTCACTGAGGCCAAAGCCGCCGCCGACAATGCTAATAGTGCCAAAAGCGAGTTCTTGGCCAATATGAGCCACGAGCTAAGAACGCCGCTAAATGGCATTTTAGGCTATGCCCAAATTCTTAAGCACTCAGACGATCTCTCTAGGGAGAATCAAAAAGGTGTAGAGGTCATTTCTCAATGTGGCTCCCACCTGCTCACGCTGATTAATGACATTCTTGATCTGTCTAAGATCGAAGCCCGCAGAATGGATCTGCACCTAACGGAGTTCTCGTTGGGCACTTTTCTACAAGGTGTGGCTGAGATGTGTCAAATTCGAGCTACTCAGAAAAACATCGAGTTTGTCTACGAAGCAAACGCTCTTTTGCCCAAATCTGTTTGTGCTGACGAAAAGCGGCTGCGTCAGGTACTGATTAATCTGTTGGGCAACGCCATTAAATTTACCGACCAGGGCAGCGTTCTCTTTCGCGTGGAATCCGCCACAAACTCAAAGCATTCTCTCCTGAAATTTTCGATTAGAGATACGGGTGTCGGCATGACCGCTGAACAAACTCAGCGCATCTTTCAACCCTTCGAGCAGGTTGGAGACGACAGCCGTAAGGCAGAAGGCACCGGACTAGGACTTGCCATCAGCACTCGAATTATCGAGCTTATGGGTAGCGAACTGATGGTTAGAAGTGAGCTAGGCAAGGGGAGTCACTTCAGCTTTAGTATGGCCATCGGTGCGCTCGAAGTCCTCACAGACGAAGAATTAGCGTTGAGAGAGATTACGAGTCAACTAGGGCAAAGCGTTTCTGCAACTGTAGTCTTTTCAGAAGCAAAAGGACTAAACCCATCAGCGCTAACGCCTACCGCAGATGAGAAAGCACCCAGCATAGCTGAACTGGCCTCACTTCAGGTATTCGCCCAGCAAGGAGACTTAGACGCGGTTTTAGCCGAGGCCCAGACTTTACAAGATCGCTATCCTCAATTCATCCAAAGCGTCATCACCTTAGCAGAAGACTTTCGACTCAAGGCGCTGTTAAATTTGCTAGGAAAACACACCTAGCCTCAAACCGGGCCATAAACTACAGACCCACCGGTCTGCAACCCGTCTGCCTGTTGATTGACGCACCGATTTTCGTCAATCCTCCTTCGCTATCACCTTTCAGGAAATCTCTTCAAATGGCTGCTGATTTTATTCTCATTGTTGACGACAATTCCGCCAATTTAGCCGTTCTCTCCAAATCGCTCAAAGACTTTGGCTGTCGGGTGCGGGTCGCGATGGATGGAGAAACCGCGCTGACTCAGGCCGCGAGCGATCGCCCTACCTTAATCTTACTAGACGTTATGATGCCGGGAATCGGAGGGTTTGAAACCTGTCGGCGCTTCAAATCGAATCCTGATTTGATGGAGATTCCTATTATCTTTATGACAGCGCTAGCCGATGTTGAAAATAAGGCCAAAGGACTTTCTCTCGGTGCTGTGGACTACATCACCAAACCTTTTCAGCGAGAAGAAGTCATCGCACGAGTAAAAGTCCATCTTAAAATGAGCGAGCTACTGCAAACGCTACGCCAGCAAAATAAACAGATGGCCATCGAAGTTGAGCGCAGAGAACGAGCCGAGGCGCAGCTCAAGGCCATTAACAGTCAGTTAGAAAGTCGCATCAAAGTTGGCGACAGCGCGCTCACTCAGGCCAACGAACATTTGCAGCAGGCTCAAGATCAGGTTGTGCAACGTGAAAAACTCTCTGCGTTAGGGGAACTAGTGGCGGGTGTAGCCCACGAAATCAACAATCCTATCGGCTGTATTACTAGCAACATGAGCTTTGTTTCAAACTATACGCAGCAGCTTTTAGAACATATTGCTGTCCAACAAGCAGTGATAGAAACTAGCGATAAAAACAACAAGCCTGCTGAAAAACAGCTCGTAGAAGATCACGCAGAAGAGATCGAATTAGACTATATTGTCGAAGATTTTTCTAAGCTGATTGAATCTATGGCAACCAGCGGCGATCGCATCAAAACCATCAGTCAATCTCTACGCACCTTTGCCCGCACCGACAAAACCCACAAACAGGACTACGATCTACACAAAGGCATTGACGGCACGCTGTTGATTTTGCGCCACCGACTGAAAGCAGACGGCGATCGCTCTGAAATCGTCGTTGATAAACACTACGGGCAGCTACCTAAAATTAACTGCTACCCCGGTCAGATCAACCAGGTATTTATGAACGTTCTGGCCAACGCAATTGACGCGCTAGAAGAAAGAGCGCGCAACGATCAAACACCGACCATTTCGATTGAGACCGGCCTAGTCGGTGAGCTGATCGAAATTAAAATCACCGACACCGCAGGCGGCATGTCAGAAGCCGTCAGAAAGCGCATTTTCGAGAGCCAGTTCACCACTAAAACGGCAGGTAAAGGCACCGGCCTCGGCCTTTCTATCGCCCAAAAAATCGTCACCGAAAACCACGGCGGTCAGATGGAATGCGCCTCTACTATGGGCAAAGGCACCACCTTTCGTATTACGCTACCGAGCGCAACATAATCCATCTACGAATCACCGGCTTCCGGCTTGAGGTCGCGTTCCATCAGCGCTTCTACAGCCTGCTTCGGCGTAATCTGGCCCTGCAATAGCCGCTCAACCTCACGCGAGATCGGCGCGGCCATCCCCTCACGATCCGCTATTTCCATCAAGACATGAGCGGTATTAACCCCTTCTGCCGTACTGCCCAGCTCCGCCAAAATCTGCGGCAGCGATTTACCCTGCGCCAGTCCGTAGCCCACCCGATAATTTCGGCTCAGTCGGCTGCTACAGGTTGCCAGCATATCGCCCAAACCGCTTAGCCCGTAAAAGGTTTCAACTTCCGCCGCACCCAGTCTCATCCCGATCCGAATCACTTCGGGGAGCGCACGAGTAATCAGGGCCGACTTAGCGTTAGTGCCCAAGCTGAGGCCATCACAAACTCCTACGGCGATCGCCACTACATTCTTCAGCGCTCCACCCAACTCTGCCCCCAGCGGATCGGCGCTGGTATACACCCGAAACTGATCGGAAGCAAGCAACCGCTGTACACGCAGCGCCGCAGAGCGATCTGTACTCGCCAGCACCGTCGCCGCCGGGAGTCCATGCTCAATTTCCTGCGAAAGGTTTGGCCCAGAAAGCACCGCCACGGCATGTGTCGGAAAAGTCTGACTCAAGAGTTGAGAAGGCGTCTGAGTCGTCTGCGGATCGAGTCCTTTGGTCGCCGTCACTAAAATAGATTCGGACGGAATACCTAGCTGATGAAGCTGCTGCACCACGCTCGCCACGCCCTTCATCGAAATTGCTGACAAAATCACGTCTGATTCGGCGATCGCCTCAGCCAGCTCCAAATCCCCTCGCCGCGACCACACCTGCACCGTATGCCCATTCAGTCTTGCCAGACCCGCTAGCGCCGATCCCCAAGCGCCAGCACCCAGAACAGTCAACCTTAGAACGCGATTGGACGGCGGATAGCGAGAAACCGCAGGATCTAAATAGGGAGTGGTAGGAACAGAAACCGGCATATCAGAAAATAATTAGAAAGCAGGTCAAACAAAACTCAGACGCTTCATAAAGAACGAAATCGGAGCGCAGCCATTAGTTTATCGCCTCAATCCTGCATTATTCCGACAGGCATCCTTTGAAACGATCCCTTGAACGTAAGCAGATTCGATATGAGCTATCAATTAAACTTATCAGTTTGTCCATCACCCATACAAGAACGCAGGGGTAGTTATTTCCCGTAGCGCGAAAATTTGACATCTTGGGAACAATGCTTTTGCATAAGGAAAGCTTGGTGTTGGCTCGGTTCTCCTTCATTTTTGGAGCCGTTTAGTCTACGTAAAACTTTTTGAAGTGGTAGAATCTGTGAGAAATTCTAGAAGTGGCCAAGATTCGTATCTAAAGACGGATGCGGTCTCTATCGCTACTCCCACCTAAATTCCTTCATTCTAGATAATTTCAATTTGGTAATTCCATTTTCTTATTCACGCAGTTATCGTTAGGGCACAACATGGAAGGCAAGCTCAGAGAATTAGTTGGCAAACTCGGCGTTTGGCTTTACATCCAAAGCAGCAACGGCTGGTTCAAAAACGTCGAGATTTTAGAAGTTGGCGATAATATGCTGACCTTCCGCTATGAGTCGGAATCTGATACAAAGCGCAAAATTTGGGAGAAAACGACTCGCATCGACAACGTCTCTGAGATTGAAGTTTGTCTGGTTGTCACCTCTAAAACGAACACACCTCAGCCAGCCGATATTCGCGGGCAGCTTTCTAGATTGCTTCAAAAAGACACTACTCCAGAGTTGGACGAACATCGTTAATTAGATAGGGCGTTAGACAGGTAATATTCAAAAAAGCAGGTTCCCTACAAAAGGAAGCCTGCTTTTTTGCTTTTACACATAGATTATTGAAAATATGAGAAAAAGCGGACTTTTCTTTTTTGGCCTTGCGGCTATTATTCTCTCGCTCGTTATCTGGGGACAGTCGATTCCCCAGATGCTTGCTGGCTTTAATCCAGCGGCTTCTATCGAGCTTCCCGCAGAATCTGCGCCCTCTATTCTAGACCTAACGGTCGATGCAGAGCAGCTTTTGAACCATGTTTATGCGATCGCTCAACCTCGCTATGACCCTGAGCAAAAAGCGATCGCTCGTCAGTACATTACCGCTCAGCTAGCGAGCTATGGTGTAACGACCATCAGCCAATCTTACGGCTTAGCAGAAACCGGTAGTGCGCTCGAAGGCGCTAATTTGATTGCGGAAATTCCAGGCAGTGACTCAGCCGCAGGAGCCATTGTCTTAGGTGCGCATTACGACACCATTTCAAATTCGGCCGGGGCTGACGACAACGGTAGCGCGATCGCTGTTCTCATAGAAGCCGCTCGAATTTTTTCAGCCGGACCCAGTACCGCGACTTTGAAGCTAGTCTTTTTTGACCAGGAAGAGCAGCAAACAGACGGCAGTGGACTCTTGGGCAGCTTGGCCTATACAAAATCGGCAAACGCCACAGATATTAAAGGCGCAGTCATTTTAGACATGGTGGGCTACGCTTGCCGAGACGCGGGTTGTCAGCGCTATCCGCCCCGGCTGCCCGTGCAAACTCTGCCCCAGACTGGAGATTTTCTAGCCGTGCTAGGACTTAGTACGCATACTAATCTGATTGGAGCCTTTGTGCTTTCGGCGCAAAAGCACTGGCCACTCGTGCTGAGTCTCCCGATTCCAGAACGTACGCTAAGTCTTTTCCCCGACCTGCTTCGCAGCGACCACGCACCCTTTTGGGACAAAAATATTCCCGCTGTTTTTGTCACCGACACTGCCAACTTTCGCAATCCCAACTACCACACGCCACGAGATCTGCCAGTCACGTTAGACGCTTCGTTCCTCGCAGGTAGCGCTCAGCATATTGTGAATGCGATCGCCATGCTGCTAAACCAATTGCCCCCACCGCCGCCCTAGTCGCTAAGCCGTCTGACGCTCTTTGGCCAAATATTCAAACACGCTTTTATCACCGATATCAGGCGGGATCGGTTGAATGACTTTACGCAGCGCAAACACTGCAAATAGGCCCGCCCAAGCGATCAGTAGACTGCTCTCTACCGACGACGACAAAATACCGGCCATATGTCCTAACAATAAACCGGGCACCAAAAAAACCAAAAACTTCGTCTCTAGCCGGTTAAAGCAAAACGCTTCCTTAAAGAAAATGCCTGTGAGCGCGGCAAAGGTAAAGCCTATGCCAAAAATCGTTAGCGGCTGCTGGTAAGCCGTCAGCGCCAGCGGCGTTGAGTAAGCAAACGCAATGATGACACTCGCCACACCGCCAATAGCCCAAAAAGCTTGTAGAGCTAGGTGTAGCGGCTTTACGTAAATATGAATTTTGAACAAGCTCAGCCCTAATCCTAGCCACAGCAACCCATAGCAGACGGTCGCCACCTGAGCCGCCATTCCCGAGAAAAAGAATAGGCAACCTACCGCCAGCCCAAAGCTGATAGCCGAGATCGCTAATCCAGCCCGGTAGAGCACAACCTCCTGGCGATCGCTCTGATCAATCGTAAACGGGCCAAACTGTCCCTCATATATCTCCGGCGTCTCGGCCGTCACCGTCGCGTTCGTATTAAACGTCATATCATCAGGCTCCAAAGTTATATTCAGTGATATCTGCATTGACGCAAAAGTAGGAGTAGTTCTATTTTATCTATCTCGCTGCTTTTATCCGTCTCGCCATGCTGAGTGAATCAATCTCAATTATCCTAAGCTCAACGATTCCAGGATAGCTTGCCTGTATCGGCATCTAGCATTACGGGTAGGCCCACTGGCAGCACTGCGTTTTCACCATCATGGCCAAAGGGCAGATCGGACACAACTGGAATGCCTAGATCAGACAGGCGATCGCGCATCACCTCAGCAACGCTAAGCGTAGAGCCAGTCTTGATCTCGACACCAGCGGCGGGCCAGCCGCTAAAGCGACCCAGGGCAATCCCTTTAACCTGCGAGAGCTTGCCCATGGACCGCCACTGAGTCAGCATTCGATCCAACCGATAGGGCGCTTCGCCAACGTCTTCGAACGCCAAAATAACATCGGTCAAAGTTGGCTCTGCGGCAGTCCCCAGTAAATGAGTTGCCACACACAAATTTCCAGGCAGCAGTCGTCCGCTCGCAACCCCACCGCAGCCCGCCACTACCGGCCCCCAACCCTGCCCCCAAAGCGGCTCAATCTGATGCCGCTCCACCCAGTCAAACAACCGCGTCACCGACCAATCGGGTTCGTCTGCCAGCGTAGTCAGCATTGGCCCATGCAATCCAGAAATCCCTACTCGGCTAAGGCTCCAGAGCAGACTGGTAATATCCGAAAAGCCAATTAGCCACTTGTTTGAGTTTGTAGGCCACTGCCAGCCTTCTAATAATCGAGTCCCGCCATAGCCGCCTCGAACGCAAAGAATTCCCTTGCATTCCTCGTCACTCAGCGCCGCCGTTAGCTGCTGTCGTCGCCCGCTGTCGCTGCCCGCCAGATACCCCCAGCGGTCGTCGTAGCCTTTCATGAGCTGCACCCGGTAGCCGCGATCGCGCCATACAGCTAGCCCTGCCTCAAATTTTTCGGTTTCGTGCAGACCTCCACTAGGCGCGATCGCCCAAAGCAAATCACCAGGGGTCAAACAAGGTGGGACTTGGCAAACAGACACAGAAGACACCGTGATGTTAGAAAAGATCAAAAACTCATTCAGGACACAAGCTCATCAAGGACTCAGTCGACCGCGATCATCCGCGCGGTAAGCTTCGCCCACATAGCCTGTACGCGCGAATATAAAAATAGGCGGTTAACAAACAATAGTTAGCGCTAATCTAAATTAGCCTGCATCAGTGTTCTGAGCTGTTCGGCCAGCAGATCCACGGTGCCTGCGCGATCGCTCTGATAATCCACCAAATAATCCTTTAAGTTAATTGGGTCACCAATACGAAAGCAAGCTCGACGCGCCGCTTTGGGCTGAGCATGTTCGATATGAAAAACCTCCCCCTCCAGACGAGTAAGCGTATCCAGAAACCGCTCGGGAGTTGGCGACTCTGCGACATAGCCGTCGTAGATTGCGTCAAAATTGAGCAGGCGAACCGTATCCCAATACAAACTATCCTGGCGATCGCTCGTCGCGTCAGTAGCCTCAGACTTCTCCGTAGGTGAAACTTCTTCTAGCACCGCCTGTACTTTATAGACGCGCTCGCGAATGGGCAGGTTCAGATTCGGCTCTATCTTCAAAGCAGCTTCACACTTATCAATCAAGGCCCGTCTCAGTCGGTCAATTCGCGCATTCCAATCTGGCTGAGTTGGATGAGTCAAGCCCGCCTCATCCTCAATTTGCAAAATCACCTGATGCGCAATCTGCCGCAGCCTTTGATAGTCACTCATTAGTTCGCCAGTCGCGCGATCTCCTGATTCACCACCTAAAGCATAGGCAGACAATTTTAAATGAGCTTCTAGTCGAGACAGTGTCTGATCAATCACGCGCTGCATAGGCTGCACATAGCGGTACTTAAGGCTAAGCGGCACCACATAAAGATCGGGAATCGCATCCGGCGTTTTTTTCGCCAACTGCGCCAGCACAGACATCGGTAGCTGAATCGCCCCCGGACGAAACGGCATAATGGTGTCGTTTTGGTACGAGCACCCCCCTTCTGGAAAAATGACGAGTCGGCACTGAGGTTCTTTGAGCAGTGACAGGGTTTGGCTGATGCTAGTGCGATCGCCCACGCCGCGCCGAATAGAATAACAGCCCAACCGCTGAATAAACCAACCCATCAGACCCTTAAAAGACTCACGAGCCACCACGTAATGCAAAAGCAGCCCCAGCCGAGCCGAAAGCACAAATAAACTAATGCCATCTTCCAACGTCGGATGATTGCACACAAAGACCAAACGTGAGCCATCTATCCGGCGCACCTTGCCAATATCTGCTTCAGACACCGATATCCGAAATTGGTACAGCACCCGCGCCAGTGGATAAGAAATACTCTGCACCAGCCGAATCATCAGCGGTTTTTGCTTAGGCGGATAAAAGTCTTGCATCTCCGCCTTAGCATCAGGCACCTGAGAAATTAAGGGGTCAGCAACCATACCAAACAGCACTTACAAGAGGATGACCTCCAATATATAGATAAGTGCGCTTAATTTCGAAATAGGACGATTGCGGTAAAAAATGGGCGTGTCTACCTACAAAGCTAGTTAGCCAGAAAAATTGCCTCTGTTCGCAACAAGTCGGAGACAGAGGCAAAACGTAGTCAAGTCATGTGGATAGTTCTATTGTACTATTTTTTACTTAACTTGTTTAGCTCACCCAATTAAATGGGCGTCATAAGAGCACAAACGTTAATCACTAAGGCAGAACATGCGTACGCTCTTTAAACTCATTGGCTTTGGACTATTGATGTACAGCATCTACTTACTAGGCCACAATATCTTTTTTACGACCAACATTTCGCCTTACTGGTGGCGAGGCATTGCCGCTGATGCATCAGTCTTGTTTTTAGCCATTGGCGTACTTTCGCTAGTTTTTCTCCCTAGCGAGTTCAAAAAAATCGGCTGGGTCTCAACCGCAGTTGGCATTCTCTTTGTTTTCGCCAGCAGCCGAGCCATTTTAAATCCCACTAGCCTGTGGGAATTCTTCTACGCTTTTATGGTGATGGCGGTTGGCTATCGGCTTTTTTCCACTGGCCGTATCCCGCTGCTTTAGGTCTTCTCGCATTCATTTCACACTGTCTGTACAAGCGCAGGAAAACAACCTAAAAAAGCACTCATTAACCCGCTAAGTACTCACGCATATCTCCACGACGCTTGCGTAGTTTAGTGAGCGCTTCTCGCTCAATTTGGCGAACGCGTTCGCGACTGATGTCCAGGACTGCGCCGATTTTAGCTAGCGTCATATTTTTGCCATCATCGAGGCCAAAACGAAGCGAGATAACGGTTTGCTGCTGAGGGGTGAGATCGGCCATGAGCGATCGCAAGTCTCTTTTCAAGGAGGTCTGCGTAGCGAAGTCTTCCGGCGTCTGGCCGTCGTCTTCTAACAAATCGCCAAGCTGAGTGTCTTTGTTGTCACCTACGCGCATATCTAAAGACAGCGGCTGTCGCGATCTATCCAGATAGTCGCGAACTTGCTGAATGGTCAGCTCAGTCTCTTCGGCAATCTCAGGAATGGTCGGCGTACGACCAGTCTTCTGAGTGAACTGACGCTGGGCTTTTTTGATTTTATTGAGCTTTTCGGTGATGTGAATAGGTAGACGGATGGTGCGGCTTTTTTCGGCGATCGCCCGCGTAATGGCCTGACGAATCCACCAGTAGGCATATGTGCTAAACCGATACCCTTTCGCTGGGTCAAACTTCTCTACTCCGCGCTGCATACCAATGGTGCCTTCCTGAATCAGGTCGAGCAAATCCACGTTGCGCTTGATGTATTTCTTCGCGACAGAGACCACAAGTCGCAAGTTGGCCTCCACCATTTTTCGCTTAGCCCGTTCGCCCGCTAAGATAGCCGCGTTCAGTTCGCCTTCAGAGAGCTGAGCGGCCTCGGCCCACTCTACTCGGCTAGGTTCACGGTCCAGCTTTTCAGCTAGCTCAGACTGTACCGCCAGCAAAGCCATCATTTGCTTAACCTGCTTGCCCAAAATAATTTCTTGCTCGTGGGTTAGCAATGGCACACGGCCAATTTCTTTAAGATATGTACGGACAAGGTCGCCAGAGGCAGCAGCTTTCATTGTGATAATCGCGTAGCGGTGGGCTGAGTTAACAGATATTTACCTGCTGTCTTGATATAAACGCTTGTTATATAAACTATTGTAACGTTTATGACAGCGTTTGGCTCAGTTAATTGGCCCGCTCATCGGTCATTAGCTGGGCTAGCCAGCAATAGGTGCAGCGCCTGATGGTTATTTAAGGTTACGCACAGGCACTTCGTAATGAACCATAGACATATTTTTTTATCAATTCTGAGGGAATAGATACCGCTCTAACACCTTGGTGGCGTAGAACTTAAGCCGCAACAAAAGTTGCCAATGACTTAAAAAAGTATAGTACAAAAGAACTATTCCTCAAAGCGCCAACTCGTCTAGCGAGCGAACATTATCCCAGCAAAAGAGAGTCCTCAGAGAAAAGGGCTGAAGCATCACCAGAAGTCTTTGAATGAACGGCTCGCTTTTGAGCGAATGCATTGAGCAAATCGTTCACCGTTAAGCCTTTTCGTTCGTCGCCTGAGATATCTAAGGCCGTTTTGCCTTCATGCAGCATTAGGGTGCGATCACCCAAATCCAACGCCTGCTGCATACTGTGCGTCACCATCAAGGTCGTTAGCTGCTGCTCGTCTACCAGCGTTTGCGTCAGGGTCAAAATGGCGCTGGCCGTCTTCGGGTCTAGCGCCGCTGTATGTTCATCTAGCAGCAGTACCTGAGTCGGTGCGAGTGTTGCCATCACTAGGCTTGCCGCCTGCCGCTGTCCGCCAGAGAGTAATCCCATGCGATCGCCCAGCCGATTTTCGAGGCCCAACGACAGGCCAGCTAGCCGCGCTCGAAACTGCGCTCGCACCGACCGATTGAGCGCTGGACTTAGCCGAAAGGAACGCGATCGCCCCTGAGCCAGCACTAAATTCTCTTCTAGCGTCAGCTCAGCGCAAGACCCCGCCAGCGGATTTTGAAAGACCCGAGAGACTAACTTCGCTCGCTTAGCGATGGGCCATGAGGTAATGTCGTAGCCCGCCACCGTAACCCGTCCGCTCTGAGGTCTGGCCTCCCCGCTAATTGCATTTAGCAACGTCGATTTGCCCGCCCCGTTGCTGCCAATCACGGTAATGAACTGCCCTGCTGGAATTGTCAGAGAAAGCCCATCGAATACCTGCTTTTCTAGGGCGGTTCCTGGAGAAAACGCAACTCGTAAATCGCTGAGGTAAATCATGCCTGCGCCTCCGATCTGATAACCACCTCTCCAGCGACCGTTTTCTCTTCAACGTTCATTTCTTTGGGATAAGCAATTCGCTTGTGGTTGTGCTGCTGCCACACCTGGATAAATACGTTAGCCACCGTGTTGATATTTTCACGAGTCAGGCCACTGTCGGCTAGCTGTCCGCTGCGCCAGCGCGCCCGCAGTATTTTGTTAACCATCACATAGGCTTCGTCTATCGCCGCATCTGGCTTGAGCGATCGCAGCGCCGCCTCACAAGAATCGGCCAGCATTGTAATTCCCGTCTCAGGCGTTTGCGGCGTTGGCCCGTCGTATCTAAAGTCGGCCTCATCAACGACTAGCGTCGGCTCCTTCTCTTGGCGAGCTTTGGCCTGCTGATAGAAATAGCTAATCTTCATATCGCCCTGGTGCTCTGGGATAAACGCTCGTACCGCTTTGGGCAGCCGATACTTGCGAGCCATCACCAGCCCCTGCGTCACATGCTTTCTAATAATGCGAGCGCTCTGCCAGGGATCATCAATCAGGTCGTGCTTATTAGGCCCTCCCATCTGGTTTTCGATAAAGCCCAGCGGGTCGTGCATTTTACCAATGTCGTGATAGAGCGTGCCTGCTCTAACTAGCTCTACGTTACGGCCCAAACTGCGAGCCGCCGCCTCAGCTAAATTAGCCACAAACATAGTGTGCTGAAAGGTGCCAGGGGCTTCAGATGCCAATCGCTTCAGCAGCGGTCGGTTTGGGTTCGATAGCTCAGCTAGTCGAATCGGCGTCACCACATCAAACAGATGCTCTAAATAAGGACTCACCCCTAGCGCCACCACGCTCCAGGCAATGCCATAGAGTCCATGCATCGCAGAACCCACAAACACCGCCTGCCACAGTGGGGCAGAAACCGTGGAGCGAATCAAAGTTAGTAGTAAATAGACTGTGGCTTGAGAAAGTCCTACAAATCCGCCTAGCAGCGCAAATTCCTCGCGCGATCGCAACTGCGGTGCAATACAGGCACCCAAAATGGCCGCTAACGCTCCTGTGATTAACGGAATCGTACTCACTGGCGTACCAATAGGGAGCACTATTGCCAGTAGCCCAATCACCGTTAGTCCTAGCGCCGAACCGTAAAAGCTACCCACTAATAAACCGACTGCCGGGAGTCCAACTGTAGGCACCTTCAGTAAGGCTAATAGCGAGACTACCAGACACAGCAGCAAGACTAAAAAGTGGTCTCTAGGCTGAAGCTGATTTGCTTGAATATGATCAATCCAGAAGTAGAAAGTAGTCGCCGCCGCTACCAGCAGGCTAAATCCACATAGACCTAGCCAGTTGAAATAGCGATCGCTCAATTCGAAATGATCCAGCAGCAAGAAAGCATCCTGACCAATCGCCTGATTCGCTCTCACAATCAGATCGCCTTTTGCGACCTTTAGCACCACTGGCTCAATCTCGCCTGCTTTCTGGTTGGCCAAAGAGTAAGTGCGATCCAAATCAGGCGTCAGATTAGGCGTAACGGCATAGGCAACCACATCAGCCGCAAGCGATCGCACTGAATCAGGAAGATCGGTCGGGATACGCAGTTCAATCGCTCGCAGAATAAGATCGGGAGGCGCACCCCTATGTACCCCCTGCTGCATCATCTCATCAAAAATCTGTCGCGTCGTATTCTCTAACACTAGCCACTCATCTTCAGATAAATCAAAGGCTTGAGCGTTATACAGCGGATGGCCCTGCCCGCTATTCGCCGCCAGCTCGGCAATCAGCTCTGCGGCTTCTTGCTGATATAGCTTGCGCCGACCTTCCATCTGAGTTTTGAGCGAGCTTAGCCCGATTGGGCCAGACAGATCTCTGTAAGCCAACAGCTCTTTAATCGCGAAAATTTGGTCGGGAACAAAGGTGCGGATCTGCTTTTGGACATCTATCGGTGGCGGCGGCACTTTAACGACAGCGTCTGCTTCTACATTAGTCTCGGCATTAGTTTCTGTACTGGCCTCTGCACTGTCGGTTAACTGAACCGCTGACAGATCAAGGCGAAGTGCCAATTGCCAGACCTCAGACCACTGAGCATTCGAAGCCTGAAATAGAAACTCTTGGGTCGGTTTAGAGAGCGTTTGCGGATTAAGAAAGGGTGGACTGCCCGCCTGCTCTCTTAGCTCACGGCCCTGAGCGAGCAGCGCATTGAGCTTAGACTCAGCGGCATTAGTCACTTCTGCATTTATTTTAAGGACTTCCACCGTGCCCGTACGGGCTTCCTCACGGCGACGTTCAGTTTCCTTTTCGTTAATAACGACGGCACTCTTAGGGGCGTAAAACGTTTGGGTTGAGAGGGAATTGACGGCTAGGCCAGGTTGGTTATAAAATCGCTGGCCAAAGCAGGTCGCGAGCAGCAAAACAGCTAACAGGGCGATCGCCTGATTTCTTTTAGGCGATCGCTTAGAAATTAGCGCTTTGCCAACAGAATGATGGGTCGTAGGCACTTGTCTACGTTGACGACTACGCTGCAATCGCCTTCCTACCGCACCTTTAACCCGCGCACCTGGACGACGAGTCCGTCGCTCTAAGCGATTTTCTGATCGATCAGAATCAGCAGCAGACGAGTGGGCCGAAGGGAGAAATCGCTGGACATCGTCAGCCCATAGCGCATAGCGACGGCTGACTTGCCGCTTGAGGTAGCGACCAGGATGTTTTAGTCGCAAAAAAGAGGATGACCAGATCTGATGAACCCGACGGGTGATGTAGCGAAGAACACTCATAGGGCCTAACCAAATGCCGTCTTAAAGAGCTGCTGTAGATAAGACTACAAGCAGCAAAGTAGCCAAAACTGTGACGGAACACCAAACAAATTACAAAAACTTGGTCATATTGACATTATAGTATGCGTTCTTTTAACCGATTGCTCCTCAACTTGGCAGACCAGCGGTGGAAAGCCCTCCTGCCCAAAGGCTGAACAGCTCGTTCGCCAACTCCCGACTGCCTTCAATACCTGGACGAATTTGCCAGAGCGCAGGTAGACCGCTACCGCCGCTGAAGGCCCCTGATAGCAGACCCGCCACAAAAGCAGCCGTCCAGTCAAACGCGATCGCATTGGTAGCTTGAGCGGCCATCTGAACATCACTCTGAGCAGCGTTGCCCAATCCAGCCGCCTGGTTCGAAGAGTACCCAGATAAACACTGAATAGCCAGGACGTAGCTCTCTAGATGCGTCAGCGCACTTGTCACACCGACCACAAACGATCTCTGAATTTCGTCTGCCGAATAGCCAGCAGACGCCTTTATCGCAGACAGTAGCCCCTCGTATTGAATGTGAATTTGTGGCGCAATTTGATACCGCTCTGCGCAGTCAGTCAACCAGGCAATCCAGTCAGCCTGTAATGCCAACTGTGAGGCATTGAGGCTCATGGCTTCGAGTAAGTCGCCTAGCATCAGAATTTGAGCGATCGCCCCGTTCCAATCTCCAGCCACAGCGTCCCGCTCTAAGCAGTCGATCTGCAATTGCAGCGGCACCAATCGATCAAAACGTCTGCGCCAGCTATCGTGATAACGCAGCAAAACGGGAACGCAAGCGGGCAGCAAGAATGCCGGAGACGGTAAGCAGACAAGGTCTATTGACCAAGCATTAGGCGCAGATACAAAAGAGCGCGTTTGCGCTAGTGAACAATCAAGTGCTTGCTGAAGCAGCGATCGCGCTACCAATAACTCCGAAAGGCGACCTGAAACAAGTGCAGTCGGCACTAGGCTGGTCCCTAGCAAAGCGCCTTGAAAGCGATCACGCAGCTCACCCGCACCCACCGTTCTGCCGACCGATCTAGAGAGGCCCGCTCGCCGCATAGCGTGGTTTTGCCCGCTGACTAATGATCTCATTGATCGATTCTATTGATAAATTGGCCCATGTAGCTTTGCTTGTGAAATTGTATTCTCGTATATTTAGTAGGACTTTTATTGATATCGACGCCTCACCTTTATAACTTCAACTTCATACGTCAAGTTCATATACGCCAAGCAACGCTTCGATTGCTTATTTCTTACGAATGACTAAACCCTACCAAAAGCTAACGGCTATCGTAGCTAAGCCAATCTTAACGGGAATTGCTAGCAGCGTTCTCTTTGCTATCCTTCCAAACGTCAGCGCGATCGCAGCGCCCACCATACTCATCGCGCAAAACTATCCTCTGCTCGCAGCAGGAAGTACAGGCACCTCTGTTAGTCAGCTACAAGCAACCCTCAAGCTTTTAGGGTTCTACTCAGGCGAAGTTGATGGCAACTACACCGTCGCCACCCAAGACGCCGTTACTCAGTTCCAGGCTGCTGCGGGCATTTCTGCCGATGGCGTTACCGGGCCATCTACCTGGGCAAAGCTATTGCCAGCTCCCGGCGATGTCGCCACCCTTCCAGCGACCCAAGTCCCTGCCTCCCCTGAGCCAGTAGTCGAGCCAATAGCTGAGCAAGCACCAGAAGGACCTCCCGGCCCGCCTATTCTGCGCGCCGAGATTGAAGGCCCAGCCGTTTCCCAGCTACAGAAAGAGCTAACGACACTGGGCTACTACCAGGGAGAGATTAATGGAAGATATGGAGAATCTACTCAAGCAGCCGTTAAATCGTTTCAGTCTGACAGCGGGCTAGTGGTTGATGCCATTGTTGGCCCTTCAACTTGGGACGCGCTCACGCAGGCGTTGGGACAGTAAGCAGAGTCAAAACCCAACAACACAGGTAATTAAACCAAAACTCAGGTGCGTTAGCCTTTGTCGGTAGCGTTAGGAGCATCTGCCGACTCGAACCAGTTGGGTAGCTCGCCCTCAATCATTGTCGTGTCGTAGCTATCAAACGCACCGTTCGCCTGATTTACAAACATAAAGTAGTCGCTCATCAAAAAGTAAACGCCCACCATCGCAGCCGCAGAAGACGCCACCAAAAAGCCCGCCAGCATCAGCGAAAACTCTTGGTTTGCGACGGCCCGATCCATCAGACGCAGCGCCCAAAAGACTAAACCAATTACAATTATTAGCGTCAAAAATATCATCGCAGGCGGCGAGCAGCCTCAAAGGAAAGGTTATGGAGCTAGGAAAGTTACTGGCCAAACTAGCGCCAAATCGCGAGCGCTAGAGTTGACCACTTTTCTGGAAAAATATGCTAGAGAAAAGCAATAAATGTGGCGCAAAGCAGGTGTCTACACCCAACTTCTGATGTTTCGATTTATTCCTTAAGTTGTATTCCTTTACACAGCTTAACAGAAATCTCAGAATGCGTTCCAGTAAAGAAGTAGTAGAGGATGCTGTAAAAGCCGAACTTTAAAAACTAGCCACTGTAAACCACTTATGGAGTCGAGTGCTTGTAGTCAGTTGCTAGCTCAGCCCACTAAACATAGCGGGACTATCACCAAGCGATACATTCTGTAATGTTTTATAAATAATTACCGGCGAACCGTTACCTGATGATCATTCAAGTACTGTTTGATTTGCGCCACGCTGAGCTGTCCGAAGTGCAGCAGAGAAGCCAGTAACGCCGCTTCTGCTTTGCCTTTAGTCAGGGCTTGGTGAATATGCTCGCAGGTGCCAGCGCCCCCTGAAGCAATCACCGGAACGTCCACTCGCGACGCGATCGCCTCGGTCAAAGTCAGGTCGTACCCCGCCTGTGTTCCATCCGCATCCATGCTGGTAATCAGCAACTCACCCGCCCCACGCTGCACCATCTCGCAAGCCCAGTCCACCGCGTCTAATCCGGTATTTTCTCGTCCGCCCCGAACAAACACGTCCCACCCCGGCTCAGCGCCTGCTGTCTGCTCTCGGCGTCTAGCATCAATCGCCACTACAATACACTGGTTGCCAAAGCGATCGCTCGCCCGGTCAATCAGCTCTGGATCGCGCACTGCCGCTGAGTTAATGCTGACTTTGTCGGCCCCTGCTCGCAGCAGCTTTTTGATGGTATCGACCGAACTAATGCCGCCGCCCACCGTCAGCGGGATAAAGACCTGTTCAGCGGTTTGATAAATCACGTCATAAATCACGCCTCGATCTTCATGCGTGGCCGTAATGTCTAGAAATATCAGCTCATCTGCGCCCGCTTCGTTATATAGCTTGGCCAGCGCTACCGGGTCGCCCGCATCTTTAAGATCGACAAAGTTAACCCCTTTGACAACGCGGCCCGCTTTGACATCGAGGCAGGGCAGGATTCGTTTGGCAAGCATGGCAAAATACTCCGCAATCGGGCACAGGTCGCTGATAAACTAAAGTCTGAATTGGATAGCTGGCTAGTGGATAGTCAGCTATCTGTTTTGAATCGGTTCAGTAAGGATACAGTTATTACATATGGATTTGGAAATCGGACAGAAAGTTCAGGTGCGCCGGATGCGCGATCGCGTTTCTAAGAGTGTAGGCGCAAGGCTTGGCCAAACGGGTGTCATCAAAGACTTTAAATTGCTAGACGGTCAAAACATCGGCGCACTCGTAAAATTTGACACGGACAACTACACTACTTGGTTCTTTGAAGATGAGCTGCGCCCATCGAATTAAGGCGCTCTCTGATTTCGATTCTGCTTAATTTAATTGGTTTAATTTGATCTGCTTGAGCCGGTAGGTGTTCGTCCTTATATTGCGCGAGCTTACTGGCTAACTACCACCTTCACTCTTCAACTATGACGCTGATTCTTACGTTTCTTGGCAAAGGCGGTACGGGCCGGTCTACGGTAGCGATCGCCGCCGCTCAAAAGCTAGCCAATGCCGGATCGCGCGTACTGCTCGTTTCTCAAGAAGCTGGCCCCGCCCTCTCTTTGCTAGTGGGTAGCGACATCGGCCCCACGCCCAGCGCCGTCAATCTTGGCAGCAGTCCTTTTCAGGTCGTACAGCTACGCACCACCGTTTTACTAGACGACAACTGGGAAAAACTCAAAACCTTCGAAGCCCAGTACTTAAGAGACCCCTTCTTTAAGGCTGTTTACGGTCAAGAACTTAGCGTGGTGCCTGGATTAGACGACTTCTTGGCCCTCAACGCTATCCGAGAATATACCGAAAGCAATCAGTACGACGTGATTGTGCACGATGGCAAAGGCGACCAGTCCACGCTCAGGCTCTGGGGTGCGATTGGCGGCATAGACTGGTACTTCCGCCGATTCAAAAAAGTCTTTCAAGACTCTCAGTTCTACCGCTCCATTTCTCCCTTCATTGCCCCGATTACCGGCGCAATTTTAGCAGGCGGCATGTCCGGCGATGTTTGGAATCGGCCAGAAGCGCAGAGCGTAGAAAGCATGGTTGCCAAAGGAAAAGCGCTGGTTAGCGACCCCATGCAGCTACGCGCTTATGTGGTGACGACTGACGATGAAATGGCGATCGCCACCGGCAAATACCTCTGGAGCGCCGCCCAACAGATCGGCCTCACCGTAGCAGGCACACTCACCAATCAGCCCTATTCCGGTCAGCCTAGCAATCCCCAACCAGCCGAAGCTGCCTTTGCTCCTATTCCGGTTGTAGCCCTACCGCACGGCGCAAGCGACAACCGCTGGCAACCCATCATCGACGCATTGCCACCCCTGACCGAACCAGTCAACGTCCCTAGCGCCATGAGCGTAGACACCGCCAGCAGCACCGTCAAGCTATTTTTACCCGGCTTCGACAAAACCCAGGTAAAACTCACTCAATACGGCCCAGAAGTCACCGTAGAAGCAGGCGATCAGCGCCACAATCTGTCCTTGCCGCCCGCCCTAAGCGGTCGCTCAGTCACTAGCGCAAAATTCCAAGACGGCTACTTAATCATCTCTTTTGGCTAGTTTGGCTAGCATTGATCTAAAGCTGCTCTATTATTTAGCAGCGACTATCTAGCTGCAACTGGTTTTTCAGCCAGCACTTAATAGAACCGCCTTGGAGCCGCCGCTCCGACACTCATAATTCATCACTCATCACTCAACGGAGTCCCCTATGCCCGAAGAACAGCTCTCGGAATCAGCAGTTGCAGTAGAAGCTGCGAAAAATTCCACCGGCAAAGCTCGGCAGCTCTTAGGCATGAAAGGTGCACAAGCAGGCGAGACGTCTATTTGGAAGATTCGCCTTCAGCTAATGAAAGCGATTACCTGGATTCCTCTGATCTGGGGTGTAGTTTGCGGTGCGGCATCCTCTGGTAGGTTCACCTGGACAGTCGAAAACGTACTGATTTCGGCGGCCTGTATGCTGATGTCTGGCCCCCTGCTCACTGGCTATACCCAGACTATTAACGACTACTACGACCGCGATTTAGACGCCATTAACGAACCCAATCGGCCCATTCCATCAGGAGCAATTTCGCTCGGTCAAGTTCAGGTACAAATCTGGGTACTGCTCTTGGGTGGCATCGCGGTTGCCTACGGTCTAGACCGCTGGGCGCAGCACGATTTTCCCACCATAACGGCGCTTGCAATTGGCGGCTCTTTTGTCTCTTATATATATTCAGCGCCGCCGCTAAAGCTAAAAAAGAACGGCTGGCTCGGTAACTATGCCTTGGGAGCAAGCTATATCGCGCTGCCTTGGTGGGCTGGTCATGCACTGTTTGGTGAACTCAATGCCACCATTATTGTCCTGACATTGATTTATAGTATGGCCGGATTGGGCATCGCGGTGGTGAATGACTTTAAAGCGGTAGAGGGCGATCGCCAGCTAGGGCTAAAATCACTGCCTGTGATGTTCGGCATCCAAACCGCCGCCTGGATTTGCGTACTGATGATCGATGTCTTCCAAGGTGGCATGGCTGCTTACCTGATGAGCATTCATAAGAACCTGTACGCCGTACTGCTCATTCTTTTGATTATTCCGCAAATCACTTTTCAGGACATGTACTTCTTGCGCAATCCGCTGGAAAACGACGTGAAGTACCAAGCGAGCGCTCAGCCCTTTTTGGTGCTTGGCATGTTGGTTACGGCGATCGCGCTAGGTCACAGCAGCTTGGTGAGCGGATAATCAAGCGCCGTAGTAAGAAGAGAATATGAACCGTCCACAAGCAGCCTGTAGTCCTTAAACCCCGTGGTAGCATTACGCTAGCCCGCTCATCAAGCTCGTCAACCGTCCGTCAACGTAACTTTTGTTAACGGCGGTCAGCCCGTCTGGAGAATCTACTGAAGTGGCCAACCTCTTCTCACAGTTAAAGCAATGGTCTAAAAGAGTCACCGGCTCCGAAACAGATCCGCGTACCGTCCGAAAGCGCCAAGCGGACGCCCGTAGATCTACAGGTCTACGGCCCCCGATTCCCCCCAGTTCAGGTAGCCAGGACGCGATTGAGCGAGCTTTGAATAGCGATCGCCTCAGTAACAACGGCATCAGTAATGGCGGCATTACACATCGTGGAACTAACCGGAATAGGGCTAGCCGCAATGGCACAAGAGAGCATGAACCGGGCGGACCGCTAACCGTGACAGGCAAACAAAAACCCTCACAGAGACTCCACGCCAGACCTGCTTACAAGCGTCCTACTTTTTGGGTATTACTCCTGATAGGCGCAGGCATCGCTGGCCCCAGTGCCCGGTTGTACCGACTTTACGCCGAGCTGCAAGATACCTTCCCCGACGTTTCTAGAGCGCTCAACTACGAGCGCAGTGGTACGATTACCCTCAAATCGAGCGATGGAAAAATCCTACAAAAAGTAGGACCTACCGCGCAAGAGAGCCTCACCTACGACGAAATCCCAGAGGTCATGGTTCAGGCATTTATCGCGGCCGAAGATCGCCGCTTTTATCAGCACAACGGCGTTGACTATCGCTCTATTGCCAGGGCCGCCGTTGCTAACGTGACCAGCGGCGGTGTGGTCGAAGGGGCCAGTACTATCACTCAGCAACTCGCCCGCATCGCCTTTTTAGATCAGGACCGCAGCTTTCAGCGCAAGTTTAAAGAAGCCATTCTTGCGCAAGAACTCGAAAAAGAACTCGGCAAAGAAAAAGTATTAGAACGCTACTTAAACTTAGTGTACTTAGGCTCAGGCGCTTACGGCGTAACCGATGCCGCTTGGGTATATTTCGGTAAAACCGTCGATAAACTGAGCGTTGCAGAGGTAGCGCTGATTGCTGGCATGGCCCCTGCGCCCAGTGTGTATTCTCCAAAGGAGAATCCGGAGCTAGCGAGAGAGCAGCGCGATAAGGTGATTTATCGCATGGAGGAAAACGGCGTTATCACCAGCGCTCAGGCCCAAGATGCTTATCAGTCGGACGTTACCGTCGAGGCTCAAGATCCTAAGTATCTGTACAGTCAGTTTCCCTACTTCACTATTTACATCAAAAAGCAGCTTTCGCAGATACTGAGCGAAGAGCAAATCGAAGCGGGCGGATTGGTCGTTGAAACTTCGCTAGATACGAAATGGCAGCGGGCCGCTGAAAAGACTGTCAAGGACATGATCGATGACTACGGGCAATGGCAAGATTTTGAGCAGGCGGCGCTAGTTGCGATCGATCCTAAAAGCGGCCAGATTAAGGCAATGGTAGGCGGCACGGACTTTGACGATAGCCAGTTCAACCGAGTTACCCAGGCCCAAAGACAGCCCGGTTCGACCTTTAAAGCGTTTGTATATGCTACGGCGATCGCCACCGGCATGTCGCCCTACAAACAGTATGCAGACGCTCGCTACGTTGTAGACGGCTACGAACCCAAAAACTACGGCGGCGGCTACAAAGGCTCCGTCGATCTGCGCAGTGCCCTCTCTAACTCCATCAATATCGTTGCCGTCAAGCTATTGGTAGATGTCGGGTTTGACCCGGTTGTTGCCTTAGCCCACCGCATGGGAATCGACTCCGACTTGCTCCCGGCCTATTCTTTAGCGCTAGGCTCCTCTGAAGTTAACTTGTTAGAGCTGACCAGCGCCTACGGCACTTTTGCAGCCGAAGGCAAACACTACAACCCTCATGGCATCACGCGTATCACCAATGCCCAAGGCGACGTGATCTACGAGTTCAAAGAGAAGCCAAAGCAGGCCATCGACGCTGATACCGCCTCGATTATGACCTGGATGCTAGAGAGTGTGATCAATGGCGGCACCGGCGGCAATGCCAATATTTCGGGCAGACCGGTTGCCGGGAAAACAGGCACCTCCGAGGAATACCGAGATCTCTGGTTTGTGGGCTACATGCCTCAGCTAGTCGCGGGTGTATGGATGGGTAACGACGACAGTACACCAACCAATGGTGCTAGTAGTACTGCGGCGCTCGCCTGGTACAAGTTTGTCAGTCAGTTCGTTGACGATATGCCGGTTGAAGAATTTCCAGAAGTCCCTCCTTTGGAAGGTAGAAAGAACACGTTGAAAGCCAAACCGGTGTCACCTGGTCGGATCAGTTCAGAAGATCCTGGTGCCAGAGAAGAAGCGCCGTCAGAGCGCCAGAGAAGAGCAGACTCGTATTACGAAGAACCGGCCTATCAGCCTAGCCAAGAATGGGAACCGGAAGAACCTAGCTACTACTACGAGTCAGAAGAGCCTGCGACCTCTGCGCCAGAGTTCAGCGAGCCAGAACCAGCCTACACCGAACCGGCGCCTGCGCCTGCACCTGCACCGGTCTATACCGAACCCGCT
>QBMC01000289.1 GCA_003242035.1 Nodosilinea foveolarum | reverse complement strand
TGGAACAACAATTTCCTCATTCAAGTGCTACTCGATTGAGTATGCGTTTGCCCTGCGTGACAGTTTAGATCAGGCTCCTCAATTTAAGAGACCAGATTATAAAGATCAAACTACCCCTTCTATTCCATTCACTTCCGAGAGTCCAAACACGCGCTCTTGTAGCTGCGTCGTAATCAAATGCGACAGCAAACCCACCGGCCCCGCAAACAGGCACAGCACCAAAGAATGCCGCGTCCAGATGCCTTTTTCCTGGCCCTGCCCGTAAATCCAGCGACCCACAAACAAATCCATCACAATAAAATGAATCCAGCCGGTTGCCATCACGCGCTCGTCGGCAAACAGGCTGGCAAGCTGGCTTAGCGTAGGGTTAGCAAAAGATTCCAGCGTATTAGGATCAACGCTAGCGATAAAGCAGTAGATGTAAGCCAGCGCAATTGGAACAAACGGCAGCGTAGAGGCCATTATCCGACGCGTCACCGACCAGCCTGGAAAAAGCACCATCAGCAGCCAAAAGGGTAGTACAAAAATATTGGCTGAGTTGTACAAGTATTCGTAAATCATTCGGTGCGTTTTCCGTATTTTATCGGCTAGTCGGCTCTGTCTATTTTAGGGTCGTTGGCTTAGCGGTGCGAAAGGCATCTCGGACAAATCCAACGAAAATATGTGCTCATTTGCTTGCACTATAGAATGAGCACTGTAAGCTATGTAAGAGATATTCGCAAAACGCGACCTAATATTAATATCACCCGACTTGCCATGATGATTTTGCCAGGTTCCCCGGTTCGCATTACTAACGTTGACGATACCTATTACGAGTTTGAGGGTCAGGTGCAGCGCGTTACTGACGGCAAGGTGGCAGTGCTATTTGAAGGTGGAAACTGGGACAAGCTAGTAACCTTTAAAGCCTCCGATTTGGAAGTTGTGAAGCCCAAGCGGAGCAAGAGGTAAGCAATGCGTCTGCCGCTGCCTCAGTTTGAAATTGCCAAGCGTCATCCCGGCCACATTGCTGAGGTGATTGAAACCTCGACAACTGAGTTTTTGGCGCAGTGCCTGGAGCCGGAAGATTTGAGCTTTCCGGCGATGCCGCCGTTTGGTAGCTGGGTAAAAGCCTACGACGAGGAAGCGGCAAACCAGATTTACGGGGTGGTTTATCACGCGACCACCAGTCCGCTAGATTCGGTGCATCGGGCGCGGGCGCTGGGGATGTCGTTGGATGAGTTGCGCGAGCAGCAGCCGCAGATTTTTGCCATGCTTAAAACTGAGTTTAGCGTAGCGATTGTGGGCTTTGTGCCAATGCAGAAAGGGCGCAAGGGCGCAAAAAATAGGAATGGCAACGGGATGGTTTTGAGCGATTCTCCTACGGAGAGGCAAGGCCAACGCTCCTTTTACCAACATCTCCCTCCCCGCCCGCCACAAGTCCATCAGGCCGTCTACCGCTGCGAACCCGAAGAAGTTGTAAACTTCACGAGCGAACTCGACTGGCTGCGTACTCTACTGCAAGTCAGCGGCGTACCTACAGAGAGCTTAGCTGCCGCCGCTATCCGAGAAGTTTACAACTTGCGCGATCTTGACCGCGACTGGCTGGTGCAGGCTGGGCGAATGGTCAGCGTTTTGCTCAAAGACGACTATGACCGCCTGCGCATGATTCTCGCTCAAATTCATCCCTAATTTTGGTCTCGAACCCTGATGCAAACCTACGATGCCATCGTCATTGGCAATGGGATAGCGGGCGCGGCCCTGAGCTACGAGCTGGCAAAGGCTGGGCAATCTGTTCTATTAATGGACGATGGCAACCCGGATAGTGGAACGCGCTACAGCTATGGGGGAATCGGGTATTGGGCCGGAACAACAGAATTAACAACAAAGCTGTTTCAAGAGGGGTTTGCCCGTCATCAGGAATTATCAGATGAGCTAGGCGCAGAGACTCAACTACGAGAGTTGGATCTGTTGTTGACGGTGGAGAAGGGGGCGGATGTCGATGAGCTGACTCGCGCTTATGGTGCGTTTAATACGCCGCCTCAATTTATATCGGCGAAAGAAGCCGGTGAGATAGAGCCTTGTTTGGATGCGGATGCGATCGCTGGTGCCTTCATCACACGTCACGCCCAGATCGATCCGATGTCGCTGGTT
Organism: Nodosilinea foveolarum; assembly: GCA_003242035.1. GTDB lineage: Bacteria > Cyanobacteriota > Cyanobacteriia > Phormidesmidales > Phormidesmidaceae > Phormidesmis > Phormidesmis foveolarum. Next base: position 997 of record QBMC01000289.1, on the reverse strand, counting down.
GCGGCCTACAACCAGGCGTTTCGTCAGCTTGGCGGACATCATAATCTTTCGGCGGTAACTGGACTGGTGAAGGTGGGCGATCGCATCACGGGCATCACCACAAACGCGCAGGCATATCCGGCTGGTATGACAATTGTTTCAGCCGGTGCCTATAGTTTGCAACTGCTGAAATCGGTTGGGGTAAAGGTGCCGCTGTACTTTACTCATGCCGAGATTGTAGAGACACCGAAGCTGAATTTTGAAGTGCGATCGCTCATCATGCCTGCCACCAACGCCCGCTTCGAAATGGAATCTAAAGCCGGTAATTTCGATTGGGAGCAGACAGATTCGCAGATTATGCCGCCGATATTAGAAGCTGGCGTCATTCAGCTTGCCGATAAGACGGCGCGGATTGGGCAGATTAGCCGATTTTATACGGGTTACGAGTCTCCAGTAGAGGGCGAAGAAAGTCGAAAAGAGATGGTGCGGGCGATCGCTCAAAAACTTCCTGAACTAAAAAACGTTTCTGGAACTTGGCGACACTGTCTAGTTTCGTTTACTCAAGACGGACTGCCGCTAATTGGGCCAGTGCCAAGCGTGAGCGGCCTACATCTTTTTTCTGGATTTACCGGCCCTTTTGCACTGGTGCCACCCGTTGCTCAACGGTATGCTCAATGGATAAAAGACTCTTCAGACCCATATATAGATCAAATTCTGGTCAATCGTTTTTTGTCTGAGTAACCTATTAACAGATGCATTAAGTAGGCGATTAGCATGATAGAGCCGGATATTCGCTGGATACAACGCCTAGACCACTTTTCAAGAACACTGACTCTTTTAGAAGAGATAGTTAATATTGAAGATTCTTCTATAGCCGAGAAATTAGGCGCTATTAAGCTGTTTGAGATGACTTTTGAGCTATCTTGGAAACTGCTTAAAGACTACCAAGAAGCTGAGGGCTTTCTGAAGGGGTGACACAACAGCTACAGCGTAGCCATGACAGTCTCTATGGCTTTTA
>QBMC01000288.1 GCA_003242035.1 Nodosilinea foveolarum | reverse complement strand
GGCGATCGCTCAGAGAAGGACACTTCTCTCTTCTGTTGATTCACGCAACAAAGCCTTGCGCCAGTGGTATTATTCTCTTTGATTTCGGTAGAAGGCTACAACTTCTTTTTGCTGCTGAATGTGCTGGTGATGGCGATTACGGGGGGCGTTGGCGTGCGGCTGTTTTATAAGGGGATGGTGGATATGGCAGGGCCGGAGGCAATTGAGCAAAAGCTGCGCCGCCGACTGTTGCAAGGTTGGGTCATTTTATATGGTTTGGTGGGTTCTCAGCTAGGCTGGACGCTGCGACCTTTCGTCGGAAATGAGGGCGAGCCTTTTCAGATCTTTCGGCCCGAGATTGACGGCAATTTTACGCGCAGGTGGTGAGGTCAATTGGAACAATGTTTGGCTGGCATTGATAGTGATGAATTATGGGTGATGAATGATGAGTGAGGGGCTGGCTAATTTAGATGACTTGAGGATTAGTCAGCGGGAGTTGGATGAGCTGACGGGGCTAGATATTAGTGAGACGACGATGGGATGGGCGTATCGGCAGACGGCTTTTCGCCCAGAGCGGCGGCTGGGGTGGCTGAGTGGTCAGCTATTGACGTTAGGGGTGACACTTGTTTTATGTGTACCTGCGGTGTTGTTGTTAGTTCGTTCTATGAGCGGCGATGATGTGCGGGCGGTTTGGCTGGCGCTGCCGGTTGGGGTGTTTGGCGCGATCGCGCTAACGATAGCCTGGGTCGTTTACCGGCTGCGAGCGGGTAAGTGGCTGATAATGTTGAGTCATTTACTCGATGAGATTGATCGCTTTAATGAAACGGTGGCGGCGGTGGAGATTTTGGAAGAGCTGGCGAATAAAGGAAGTCGCCTGAATTTGGAGAATCGGGCGGACGTGCTGGAGGCGCTGCATTTGACTCGGGAGAGCTTGGTGTGTGGACTGATGACGGAGCGGGTGCTGCGCAAGCATCAGCAGTTTATGGCGCGGCGGCAGGAGATGTTTTCAAGCATTGAGCGGAATTTGGCGACGCTTCAGCAACTGCGGGTAAGTGATGAAGCGAATGATTATGGAAGACTATTAAATGAGGCGATTCAGATTGGGACGAGCGTACATCGGGAGCTAAGTATGTTTAGAGAGCGACGATAAGAAAAGTAGTTTTTTCAAAGACTTCGTAGCCATTTTTCGGCGTCTGCCGAAGTCTTTAAATGAAAGATGAGAATATTCGGGTCTTTGAAATAAATCGCGATATTGCTGACGGCGTTGTGGGTAGGTTTGAATCATCCATAGCAAGATGGAGTCGGTTGAGAAAAATGTCTGTTGAATAGTTTCTCGATTGCCATTCCAAAGTTCTTGTTGCTTAAAAACTCTCCTTAGCGTTCGAATGAACAACCTTGTAAAGACTACTCTGAAAGGATAGTCGAGGAAAACAACTGTGTTTGCTCTGCCCCAAATAATGTCGCGAACTTTACCGTAATTGCCATCTACAACCCAGCAGCTTGAGCGTAGGGCTTTTAAGACACGCGCTTGAAATGTTCTAACAGGTGCTGCTTGCCAGTTAGGTTCCCAATAGAGAGAATCTAGTTCAATATGAGAGATTTTGAGCTGCTCAGCTACCTTATCGGCCAGGGTTGTTTTGCCCGAACCTGAGGTGCCGACGATGATAATTCTATAGCTAATTTTCTGCATATTTCTTTTGCAAGATCAACCGTAATTCGGCTCAATAAGTCAGTCTTCAGGTCATTGGTCTATGTTAGGAATAAAGCGAAAGTACGTAGGCAAAGCTGTTTCTTGAAAACCCCCACGAAGATTTTTGGAATATTCGGCTGTCGAAGCGGTATCCAACGGTGGAGCTTCGGGTGGCGGATGTGTGTGCGACGATCAATTTAGCGTAGCTAAGACAATCCCGGCTGCTTTAAGTTGCAGCGAATTCAAGCCTTTTCTGATGCGATCGCCCGACTAGAAAAAATAAGCGTTCTATGCCAATCGTCGTAGCTATCCTGATTTCGATACAGCCAGATAAATAGCCGAGTTAGCAGCTATACAGCTTCCAGCCTTTCTAACGAAATTTTCGCCGCTTCGGAAACCTGCGAGTGATCGTCTTTGGCTAGATAGCGCAGGGCTGAAACGCTTTTTTCGCTGGGCAGATTGCCGAGGGCTTCGGCAAGTCTTTGGCGCACTAGCCAGTCTTCGGCCTGTGCAAAGGTCAATATATTGTCGATGGCGTCGAGGTCCTTGATTTCGCCTAGTGCGGCGATCGCAGCCTGCTGAATTACGACTTCCTTACTATCCAACGCCGAAATCAATACGTCGTGCGCTTGCGGATTTTTCAAGTTCCCCAGCGATACGGCAGCGCTAAAGCGCACTAGCCAATCAACATCTTCGTAAAAGGCTTTTACAAGCGGGTCAAAGGCTCGCGGATCTTCTAAATAGCCCAAGGCTCCAGCGGCGTCAGCGCGAATGCCATAGTCGGGATCGCTCTCTAATATAGTTAGCAGTAAGTCATAGCATTCGTCTGTGTGCTTCACGCCGAGCGCAAAAATAGCCATCGAGCGCACCTGATCGTTTTTGTCGTTCAGCACTTTTTTAATCAGCGGCACGGCTTGTTCAGCCGGAACTTCCCGCAGCGCTGTGAGGGCTAGCTTACGCTCTACTAGGGTTCCAGTTTCTAGCTGCTGAGAAAGAACGTTAATGTCGGGCTGAGCGTTAGGCTGATTGGCAGGCTCGGTCATAGAGGTTTGTCGATAAGGGCTATGACTTTATTATAAGTTCGTTGTTGGATGCGCGTAGGATAACTTCGTCTCCGTAGGCGATCGCGTCAATGCAGGGCATTAGCAGCTCAATGACGGTAGGCTCCTGGAAATGATCAATTTTGGTCTCAAGATGCGGGTAATAAACTAAGCCGCTGTAGCACTGCCGCTGCCATTCGAGCTGAATCGGCACAAACGAAAAACTCTCTGGCTCGTGCTCAGGCGACCATTTTACTAAAGACAGGGTACGCTGCGGGATCAGCTCAAAGCGATAGGGATCAATGGAAACATTTAGTGTCCCTGAATAAAAAGGAGAGAGATCGATACCTTGGGCTAAAAAGTGAGGCGTTTGCCTGAAGGGGTGACACAACAGCTACAGCGTAGCCATGACAGTCTCTATGGCTTTTA
>QBMC01000287.1 GCA_003242035.1 Nodosilinea foveolarum | reverse complement strand
CAGATTCTATCTGATTGAGCTTACATAGTCTCTCATGCCACTTTTAATTACACCCGATATTACCATTGTTCCTGTATAGTCGGTACTTTATTTGTTTGCGGCTCCCTAAGGCTAATTCTATCGCAGGCGCACGTTCACTCGAAGCGGCGCAAACTCCCGAGGGAAGCTCCTATAAATGGATGCGCTTTGTAGCAATGACTACTTATCGAGATGAAGAAAACTACATGAACTGTCTGCCTTAGTCGCATTCTGCTTATACTTCAGTCAGACATTTTGCAGAAAATGCCTACGTAGTCTTTGAGCGACGAATAGTTAAACAACATTAGTAGAGCGTCCAATCATGAAAAAACTGCTAGCTTCTTTGCTTTTATCTCTAGGCGAAATTGTCGATGGACTAGGCCGCGATCCAGCCATTTTATCTTTTATGCCTCGCGAAATGTTTAGCGAAATAAACAATCTCGAAATGAGCAGCCTGGAAGTAGACAGCTTTCCGCAACAGTCTGACGACGACTGAAAACTACTTTTGCAAAGTCGCCGTTTAAAATTAGAGGCGGTCGGATTATTCTAAGGGCAATTAATCAGAGATAATCATAGGAGATTTTCACAAAGGTGCCAGTCCATTGAGCGATCGCCCACCCTCCATCCAACACCGCAAGCCAGCCGCCGTCCAGATCGGGCTGCTGCTGCCACTCATCACCCTAATCTCGGGATGTAGCTTTCTTCCGCCGGGGGCTGCACAGTCCGAGTCCGGCCAGCGCTGAAACCGGGCCTGTCGCGGGTGAGTTAACCTACACCGGAACCACTCGCCCAACTCAGCAAGTCGCGCTGCGATCGCAAGTCTCAGGCGAAATCATTAGCCTATCAGTGGATATTGGCGATGCGATCGCCCGCGATTCGGCGGCATATTGCCTCGCTGGTGCTAACCGTCGCTGTGATTGTCTTAGGTTTATTTTTCGTTCAACAAATTCCGGTCGATCTGCTGCCATCAATTACCTATCCGCGTATTGGCGTTAGGGCCAACGCGCCCGGTGTATCGCCCGAGGTCGCCGTTGACGAAGTCACGCGCCCGCTTGAAGAAGCGCTGGCAGCCACCGAAGGCGTCGTGCAAATAGTGTCTCAAACCCGAGAAGGCCAAATTAGCCTAGACCTGTACTTTCAACCGGGCGGCAATATCGATCAGGCGCTCAACGATGCGACTGCTACGCTCAACCGCTCTAGAGACAGCCTGCCCGATATTGTTGAGCAGCCCCGTTTGTTCAAGTTCGACCCGTCTCAGCTTCCAATTTACGAAACCGCGTATTCCGCTGGCGACGCTGGTGGCGATTTTGCTGATGGGACTGTTTGGCCTGTCGCTTAATGTGTTTAGCTTGGGCGGGCTGGCGCTGGGCGTTGGTATTGTGGTGGACAACGTGATTGTCATGCTAGAAAACATCGTTAAAGGCGTGCAAAACAGCAACAGACTGATTGTTCGTCAGGCCGAGATTAGTAGCCAGGAACTAGAGTCGGCGCTGTTTGCCTCTACTACCACAAACCTAGTGGCGGTTTTGCCTTTTCTCCTCATCGGCGGCTTTATCTCGCTGTTGTTTAACGAGCTGGTGCTCACCGTTAGCTTTGCGGTAGGAGCTTCGCTGATTGTGGCGCTGACGGTTGTGCCGGTGCTGACATCTCGGCTGCTAGCGGTGCGCTGGTCGAGCGGGTTTCAGTCATTTTGGCTGATCCGCCAGTTCGATTTAAGACTGCAAGGGCTGACTCGACAGTACGGTACGGCGCTGGGCTGGGTGCTGCAGCGGCGGATTTTGACGGTGGCGATCGCCTTCCTCCTCTTCGGCGGCAGCAGCTTCCTCATGGTGGGGCGCATTCCCCAGGAGATTTTGCCGAGTATTGCTACCGGGCAAGCTGACGTGAGAGTCCAGTTTCCACCAGGAACCACAGTCGCCGAAAACCAAAAGGTAATGAAAGCAGTAGATGATTTGCTTTTGGCTCAGCCAGAAATTGAATATGTGTTTACTACCTCGGGCGGGTTTCTCTTTGGCAGCAGCACTAGCGAAAACGCGCTGCGAGGCTCTAGTACGCTAACGTTGGTGCTGGGGACAGATATAGAGGCGTTTAGAGATCGCATGTCCAACGAATTCAACCAGTTCAATCTGGTCAACACCCGACTACGCGTATCGCCCGGTGATGTGCGCGGCCTAATTTTGAACAACTCGCCCGTGCGCGGCGATGTAGATGTCATTTTGCAAGGCAGCAATATTGCGGCGTTAGAAGCAGCCGGTGCCCAAGTCATTAGCGCCCTAGATGAACAGGCAACGCTAGCCAGCTATTCGCCCGACGCCGACCCACCCCAGGCAGAAATCCAAATTCGTCCCGACTGGGAACGCGCCGCCGACTTAGGGCTTTCCGCCGAGGCCATTGGTCGGACGGTGCAGACGGTGCTTTCGGGGGCGGTGCCTACTCAGTTGCAAAGGGGCGATCGCTTAGTAGATGTCCGCCTCCAAACGCCCAAGGCTCTAATCCAAAATCCGGCTGAGCTAGCCCAACTACCCTTGTTAATTGCTAGCGGCAGTGGTGCGGGTCAGCTAGTGAGGCCCAGACGGCGATTGGCGCAACGGTGATTGTGGGTGCGGTGCTGCTGGTCGGGATTGTGGTGAACAACGCCATTATTTTGGTGGAGCTGGCCAATCAGATTTATGCACAGGAAGGGTACGTTGGCGAAGCCTCTCCTGCGGAGACTCGCCTCACTGCCATGATTAAAGCTGCGCCTCAACGCCTGCGTCCGATCCTAATGACGACTATCACTACCGTGCTAGGAATGTTTCCTCTAGCGCTGGGCATCGGTCAAGGCTCGGAGTTTTTGCAGCCGCTAGGCGTTGTTGTTTTTTCGGGACTTTCATTAGCCACGCTGCTAACGCTGTTTATTATCCCCTGCTTTTATAGAACTCATTTGAGATCTTTTCTTGAAGTGTAAGGGTTTCAGAAAGGCCGTTTTAGCTGACCTTGCAATCATTAGGCTTCAGAACCCTGTTTAGGACTGACCCATCAATAACTGTCATTTTCATCTGATTCCATCAGGCTTTAAGCTTGTCAGGCTAGGCGTCATTTCCGAGAGGAGAGTCACGATGACATTTGAATTTCGTAATCAG
>QBMC01000286.1 GCA_003242035.1 Nodosilinea foveolarum | reverse complement strand
ACTCAGCCCAAAATCCCGTTGAATAAACGGCATTGCCACGCCAATAATAAAAAAGTCAAACCCATCTAGCGCAATCAACCCCGCCGAAAGAATCCACAGCATCCACATCGGGCGCGTCAGCTTCGAGGCATTCAACTCGTTCTGAAAATACGCTTCTAGCGACGTAGCTGTATCTAGGACGACAGTAGGCGAGTCAGAAGCCATATTAGCCAAAATAGAGAAAACCCTATTAAGGATAAGCTGACGCAGTTTATTAACTGAACTGCCCATAGAAAGACTTCGAATCTTCAACAGAAGTTAAGGCCCAGAATTTGGTAAATCGCTGGCCATCTCAGTCAAAGGATTTGGGTTCATTTTCTTAGGACGCTTAACCGGCTCAAGCCGAGGATAAACCTCCAGATCTTCAGTATCTACCCAGCCCGAGTAATAGCGTACCTTGGTCTCTTGTGGGGTTAGCGCTAACAAATCGAACGCGCCTCGAATCGCATTGTGGTCGAACCGTAAGCCACTGCTAGCGCTTGAAGACACTAATCCGTAAGGCCCACCGCCCACTAAGTTTAGCCCCACTTCGTCCATGCCTCTTCTAAAGCGATCGCCCGCCCAATGCCACTGTCGCCCCGGCCAAAAAATCGCCTCACCCATCGCCGCCCGCTTCGCCGCCGCATCCGCCACCCGATAACCCCCCTGCGATAGCGTTGTTTCAAATCCAGGCTCGTAAACCACCTCATATCGAGTCATCTCAGGCGTCTCAGACTCATCTGCCCCTCGACCATAAGACTCCGCCGCCCATAGCACTTCTACCTCAGGCTTCGTCAGCTTAGCCTTAGGCTCAGTCGCCAAAAAGCTGTCATATATATTCACGCCTTCTTTAGGCAGTTGCGCCTGCGGAGCCAATCGCCAGCACTTCCAGCTCTTCGCCGTATCTATACGCTGCCACTTCACCCGGCAAGTGCCGTCGCCGGTCGCCACCCACAGCAAGTCATTTTCTAAAGCTAACGCATGAGGAATCGCCCCCACCATCGGGCTATTGGTGATGGTGTACGTTTTTAGCTCGTCGCTTGCAGGTTGATAAGCCACTAACCCTTTCGCCGGGAAGAAGGGAACACCTTCACTCATCCGCTGCGTTCCGAGCCAGAGTGTCACCTTGCCATCCTGCTCGGTCGCCACCATGTCGGTAAGCTGATCGCCCTGAATTTCCTTGGGCTGCTTCACGCTAAGGGTTTCCGTCTCCAGATCGTATTTCAACAAACTGGCAAATCCGTTGTCGCCCTCACCCTGGCTAGCCGTTGCTGCAAACCAAATTTCGGGTGCAGCGATCGCCGCACTCGAAATATCAGGAACCCCCAAACTCGCACCTAGCTTAGCCGCTTGCAAATCAGAAACGGTATAAAGTTCGCGATTAATTTCGTCGCCATTGGGCAGCTTCAAATCGAAGTACACCGTATCTTCTTCGTTCTGTGCGTCTCCGTCAGAAGGCGCTTCAACCGCTGCTCCTCTTTCAGCTAACCAGTCCGCCTTCAATCGAGTTCGATATTCGTAAACCTCGCCGTTCACCTCAATAGATTGGTAAGCAGGATTTGCAATATCGCCGAGGTCATACCACCTATCATCAGGCGATTTCGATTTCACATCGTTAGAAAGCGTGACCCAAGCTTTATCGCCTGGGCAGTAGTAAAACGTGTAATCAGTTGTTTCTACAGCGACAGTGTCCGCAAAAACGGTGACAGCATTGGGTCGAAAGTTAAACTGATCGAAAATAGCTTCGTTTTCAGTCCATGTAAGTGGCTTTGAAACATACTGAGTGAGTGCACAATTTCGCATTCCAACAGGAGAGTCGGGCAGTTCTTTAGAAACCTGCTTAGTTGACTTAGCCGATGACTTAGCAGCCTCAGGCTCTACGACCGTTGGAGCAACATCGTCCTTTTGCCCAGACGTATCAATATCGGTTTCTAGCGTCGCTGCGGTGCAAGCGCTCAGTGCCAAAATTAAGCCAATCGCAGCCAGCAATCTTCGAGTTTGCATCTCATCACACCGCTGCCACCCAGAATTTTGAAACTCTAGCAGCGCGATCCTTCATCTACTTTTATACTCTAATCATATCAATTGGTTCAGCGATCGCTATACAGCTTACAGGCCACCTTAAAGATTGGGCTTTGCCATAAAAAGCTCTAAGCTATCAAATATATTCCTTGGAGCAAAGAGAACAATGAATCGCGCTAGAAATGTTGCTGTTTTAATTTTTAACGATGTTGAAGTGCTAGATTTTGCTGGCCCTTTCGAGGTTTTTTCTATCACCGGCAAACGGGACGGCAGCGATCCTTTCAACGTCTACACCGTTGCCGAAACTTCACCCATTTTGGCCCGTAATGCGCTGAGTATTAATCCTCACTACAGGCTAGATAACTGCCCACCATCTGACATTTTAATCGTCCCAGGTGGGGGTGGATATCGTGAAGATGGAACACCTTATGGCACCCGTAAAGAGATTGATAATCAGGCACTGTTGACCTGGATCAATCAACAGAGTCAGACGACTGAGAAGCTGCTGTCGGTTTGTACTGGCGCGCTGCTGTTGGCAAAGATTGGGGTGTTGGAGGGGAAGGTGGCGACGACGCATCAGGGCGCGATCGCCCAACTCACAGAAATGCTCTCACCGGCCCAAGTCCACCCCGAAGCCCGCATCGCCGACAACGATAACATTATTCTTTCGGGCGGCATCTCGGCGGGTATAGACATGTCACTTTATGTCGTTGCGAAAATGTTGGGCATTGAAACAGCGGCGGAAACCGCTAAATATATGGAATATGACTGGCATTATGACCAATTGAAAGTAGTAGCGGGCGATCGCTAGAAAATGCGAGGAACCTTTCTGCGGCAACCCATTCAACCAACTACGCTTGTTTAAGCACTTAAAACCTAAGGACTGAGGACTAAATAAGCTGCCGGTCTATCTCCGGCCACCCTTCGACTACGCTCAGGGTTCGAAATCAGTAACTGTCGCTGGCTGAGCGTAGCCGAAGCCAAAACCTACCGATCTATAGAATTAGATCTTGTTTAATCTGCGTCCCTAAGGAATTCTGGACTTAATAGCCAAAGTCGCAAAAAGAGGTTGTAGCAGAACACTTAGGGAGCCGCAAACAAATAAAGTACCGACTATACAGGAACAATGGTAATATCCCACTTAGGCAATTGTTCAGAGCGTTGCCATTGTTGTTCATAGAGCGCTAGCTCAGCTTTGGGCACCTTTATTTTCTTCGGATAATTCCCTTCGACCAGATGAACTAAAGGTTCAAATCCGTTCCAGGTCATTTTAG
>QBMC01000285.1 GCA_003242035.1 Nodosilinea foveolarum | reverse complement strand
ATCGGGTTTTCAGTCCCTAACCTATCAAGCTATCTCTGCAAATGAAATAGCCCTGGTTGCGCATCGCCAAATGACATTAGCTCATCAAAGGTCTGTTGTAGTTGCACCAAGTGAGTCAGCTTCTCGCTCTTTGGCGCGGCCTTCAGTTGATTAAGCATCGCCTTCACCTCAGCATCAGGCTGTGTAATCAATCCGTCCAAGTAGTCGCGCTCCGCCTGGTTCAACTGGCTTGAAATCTGCCGATACAGTTCAGTGTGACTAAGGACTCGCAGGTGTTTAGCTAGCCGTTCTAACGTGCCAAAAGCAGGCAGCTCGTAGCTTCCTTTGATCAGCCTTTCAACGGCTACATTAATCAAGTCACTTGGATGATCCATCACACTGACGGCGGCTTCAATTGCTGTTGTGGCAACCTGCTCGGCGCTGCTGTCGTAGGGCTTAACCTGAAGGTAATCGCGAATGACTTGATAGTAGCGACGGCGGGAAGCCCCTGGTGCAGAAGCAGAGACATCCGCATCCAGTCCTAGCTGCTCACGAAGGTGAGAGGTCACCGGAGCTGGAATCACCTCATCCTTCGGGAAATAGCCCAGCCGCTGGAATGACTTCAGCAGCACCAGAAAGCTCAGCCGATTTGGCACTGAACGCACTCGCCGCTCAGCTAGGTCTAGCTCGTCCGCTGTCGGTGTGTACAGTTCAGCGAGTTCTCTCGGGCTAGGAGATTGTTTGAAGTAAGGATAGGCCGTACGGTTTAGAGCAGTCATAGCAACAGAAAGCGAAATTTATTACAACGGACATACTGCAAAGCTACGTTGCAGGCGGACGACTCGCCTGTTTGTAGGGCTGACCGCAGTGGGGGCAGAACCGAAAGGTCAATGAGTGCAGCGGCTCTCCACAAGCGCCGCAAGCATCTTGCAACCCAGTACCGCACATAAAGCAATACTCAGAGCGAGCGTCTGTCCATATCGGATCTGGCGCGGTGCCTGCCTGCCAACACTGCGGGCAGAATTTGAGCGAGGGGCCAAGCGTCCCGGACTGCCCTCGGGCGACTGCCTCTAGATAATCCACCGGCACCTGAAGCGCAAGTGACAGGCTGCTAAGCGTTCGACGATTCAGTGTTTGCGTTTGGCCCCGTTCGATCTTGCCAAGGCTTTGCTTATGGATGCCTGCGCGTTCAGCGAGGGCTACACGGCTTAAACCGAGTGTTTCTCGTTGCCGGTTCACATAGTCAGCCAGGGATTCTTGGGCTTTTGGCAGTTGGTGAGCATTTACAGTAGACAATAAAGTTCACCTTCAGACACATCTAGTAGTGCTATCGTAAAGCCTATAAAGTTGACTCCTGATACCTTCAGATTGTCTTAATGACATCTCCCACACTAGCGGCTGTCGCCACCCAATTTCTGCAACGGCCAGGGCTGGCAAAAGGAACGCTAAAAGCCTATGAATCGACGCTCATGCCCTTGCTCGCAGCACATGGTAGCTGGCCTATCGATTTGTTAGAACGGGGTGAGATTGTCGAGTATTTACAGAGCCTGACTCATCTAGCCTACACGACCCGGCGAAAGCATCAGGCTACGGTGCAGTCGTTGTTTAACTTTGCCGTTGAACAAGGCTATTTGAAAGCTAATCCAATTGTCAGACTGAAACAGCCAAAGCCTGACCTACACAAAGGTGAACATACGTCTGACGATGCGATTCGCTATCTTTCTGAACCTCAGCTATCGTGCCTGTATCGGGCAGTTGAGCTGGACACTCGCATGAAGGCGATCATTAGTTTGTTGCATCGTAGCGGCGCTCGTATTTCAGAAGTGTTGCAGTTAGACTTGGATGACGTTGATTTTGAGGAACAACGGTTTCAAGTACTCGGAAAAGGTAATAAACAACGGTGGTGCTTTTTCTCAAAAGATACGGCCATTGCGCTCAACGAATACATGCGTGAAGGGCGACATCAGCGCAGTGCTGCGCTATTCACGGCACAACAGCCGATCTCTTTAGAAACTTCTCGTATCAGCTACCGGCGTATCCACCAGTGTTGGGAGACGTTGATTGAACCCTATCCTGACCTCAAATGCGCTAGGTTACACGACTTGCGACATACCTTTGCTACTGAGCGCGTTGGACTGATGGGGATTGAAGAGCTGAGAGCCTTGATGGGACATGAGAGTATTCAGACAACCCTACGCTATCAGAAGGTAACGTCTAGGCGGGCAGAGTTGGTTGCTAAGCAGGCTTTAGATAAGCTGCAATAGAAGCTACTCAAGACATGTGTCTATTCCCTAAGCATTGCCGCTACAGAGTCTTAAGCATTCTCTGCATCAGTAAACCGTGACTTCAGCGGCTCAAAGCCCTGTACTACTCGGGAGCCTGGATCTGAAACTGCCTCATACCAATGCTTTCAGTCCGATGTGAGCAGAATTGAACGTATCTCGCTCAGGGGTCTACATAGCAGCGGTTATTCATGCAACAAAGCCGATTGACGCACTCGAAAAAGATGGGTACGATCGCATCTTCCTAGATAAGGGCGAGAGCGGCGCGAAAGAGAACCGGCCTGAATGGGATAAGTGTCATGAGCATCTGCGCAAAGGTGACACGCTCGTTATCTGGAAACTTGACCGGGCTAGCCGATCAACTAAGCACCTGATCGAGCTGGCAGAAAAATTAGAAGCTAAGGGCGTGGATCTGCGCAGCTTGAAAGAGCAAATCGACACCTCTACGGCAATGGGTAAGTTCTTCTTTCGCATGACGGCGAGCATTGCTGAACTGGAGCGTGACATCATTCGCGAGCGAACTCTAGCCGGGTTGAAAGCAGCCAAGGTGAGAGGCCGCAAAGGTGGGCGCAAGAAATCTATCACCAAGGGCCAGGAACTTGAAGCGAAGCGACTGGTTACAGCGGGCGAGCTGAGCGTAACGGATATCTGCGAGCAGGTGGGCATCAGTCGCGCTAGCTATTACCGGCTGATTGCGTAAGCAAGTGTGTATAGGACGCTGTTGCCTCCTTGTCACACTCGACTTATCTACATCGCACCGCCAACAGTGTCCTATACGAGAGCCTATTAAGTAGTTATGCACGATTAATTACACTCGATTTGAGTTGAATCCCTGGTTAGAGGGAATCTGTTTTGTAATTAATACTGCACAGGTACTTAGTTAAAAACTTTCCCCCTAATAATGAGTTGGGCGGCTTCAAGTTATTGGTGGAGGCAGTAGTTGAGATCTGGTTCGTCAGTCTTTAGAGTTAGGCTGTCTGAGAGTCTTTTGTAAGGGCTTGTAAATTAATAATTTCATGCTATCTGCCATTCTGAGGTACGAGGATGAACCATATAATTCCACTGTGGGCAAATCTTGCGGTGAGTCA
>QBMC01000284.1 GCA_003242035.1 Nodosilinea foveolarum | reverse complement strand
TCAAGCCTAAAAAAAAGTCCCTGAGACCGACTTAATCTTTGAGAACATTCATCGCAAAGATAAACAAGTTCAAACCCCAACGACGACACGAGTGAGCTTGGACTGTAAGGCGACCGTTAAGCTTGGTAACTTGTCACGAGGTGGCCTCACCCGAGGCGACCGCTGTGCCGATGACCACGATATGGGTGTTAAAGAGAGCTATGTTCCCTGTGGCATTGTCGATGAAGATACGGGTGAATTGTTTATCGGGTTTGGCAGCTCCTATAAAGCGGTGAGACCCTGCGTCGCTTTGCGGCGCTAAGGAATGCTCACCAAGACAACGAGTGATTTCATTGTCGATACGTTGCAATCCTGGTGGGCTACGCTCACATCACAGACGCGACAGCAGATGAAGTCCTTGCAGATCAAGGTCGATAACGGCCCAGAAAATAGCGGTGTAAGAACCCAGTTTCTAAAGCGGATGGTCGATTGGGTAGACCACATTGGCAAACCAGTACGACTGCTTTACTACCCCGCCCTATCACAGCAAGTACAACCCTATAGAGCGCTGCTGGGGCATTCTTGAACAACATTGGAATGGCACCAAACTGATCGATATGCCAACGATGTTGGCTTGGGCGCAGAGTCTGACATGGAAAGGCATACATCCTGTTGTTGAGTTAAATCCATCGGTCTATCAAAAGGGTATCGCACTGACTAAAAGAGAAATGAAACCGATTGAGCGGCGACTAGAGCGCGATCCTATCCTGCCAAAGTGGGACATTCTCATTCGTCCAAACTAGATGGTACTTTCTTTATGACGAATCACCTAACCCAGTCCCTTAAGAGCCAATCTGATGAACATCAAAGCATTTCAAAAATATCTGTTGCTATTCGCCAGCATCGCCAGCGTGAGCGTACCGATGCAAATGCAGTCAGCCTTAGCCTGTACGAGATCTAGCATCGCCGCACCCTCTACCCCCAATGGCAGTCGCCCCTAGCTCAATTTTAGATGTCGCCGCTGCCAACGGAAACTTCACCACCCTAGTCGCTGCCGTCAAAGCAGCAGGCTTAGAAGATACGCTCAATAGCGGCACCTTCACCGTGTTCGCCCCCACCGATGCCGCCTTCGCCGCTCTCCCCGTAGGCACCGTAGAAAATCTACTGAAGCCCGAAAACCGCGATCAGCTTGTTACATTGCTAACCCGCCATGTCATATCTGGCAAAGTCACCGCCGCCATGCTCCCTAATAGCCCGTCTGTAGAAACCGTGCAGGGCGAAAACTTAGTCCCCACGGTGACAAAGGACGGCGTGATTAACAGTGCGAATGTTGTTCAAGCGGACGTTTCGGCCAGCAATGGCGTTATCCACGTCATCGACTCAGTGCTTTAAGTCAGGAATAGCCAAGCAGGGCAAAGAACAACCTGGACAGAACTACCATAAATTTCAACTTAAACCCGTTAGTATAACGGCACAGCCCAGGTAAAAAATTGGCCTTCGCTGTGCTGCTTCATCCTGCCGACCGGTAAACTGTGGAGTCTTGTACCGACGTTGCCCTGCCTCAGAGCTGGCACCCGTTTATGGAATCGCCCCCCCAGCGCCGCCTGTCGTTAATAAAAAATCAACAGATGCAGAGCTATTTCTTGCAATCCAGGCCCAACAGGTCAAAGCCCTAGACCTGCTCTACGACCGCTACGGCAAGCTCGTATACAGCACCGCTCTGCGTATGATGAACAACGTCGAAGCCGCCGAAGAGGTGACACAAGAAACCTTTCTTCGCCTGTGGCAGCGGAGTGAAATCTATCAGCCGCAGAGGGGATCGCTGAGCGGCTTCCTAATTATGCTGGCGCGGTCGAGATCGCTCGACCGGCTTAGATCGAATAAGTCCAGTCATCAAAGGCTACAACGTCTTCAAACGAACTCAGCCTGCGCCCCAGACTATAACTCCCCACTAGAATTCGCTACAGTGGAGGAACGCGCTGAGCTGGTCTGCAAAGCGCTTGAGCAACTTTCATCTGAGGAAAGGAAAGTCCTAGAAACGGCCTACTATGAGGGATTAAGTCAGTCAGAGATTGCCAAACGTGACGGCCTGCCGCTAGGCACCGTCAAATCGAGATCTCGTCAGGCACTTAAGAAGCTTCGTCGTGCGCTCACTCCACTTATCTAAGTCTCCTTCGTTTTAATTCTTCCTGCCGCTCTTAACCGCCATGCCTCAACCCAGCGATAACTCAACCCCAATAGATCTAGCGGCAGATTATGCCCTCGGTGACTTGAGTGCTAGGGAGTCCTTGCGTTTACGCCAAGCGCTAGAGCAAGACCCGGCACTATTTGCCGAAATTCAGTCATCCCAAGAAGCCCTGTCTCTACTGCCTTACTGTCTACCGACCGTTGAACCCTCCGCCCGACTCAAAGATAAAATTCTCAGCGTCGCTACTCGCTCCACTGAAAACTCAGAGTTAAAGTCATCCTCTTCAAGTCGGGGAACTGAGGCATCTGTGCGATCTCGCCAAATCAGAGGACTAGGACACCGCTGGTTGCCCGCAATTAGTACCGGTATTGCGGTGGCTGCGATCGCTGCGCTAGGCATTAACCAAATCCAATGGGGCCAGCCGCCCTCACAAACCTTGGCACTTCAGCAACAGCTCGAAAGCACCAACGCCGAGATCGAGAGCTTACGCCAAGAGCTTCGCACTAACCAGGATATAACTGCGCTGTTAGGCGACCCCAACACTCAGGTGCATTCGCTAGTCGGGGAAGCCTCCGAGCAAATGGATACGCGCGGGGCAACCGCGCGGATATTAGTAAAACCGGGCGATTCAAAAGTAACCTTAGTAGCTCAGGGTTTACCGCCACTGCCTGAGGGCAAAATCTACCGGTTCTGGGCGGTCACCCAAGCAGGCGCAGAACCAACTTATTGCGGAGAGTTTAGCCAAGGTGCGGGCGGTACGGCACAATGGGCCGCTACTAATACTGCCTGCGTAGAAAACCCATTACAGACGATGGTCACGCTAGACGCGCCCAGCGATCCAACGACGGCACCAGGGCCGACCGTCCTACAAAGCATTAGCTGAAGGGTAGTCCTGATCGCACAATAAAGGGCAGAGAAAACCATTATTTTTGTCAGCTTCGTAGAGTGTCGCAAAAAGGAGAATTTGTCTCAAAACTCTCCTGTACTGCTAATGTTGTCCTGATTGCGAAAGTAATTTTATAACAGCTTGCCTTTAAACAACATTCTGAGACGAGTCCTTAACCCGTTTCAAACTCTAAATATCAGAACAATCGGCTCGTGTATAGAGTTAAAGTCCATGTCTGTATGGGTGTAATTAAAAGTGGCATTATTGCTCAAGCAACATCGAGAGATAAGTTCTCCCAGTAAGCGTGCCAATCTTGATTTTCTCTTAATACCCGCAGCGCCAGCATGTCCCATGCCTTCTCAACAGTCCACCAACTGCCGGAACGTTTCAGCCGTTGTTGAAT
>QBMC01000283.1 GCA_003242035.1 Nodosilinea foveolarum | reverse complement strand
TAAGACTAGACTACGGACTCTCTTGCATTCTAGCAGATCTCAAATGGGTTCTATACGGTCGATAGACTCATTTTGAGCATCTTGATAAATCTCTCATATTGTTTTAGTAGCGTAGGAGGATGAACCGAAAAGGAGCGAATAGCTATGAACCTTACACAGCTAATGCATGAGTACAACCGAGGCGATCGCAATTTTGCAGAGATGCGCTTTAAGGGCAAGTCTTTGGCGGGCGTTGACCTGAGCGGGTGCAACTTTAGCCAATGCGATTTTAGCGGCGTAGATTTTAGCTATGCCGATTTGAGTCGAGTTAACTTGTCGGAAGCTAATTTGACTGACGCTGAGCTGACAGGAGCTGATTTAAGCGGCGCTAGCCTGGAGGCCACAAACTTTATTGGGGCCGATTTGCAGTCGGCTAGTTTGGTCGGGGCAAATTTATCGGGCGCAGATTTGCGAGCTGCCAATCTGGAAGCTGCCAATCTGAGCGGAGCTGACTTAAGCGGGGCTTCGCTGAGCGGGGCGAATTTGTGCCAAACAAATTTGACCGGCGCGCGCGTGAGTCAGGCCCAATTAGAAGGGGCTGACTGCGCGGACACTATTTTGAGTGAGGAGATGGATGGTTATGCCCGTACAGCGGACGGGAGCGAGGCGGACGCTATAGACTCATCGCTTCGCTGGGTTTCCTGGGGAGCACGTCGGTAAGATTTGATCCACACAGATTCCTCATATTTGCGCTCTACAGTGAGCGAATAAAAGTTCGCATAAACAAACAGTTTGAAAAATAATTTAAGTGGCCTGCCGATTCTTGGACAACCGTCCGTTGAATCGGCAGCTTGGTATTTTGGTCTTTCATATAGGCTGAGATTTAAACTCCGACTTTTTGATGAACGGTTTGCGTAGCATGAAGTTTTTGCTTGTAGAAGACGATCCGGCATTGGCCTACGCAGTCGAAAGAACTCTAGCAGAGAGTTACTACGTCAGCGATTTGGCGACGGATGGCGCGATTGGTTACGAAATGGCAACCGCTTTTGCCTATGACTGTATTTTGCTCGATTGGGCACTGCCTAAGCTAAACGGCGTAGCGCTTTGCAATCAGCTCAGAAGTGAGGGCAACTACACGCCCATTATTTTGATGACTTCTCGGGATGCTCATGCTGACCGGGTGGCTGGACTAGATGCTGGCGCGGATGATTACCTGGTAAAACCCTTTTCATTTGAAGAGCTGCTAGCCCGGATTCGAGCTTTACTGAGGCGATCAGAGGGGATGGCTTCACCGGTTTTGCAGTGGAACGATTTGCGCCTTGACCCTAGCAGTAGTCGGGTCACTTATCGCGGTTTGCGGGTGGCTTTGACGCCCAAAGAACACGGTTTGTTAGAGCTGTTTTTACGGCATCCTAATCGTATCTTTAGCCTGGATAATCTGCTAGATAAAGTGTGGCCCTTTGATGAGTCTCCGGGGGTTGGCGCGGTGCGAACTCATATGAGGGGACTGCGACAAAAGCTTAGGGACGTGGGGCTTTTGGAGATAGTTGAGACGGTGTATGGATTGGGCTATCGACTAAAGCCAGCCGAGGCAACGAGTGGGGTAGCGACAGATATTAATGAGGTCAAGGTTGAGGATACGGATAGCCTGAAACAGCGTACGTTAAGTGGTTCAAGCCAACTGGATATGGTGGCTTTGTGGGAGAGCCTAAAAGTCTCCTATACTCAGCGAATAAGAGAGCTGGCTAACCTGATTTTTAATGCACAGCCAGGGCTATTTGAGGCGGCGGCTCGGGAGCAGGTGCTGAGAGAAGCGCATACTTTGGCCGGATCGCTAGGAAGCTTTGGTTTTTTAGCGGTTACTCAGCATTGCAGGGATGTTGAACATATTTTAAGCGCAAATGCTTATCTGAGCGTTCAGCAGCTTGATCGGCTGAAGAGTTTGGTTGTTTCTATCCAGGAGGCTTTGGCGGCGGGTGTGCCTGAGGCAGTTGTGCCTAAGACAGCGGTTTTTGAGACAGTGGTTTCTGAAAGGCTGCGGCTGTCTTTGCCGACTGCGAGTGAGAATAGGATTGAACCGCCTTTACCGGTGGCGTCTTATGGACGCTCTATTCAGCTTTTGGTGGTGGGCGGTGTAGATTTACTAAGCGCTCAAACGATGAAGACTGCGCTGGGGGCGATCTCCTCGAATCACCATATAGCGATTAGTTTAGTTGAGAACGTGGCTCAAGCGAGGCGGGCTATTTTTGAGGCGGTGGCTCAGCCGGATGTGGTTTTGCTAGATCTGAGCGGGTTTGAGACTTTGCTAGGAGAGGATAGTGATGAGATTGGGCTGATGAGGGAAATTGCGCGATCGCCCCATCCGGTTCCGGTTTTACTCTTGGCACAAGGAGCTAGTTTTGCAGATCGAATCAGGTTTTCTCGGTTGGGGGTTGAGGGGGTGTTTCAACAACCTTGGAGACCGGCGGAAATTTTAGAAACTGCCGAATGGGTGGTGCAAAAGCAGGAGCCGCCGATTGCGAAGGTGCTGGTTGTCGATGATGATTTGGCTTTGTTAAAGCTAATTAAAAATCTGCTGCAACCTTGGGGCTTTCGACTGGCCCTTTTACAAGATCCGCTCTGTTTTTGGCAAACCATAGAACAGTTTTCTCCCGATTTGGTGCTACTAGACGTAGAGATGCCTCAGGTCAGCGGTTTGGAGTTGGCTCAGGTCTTGCGAAGTGCACCTCAGTGGCATCAGGTGCCGATTATTTTTATGTCGGTTCATACCGATGCAGATACGATTCAGCAGGTGTTTTCGGTGGGAGCGGATGATTATGTGCGTAAGCCGATTGTGGCTCCTGAATTGCTGGCTCGGGTTTTGGGCTGGTCGGCGAGACTGCGCAGCCGGGTAGGATCTGGTTAGGCACTGCGATACACTACAGGTATATCCTTGATGGTTTTTGAGGATTGCCTGTCTGGTGGCTTTAGTGGCGCGACAAATTCTCGTGGTCGATGATGAAGAAGCGATTAGAGTGATTGTCCAAGCGTCGCTGGAGTTTACGGCTGGCTGGACGGTGTTGGTGGCGGCCTCGGCGGTGGATGGATTGCAGATGGCCCGAGCAGAGCGGCCCGATGCGGTCTTAATTGACGTGATGATGCCAGGAACAGGCGGAGTTGAGCTACTGAAGCTGCTGCGATCGCATCCGCTAACTGCGGATATCCCGGCGATTTTTCTGACTGCGCAGATTGATCTAGCTGAGCAGGAGACATTAAAGTCGCTGGGCGATGGCGTCATTCTGAAGCCGTTTGAGCCGGTGGCGATCGCCCAGAAGATTAGATCTATTCTAGGCTGGCCCGACTGACGTTAAACCTGACCGGTGCTACAAAGGACGAATACAGTCTTTTGCGGACTGATGACATCGCTTCTGTAAGGATTAGTGTATGGGGCCAGAACGTGTGCGTGAGGAAATTATGGTAAAAGAAAAGCGTAAGGATTCAGGTCGTAGCTAGAGGAATTAAAGAAGGAGCATCGGGCAACTTGT
>QBMC01000282.1 GCA_003242035.1 Nodosilinea foveolarum | reverse complement strand
AGGCGGGCGTGATTTTTGTAACGCTTAGCTGAAGAGCAACGCCGATTATCACGGAGATTCCAACAGAATTGAGCCAGATGCTGTATTGCGGATCAAAATAGAAAACAACCGTGTTGATGTACCAAATGAGGTAGCACCACAGTACAACTTTACCTGGCCGCAACAATGCGAAGTACTCGAACATGGTCAAGGTTGATACTGAATATTAGCTGACTCAGGCTGAGATATGGGGTGATCGCCATTTTCTTGAGCGGTGCAACTATATGCCGTGTCACTAGATGCTCAGTCTCAATTCTATTGGATGACACCGCCTAGTTTCTGTATTATCTGTCACCACTCATAAGCCCCATAAGCCGCCTCACTCCACTTAATGACGCTGCGCGGGTCTGGCTTGCCCGTGTTCTGTCGCGGTGCGAATCCCGAGTTATAGCTATTTAGCTCAGCCGTGCGATCGCTCATCCATTCCTTAACCTTGCCCGGTTTGACCTTGGTGAGCTGGCGCAATAGCGAACCCGTAATAGAGAACTGCTCGCTCAACTCTAGACCAGCGTTGTATTCCTGTATTGCCTCAATTGAGCGCCGCAGTTTTTCCTGATAGGCATCATGGCGGCGATCGCCATTTAGTTCAGCGTTCGGCACATCTCGCCACTCGAATCCGCTAGGTTCATCATCAGTTACAAGCGGCTTAACGGTAGTTTTAGTTTTTGCCACTGACTCAACGACTGGCTCAATTTGCCCTTGCTCTAGTCGCTTCAGCTTCAGTTCTAGCGCTTGCCGCTTCTCACACTCAATGGCAAGCTGACGCTCTAACCTATCGGCTTGCTTAGCCCTAGCCACGATGCGCTCTAAGCGGTCAGCGTGGCTACCCTCACCCCATTGCTCAACATCTGACACCATAGCGAGCAGTTGCTTGTCTAGAGATAGACTAGAGCGTTTCTCACTGAGCGGCTTTGCGGCTAGCGGTGCGTCCTTCAGAATGCCGATTTCCACTAGGCGCTTACCATCTGCATCAACACAGTAGAAGTCCTCATAGTTGGCGGCAGTGCTGGGATTGTCATGAAGTAACTGAAGCTCAGCAAATCGCCCTAAGCTTTGATCTTCGCGACCATGAAGCCAGTAGGAAACATTCACACCGGCAGCTCGCAGATTCTTACAGCTCAGCTCTTTCTCGCCGTAAGGGACTGGTACGATCTCACTGCCTTGGCGCTGATCGCCATAGACTCGTCTGACGGCACGGTTCACGGCTTTGTTTTTGCTACTATCAATATCTTTCAGCGCCCAAGCTCTTATCTCCATCACATCGGGTTCGCGGCGCAGTCGGCTGAAGGCGTCAATAAAAGTGGCAGTATCGACTAGACAGAAAATTTCACCCGTAACGGACTTACCTCGTTTTTTTAGCCCGGTAGTGAACTCAAGTTTGTATTTTGTGATGGCTTTGAACTTGCCCGCTTGGAGCAGATCGGACGGGCGGCACTGCACAGCCATGATTAATCCTGCTGCCAGTTCGCGCCAATCCTCAGACTTCAGCGCCTGTTCGGTGGCATCGACGGCGGCGGTGGCATTGAACGCGGTGAGGTGGTCGCGTTGCTGGGCTGTTTTCTCTTTAGTGCTAGCTGTCTTCTGTGCGTAGTCCTCATCGGCTGCGAACAGATGACAGAGCGCTATATGTTGTCTTGTGCCTTTGTACTCGCTCAGTAGGCTAGCGGGCGGTGGGCACTCATTAAAGTAAGCCAATAGCGCCTTTCGATAGGCGGTGATGTAGGAGGTGCGAGTGTTGAAATTCGAGTATTCCGACTCTAGCCAAGACACCTCCGACGAACACAACTTCTTTACTTTGGCCGGATCGTCTGTCTGAATCAGTCGCAACAGCAGCTCGCAGATGCGGGCTTGAACTTTGCCGTTGCTCTTGCCTAACTTGGCGTAGGGGCGGAAGGTTTCGACGGTGATGGGCTTAACGACTTGAGTCGGCATGAGGTGTTAGGTGGGTCGCTTTTCTTGTTTCTATTTTATCGTTCTTGTTCCCTAATTGTCAATTAACGGTTAAAAAGCTAACTGTCTAGCCGTCTAGCTGGCTGGTGTTCTGAAACACCACGGCCCGACCTTGCTCGTTGATGGCGATCTCAATCGGTCGGCTTTGCAATGGGCGCGGGCAGGCGGGTTTGATTTCCAGGTATGCGATGAGGCCCAGGCGGTGAAATATTCATTTAGATGGTCAGATATTTAGAGTCCTGCTAACGATTGTTCCGACTGAACTTAGCCGCAGAGGGGCCGATGCTAGAGCAGCTCTAGTCGGAGCGGGTTTGCCGGTGTTTGAGGCAGATATAAGAAGGCTCGATGTGTTTAAGAAGTCGGCTGAGCAAGGGAAACCGATGAATATGATTAAGGGCGATCGCATGTCCGGTATCGCTTGGAATTGCTATCAAAATGTAGGTGAGGAAATACTGAAAAATGTCTAACGAGAATAGATTTTCTAATTTGATGGGCGGGCCAAAAGGGGGCGAATCAAAGCCAGTGGAGACTAAACTAGAGGCCAAAACCACGTCCCAGAAAGCGGTTGATGCTACTGCGACGAACCGGGCCAAAAGTGAAGTGGAATGGAGCGGAGGATGAAGAACTCGACCGCGAAATACAAGAACCCGGACTATAAGAAGGGCACCTACTATCTGCGCAAAACCGTTACCCATGAGATGCGCATCTATGCCGCTACCATGAAAATGGAAATGAGCGATTTATTCCAAATGGCCGTTCAACAGTTCATGGAAAAGCATCCGCCTAAACAAATCGCACTAAGCGTTCTTTTCTTAGAGCCTTTTTCACAGTCGGCTTTCTCGCAGAATGTCAGCTACCCTCAGCCCTAAGCTAACTGTCTAACTATTCAGGCGTTTAGACAGCCGAATGTCTAGACATGACTCCTGATCGCGTCCTGGCTAATCTCGGACGGCACCGGCTAGTAACCAGGGCTATTTCATTTGCAGAGATAGCTTGATAGGTTAGGGACTGAAAACCCGATTTCAAGTTGAGCATCGCTTATGCGCCTGCCCCCGACGCCTTCATCTTCCACCGTACTCGTAACTGCACCTGAGGTTAGCGCCGAACCCATCGAGATTCTCGCAGCCTTTGCCGATATTCCTGACCGACGGCGGGCAGGCGGAAAACGTCATCAAATCGCGCTGTGTTTAGCACTGTTTACGCTCGCTATCACCGCTGGGAATCGTGGATTTCTAGCGATTGGCGACTGGCTCAAGGTCTATCAAACAGAGCTGATTGAGCTGTTCAACCCGCCGAAAGGTCGTCTGCCCTCGTACAGCACCATCCGCCGGGTCTTATTGAGTCTAGACTATCAGCAGTATGCGGCGGCGCTGGCCAACTTTTTTGAGATTAAACCCTTGCCGGGGGAGACGCTAGCGGTCGATGGCAAAGTCTTGCGGGGGTCGTATCAGCTAGAAACGGACAATGCCGATTCACCGCCTCATCCAGCCATTATGTTAGTGAGCGCCTACTTAGNCTTAGTCGAACGTGGCTTAATCCTCGAACCCTATCAGGTATCGAGCAAAACCAACGAGATCACTGCCCTACCCGAATTTATCAAGCAACTGGCGCTGAACGGCGTCGTGTTTGCCTTTGATGCCATCAGCACCCAAAAAAACGGCTCAGTTGATTGTTGAAAGTGGCAATCACTACCTGGGTGCGCTCAAAGGCAATCAGGGCAACTTGTTCAAAGATGTTCAAGCCCACTTTGTTGAACAACACCGTCATATTGAGCTAAGCAAAGGTCATGGCCGCATTGAGAAGCGCGTCGTGAGTCTTTGCCATCAACTCGAGCACATCCCGTCTTGGCCGGGTCTCAAGACCCTGATTCGAGTCGAGCGTGAGCGCCGCTTCAAGGTCGGCGGACATCCGCGTTATGAAACTGAAACTAGCTATTATGTAGCCTCTTTCATCGAGTCAGCAGCGGCTTTCGCAGCGAGAATTCGAGGTTACTGGGGTGTGGAAAACAAAGTACATTATGTTCGCGATGTGACCCAGGGCGAAGATGCTTCGCGCATTCGGATGTGTCAACTGCCGCAAATCTTTGCCGTGGCTCGTAACTTTGCACTCAATATCTACCGTGACAATGCGTTCGTCAACATGGCTCAAGCTCAGCGCTGCTGCCAGTTTAGTCTAGACACACTTAAACGTATATTTAGAATGAAATAGCCCTGCAAATGGATATACTTTTAAAACGCATCTGGAGCAAGCTCAGAAATAAACCCAAGGTAATGGAAGTAAAATCATCTGTCGAAGATACTCAAAAGATTACTCCAGAGCAAGTCAATCAAATTGCGGCGTATCTAGGAGTAGCTATGGATGAGGACGCTCAATTTGCAAATGAGATTAACTTGCTAGCGAGAGACATAAATGCCGGTAAGATTGTCGATCAAAGCAGTATGACTCAGAATATCCACGATAACGCAAAAGGTTGGCAGACTAAAGTAGAGGGAGGTACAACATACATAGGTGAAATTCACATAAAAGACCGAATTGAATAGGCAAAGCCACAGCTTGTTTAAGGAGCTGATAGCAGCATGTGATAAAGAAGCGGTCTTATTTTAGCAGCGATAATAGACGACAATGCGTGATGGGAAATTGAACCAAACTATTAAAGACGAAGCTACTGGTTATCAAACAAATGTAGGGTAGTGCATTAACGTAAAGGATAGAGGAAAATAAGGTATCGCTGTTGCACCTTCAAAGGAGCCAAGCAAATGAGAGTTGAAATGACCTGCCCTACTTGCGGTTCTCATGAGATATCGAAGAACGGTAGAACTAGGCGCGGCAAACAAAACTATAAATGCCGAGACTGCAACCGTCAGTTTTTAGAAAACCCCCAGTGGAAGCCAAAAGGTAAAGATACCTTGGGCTTGGTCAATTTGCTGTTGCTAAAGAAAATCCCGTTAGCAGGTATTGCCAGAGCCACAAGCGTTTCAGACAGTTGGCTGCAAGACTATGTGAATGCCTGCTATGCAGCGGTGCCAAAAACGGCAGCGGTGTTACCTAAGGCTAAAGGCAAGCTGAAGGTGCAGATGGATGAGTTGTGGTCGTTCGTTACTGATAAAGGTAACAAGCAGTGGGTGTGGCTAGCGATGGATGCCGATACCCGAGAAATCATCGGCTGTACCATCGGCGGTAAGCGAAGCCATGCCGCAGGCTTATCGCTCCAGGGAATCGGCAATCGCCTGGTGGCAATCATTGCCTGCTGTGTATAGACAATGTGCCAAAGTCTACACCGATTACTGGGAGGTATACGTCAGCGTCATTCCGAGCAAACGGCATGTTGCGGTCGGCAAAGACAGCGGCTTGACCCGCTACATAGAAAGGCTAAACAACACCTTGAGACAGCGAATTTCCCGGTTGGTGAGGAGGCCCCTTTCCTTCTCGAAGAAGCTAGAGAATCACATCGGTGCGATTTGGCTATTCATCCATGAGTACAATCGCTCAGTCAGAAAGAAGATGGCAGAAAGAGAAGATCCTGTTTTTTCTCTGTCCTTTACTAAAATGCACTACCCAAAACGTTAGGGACAGATTGAAACAGCAGATAAAATAAGACGTCCGTTTTCATGAGTTATCTCCAAGCCCGCCTAGTTCGAGGTCGTTTTGTCCGATACCTTTCTCCTCAAGATAAGCGCACCAGTCGCTCCAGCCGCCCGGATAGAGTTTGTACATAGGATGGCCTGCAACTGCCATTGAAAATAGGTTAACGCAGGCTGTTACGCCAGAGCCGCAGTAGACGACAATGTTGTCCATTGGGTTTAGCTCGCTCCAATGTCCCGCTAAGGCGTCAGCGCTTTTTAGATATCCCTCTGCCGTACTTACGTTCTGCCAAAAGGCGTTAATAGCACCCGGTATGCTGCCAGCAATCGGGTCGATAGGTTCTACTTCGCCGCGAAATCTTTCGGGCGATCGCGCATCCACCACCGTCACGCCCAAGCCGTCCTTTCGCTGCCGCACCGTGCGAATATCTACCGTCCAATCTTTCTGTAATCTAGGTTCAAAGCTGCCTTTTTGCTGCGCGGGAAGGTCTTTACTCAGCGATCGCCCAGCCGATTCCCAAGCTTGAATGCCCCCATCTAAAATGGCCACTTCCTCATGACCTAAATATCGCAGCATCCACCAAAGTCTAGACGCAAAGGCAAACCGAGAGCCGTCGTAAATAACTACCCGAGTCGGTAGCGCGGAGTTAATGCCGATTTGATTAAGCTTTTCTACAAACACCGGCCAGTCGGGTAGAGGGTGGCGGCCCCCGTGCTGTTTTACAGTCCCAGACAAATCTTCGTTAAGATCTAAATAATAAGCGCCGGGGATATGACCTGCCTGATACTGGCTGCGCCCCAACTCGGGATTGGCAAGAGAGAATCGCACGTCAATGACAACTACGCCAGGATCGTCAACATGCTGGGATAGCCATTGAGCATCGACAAGGTAAGGAAACTGCGGCATCGTAATTCTAAACAGACAACATCCTATTATCTCTTACTGTCTGGATGCTTTGGCTGTTCACCTGACGGCTTTATTTTGAGCGATCGTCTTAGCTGTCTTCTCGATTCGTTGTTGTCAGGTCTGACTTCGCTTAGGGAAGCGCTTACAAATAGAGTACCCGCTATAATAGATGGGGATCTAGCATGATGAGACTGTTTAATGCGCGTAGCCGTACAGAT
>QBMC01000281.1 GCA_003242035.1 Nodosilinea foveolarum | reverse complement strand
AATGGAATTACAGAGCTATTCCTGAAAACTTGACAGTTATTGATTGAGCGTTCCTAAGCAAGGTAGCATCGTAGATAAAAGCATCTAAATCGCCATCGTCAATCGCTTGAAGCCCCGCTTGAGGGCTGTTGAATGATTGAAAGTCAATCTGTTGCTGTTGCAAAACCTGCGCTGCATTAGAGTCTCCTATCGTACCGACTTTCATAGACTTGAGATCAGCAACGTTAGAAAGATCGCCAGTCGCATCTTGTGAAAATATCGAGGTAATCGTAGCCGTGAGCGTAGAGGTTAGGCCAATGGCAACTAGCATCCATAGCATCGCCACAACGCGGCCCCCAATCGTAATCGGCGCTTTGTCGCCATAGCCAATCGTAGTGAGCGTAACGCCAGCCCACCAGAAGCTATCCCAAAGCCCTTGGGCTGGATTAGTGGCATACATCTCATCATTTTTGTTGCGCTCGAATGACCAAACCACTGCGCCTACGACCAGCAGCAGTAGCGATAGCCAGAGACAAGTCTTTAGAAAACGCGGCGATAGCACTGCGCCAACTGTGTCTAATATTTTTCGCTGGCGGGGTTGGGCAACGCCTAGCGAAGAGACGTAGTAGCTTTGGGTAAAGTCTAGCTGCCGTTCGCCTTCGGGAGTGGCGATCGCACTAATCACAATATCCACATCACCATTTCGCAGCCGCCCAATCTCTTCATCAGCCGCAACTTCTTGCCACTCATACTGAATACCTAAATCTTCAGCAATCTCCCGCCAAAGCTGCACACTCACGCCGTCCCAGTCATTCCCATCTGACGTTTCAGTCTTAATCGCAAAAGGGGGCTGATGGCGAACGCCTACTGTCATAGTCTTTGAAGCAGTTTCAGTTTGAGTAGTATCAGGCTGTGGGATCGCGTTTTCAGACTGTGCCACCGCAGCAAGACTTTCTAATAACAGCACTGCAAATAGTCCAAAGGCGATCGCGATCGCTCGCTTACAGTCCTTAGGATCCGTTCGGAATTAAACTACCGGATTGTTGATCCTCTATGTGGCTAATTTCATAGCTTCGGTTAACTCAAAATCGGCAACTTATTTACGAACGACTCCTTAGCTTTCTTCAAGCGAGCAAACAACAATCTTCGTATAGTCATTAAAAGTACACCGTCTGCCCAAAAAGCATCCCAAACATCAACAACAACAGACCCAGTAAAATACCCGAGACAATTAGCCAGCCTTTAATTGACGTTTCTTTAGGATGGAACAAAGGATAGAGCTTTCGCATAACTGGGCGATCGCCCACTAAATGCCGAGACACAATCTCCGAAACATCACCCGGCTGCACCTGGCTATACCAAGTTTTCTCCGGCTCCACCAACACCATAGGGCCACTGCCACACTGCCCTATGCAGCCCGAGCGCTTTACCGCTACCCCTTCGGGCGCACCCGCTTCAAAAGCCGCCAGCACCTTAGCCGACCCTTGCGCAGAGCAAGTTTTATTGCGGCAAACCAGCACGGTTTTAGCGGGAGAGGAATCGGTCATTGAGCGGATAGAAAAGTTTCAACTTCGGACTTTGTGGGCATAGCGGACTGTGCGCCTGAGCGGGTAACGGCGATCGCAGAAGCAGCACTTGCATAAATAACGACCCGCTTTAAATCATCGTGACTGAGTTCACCTTTCTCTGCAACACCCAATTGGCATAGGGCGGCAGCGAGTCCCCCATTAAAAGCATCGCCTGCCGCAACGGTGTCAGTTGCTTTTACAGAGAAAGCAGGCGTTGAAAAGACCCCTTCGGCGGTGACGCACACAGAGCCTAGCTCGCCTAGTTTGATGATGACAGTTTGAATGCCTTGCTGATGAAGGCTGTGAGCAGCAGCGATCGCACTCTCCCCATCTACCACCTCTACCCCCGTCAACAGACCTGCCTCCGTCTGATTCGGCGTCAAAATAGAAATATGCTGGCAAAACTGATCCGACAAAGGGCCTCGCGCAGGGGCAGGATCGACCACCACCATCAGCCCCGCCGCCCGAGCTATTGCCGCCGCCGATTCCACCACTGGCAGCGGAATCTCAAACTGAAGCAGCAGCACTTTAGCCTCTTCCACGCACTGCGTTAGGGCAGTTAGCGCGTCCTGACCCACCTCCCCATTCGCACCCGGCACCACAATAATTTGATTATTCTGAGGCGCAACGGCAATTAGAGCAGTGCCAGAAGGGGTGCGATCGCTCACACTCACCGCCGAAATATCAACTCCATCAGCCACCAACCCTTCGCACAGCGTTTTACCAAAGCTACCGCTGCCCACTCGCCCAATCATCGCGGTTTTAGCTCCTAGCCTAACCGCCGCAACTGCCTGATTTGCGCCCTTGCCACCTGGGACTGTTGTGAAGCGATCGCCCAAAATCGTCTCACCCGGCTTCGGCAGTCGCGACACCTGCGCCACCAAATCCATATTAAGACTGCCTAAAACCACCACATCCACGCGCGAACTCCTCTTACCAATCCTCTAGATCTGGCGACTCATCCGACAGCGCATCCGACGGCTTACTCAAATCCAGCGGTGGCCGGTCAGAACTCCAGGCCCACCAAACGGTTTCGCATTCGCACACATAAAACTCTTGCCACTTGCGCTTGCGCCCTTCAATAAAAACCGGCGCTCGGCGATTTAGCCAAACATTTTGGGCCTCTCTACTGCCTTCGCCACAGGCCGGACAGCCAAAAGGCACGGCATGTACAGCGTCTTTAGTCCAATCGGGCGGGAACGGGGAAAAGGCGTCCATAGGGCAGAAGTGATGAATGATGAATGGGGAGGCAGTTGGTCTTATTATGGCGCGTATTTTTAATAGGAGCCGTTTAGTGCAACATACTGTTTGGTTGCTAGGACACCTAACTCTTTGTAGCTAAGACCCTCGTTTCAGACACTTTCTATGAAACAGTCGGAACTATTCCTATCTCACAGCATCAAATCTCTTTTATGCGATAACACGCACACTGATGGGAAAAATGATACTGAATACACCCTATTTGAGAGCTAGTTAAGATTATGTTTCATGCATTTGCATCGGCAGTCAGTGGTGGTGCTTTAGGCACATTAGCTATTCACCTATCTGGTATGGCTGCGGTAGGAATGGTTGGTGGCGGTGCTGGCATCGGCGCTGCTGCTGGCCCCGTTGGGGCTGCGGTAGGAGCGTTGGCAGGTTTAGCAGTGTATGGCGTCGTTCGAGCTATTGGAGGATAGCAAAAGCCTCTGATGTTTCTGAGCGACTACGCTTCATTCGTTGTCTGAAAATAACTCGGCAGATAGCTTGAATAGGAGGTGCGGCAATCTTGTGCACGACGCACCTCTAAATTTTTTTTTTGCATAACCCTCCGAATGGGAACTATTTGCTTATGCGAATACATACGGAAGCACTATGACAGATGATATTAATTCAATTCTTAACGACATCAATTCCATGCTTGAGCGACACGCTCAACAGACGGCTGTTGTTTACGAAGCACATTCGTAAGGATTCAGGTTTTTTTAAGAGGATAAATGGTGCAATCACGCTAGCCTCAA
>QBMC01000280.1 GCA_003242035.1 Nodosilinea foveolarum | reverse complement strand
GCTGCCAGTTTAGTCTAGACACACTTAAACGTATATTTAGAATGAAATAGCCCTGCTCGTACCTCAGAATGGCAGATAGCATGAAATTATTAATTTACAAGCCCTAACTCATGAAGCCTCTGTTTTTGGTGGTACTTAAACATTACTTCATTGCCCCGTCTGCAACCCCCATTCGTGCAACAACGCCTCTCAGAACTGCAATGACTTTCCTATCTCGTCCCAATCAATTGACCTACTTTTAGACAGTTATGTTTTCTTCTACCCAATCTACGACTCGTATATTCGTATCTCAAAAGGAGAGCCAGTTCGGTTTCTCGAACTGATAGAGAAAGCAAACAATTTTTTAATAGCGACAGCGGACTACCAAAAGGAATCAAGCAAAGTGCATGGCGTTTTCTCTCAAGATGCAATGCTACAGGTAAGACAAGCGGCTGAGAAAAGGGTAAAAACGATACCTTCAATTCGCTGGCAAGTATTCCAAAGAGATGACTGGAGATGTGTTTCTTGCGGAAAAGGTTCGCCGCATGGTGCAATTCTTCAGGTCGATCATATTATTCCACGGTCTAAAGGTGGAAAAGATGCGCTTGAGAACTATCAAACTCTCTGTAACTTGTGTAATCTCGGTAAAAGTAATAGGGACGATACAGACTTACGGTGGTAAAGGAAAAGACAAAGCCGCCCCCGATTGCATACCTGTGACAGCTACTTTTTAAATAGAATAGCCGCGTTCTGAAGTGAAGCAGCTTAGATAGGAGAATTTATCAGACCAGAATGGTCAGCAGGTCCAGGGTCAGACGCTGGCCAGTGAAAGCGACGATCAGACTCTTCAATCGACATATCGTTGATGCTAGCTTCCCGGCGCTGCATTAAGCCTGCTGTATCAAATTCCCAATTTTCGTTGCCGTAAGCGCGATACCACTGCCCTGCATCGTTGTGCCATTCGTACTGAAACCGCACGGCGATTCGATTCTCGCCAAAGGCCCACAGCTCTTTAACCAGCCGATAGTCTAGTTCTTTACTCCACTTGCGTTTTAGAAATTCGCGGATGGCGTCCCTTCCCTGAATAATCTCCGCTCGGTTGCGCCAGTAGCTGTCTTCAGAGTAAGCCATAGAAACCCGCTGAGGATCTTTGCTATTCCAAGCGTTTTCGGCCATGCGTACTTTTTGAGTGGCGCTCTCGAAGGTAAAAGGAGGCGCAAGCTTTAGAGACGGCATCGCGATAAATTCTCACTAAAAGGGCACTGTCCTTCTATTTATGCAGATTGAGGTGCGATCGCCGTAGGACGATCTTTCGAGAAAGCAGGACTTTCCAACAGGAGATTGGCTCATACCTGGGGTGATAGCGGCAGTCTGACTTTGAATGTGGTGCCTACGCCCAACTCACTCTCCACTTTAATATCTCCTCGCTGCAAGGCCACAAACTGTTTAACAATGCTCAGCCCTAGTCCTGTCCCTGGAATATTGCTAACGTTCTTGCCCCGATGAAACGGCTCAAACAAATGAGGATAGTCTTCTGGAAGAATGCCGAGTCCCTGGTCTTTAATTTGAAAGACAGCCTGATGCTTGCGCTGACACAACGATAGCTGTACCAAACTGCCTGCGGCGCTGTAGCAAATTGCATTCGACAGAATATTGATTAAGATAGAGCGCAGCAAAGTCTGATCGATTTCTGCGACCAAAGATTTAAACCTACCGACGAACTCTAGCTGTCTTTGATTGGACGGTATCTCTCGTAGTAATTCATGGCAAAAATCTACTAAGTTAATCGGCCTTGGGCTTAATGTCAGCCGTTTGGCTTCGAGCTTTCCCAATACCAAAATGTCGTCAATCATCTGAGTCATGCGCTCAACATTCGTGACAATGCCCAGAAGATATTCTTGCTTTTGAACCTGGGTCATCTTCTCGTCGTAGCGACCTAAAGAAGACGCGGACAGCGCAATATTGTTCAATGGATTGCGAAATTCGTGGCAGACCATCGAAACAAAACGAGACTTTAGAGCGCTCAGCTCTCGCAGATGTTCATTCGCGGTATATAGTTCTGCGGCGCGCGATCGCACCTTCTCTTCCAAGTCCTCATTCGTCTGCTGCAACACCGTCTCCGCCCACTTACGCTGAGTAATATCGCGAAACGTCACCACCGCGCCAATTACATGCTTTTGCTCGTCTCGCATCGGCGTACTAATATATTCCACCAGAAAATTAGTCCCGTCCTTTCGCCAAAACACCTCATCGGTCACGCGATGAGTACTGCCATCATGCAGAGCCGCATAAATTGGGCAGGTCTCTTTTGGGTAAGGCGCACCATCTAAATGAGAGTGGTGTAAAACGCGATGCATTGACTGTCCAATCAGATCGTCCATCTCCCAGTCAATCATGGCTGCCGCTGCGGGATTTACAAACGTGACGTTACCGGCTAAATCCAATCCATACACGCCTTCGCCCACCGAATTCAAAATGAGCTGATACTGACGCCTCAGCGCGGCTAGCTCAGCATGTTCTGAATGGTCAGACTCGAAAGAGTTTAGCATTGGGGGCATTCATACTGTGATGAGTTACACCACAGTCTACGTAGGTTGCAGTTTATATAGAAATAGGAGCTGCCTGATAGTCTGAGTGCTTTAGGCGGCTTTCGGCAAAGCTGTTAACCAGGTTGAGGACAATGGTTGCGAAGATTCTGGTCATTGAGGATGAAGCCGAAACCAGAGAAATTTTTTTACGCTGCCTATCCTTTGAAAATTTTAATGCGATTGGTGCAAAAGATGGTGAAACGGGTATTGAGCTAGCCACTCAGCAACATCCCGATCTAATTGTCTGCGATATTATGATGCCACGAATAGACGGCTATGGGGTGCTAACGGCGATTAGAAAACACGAGTCTCTGCTGTCTGTTCCCTTTATTTTCTTGACGGCGAAAGTAACGATGGCAGATTTGCGGCGCGGTATGGCGCTTGGCGCGGATGATTATTTGACTAAGCCCTGTACGGTGGAACAGTTTTTGAGCGCGATCGCCACCCGACTCCAACGCAGCAAAGACATCAAAACCAGTCTGCGTCGCCACGAATCGCAAATTGCCAAGGCACCTAGTTTTTCTAACATATTTCCTGACTGTCCCAAGCTATCGCCCGTCTTTCAATTTATCGACAGCCACTATCAGCAGCCCATCCATCTCAGCGACGTGGCCCAGGCCGCTGGCTACACCCCAGCCTATCTAACGAATCTGGCTCAGAGCCATACCGGAAAAACGGTAAAGAAGTGGATTACCGAGCGGCGAATGGCACAGGCTCGTCAAATGCTAAAAAATACTGCGCACTCCATCAAGCAAATTGCAGAGGAGACAGGATACGCTGACCCTGGGTATTTCACTCGTCAGTTTAGAAAACTACACGGAGTAACTCCCAAAGTATGGCGGAGTCATTCATAGAACTTGAGAACATTCATTCAGTTTCTATCCAATTTAGCTTTTCTCATTGGTAGCAACCGCAACAAAAACTAAACAGCTCTGTAACAACCGTAACTAAATAATTTCAGCCCCTATAGAGCCTGTTTGACATCTCAGAGAGAGGCTGCAAGCCGCTTGAGCATTAGCC
>QBMC01000027.1 GCA_003242035.1 Nodosilinea foveolarum | reverse complement strand
CCGCTCGCTTACTCGCCAAAGCTAAAGAAGAAAAGAAGGCACATTGAAAGGGCTGGCCCTAAAGCCGTAAGAAAAAGCTCAGCGATTGGGGGCGATCGCTGAGCTTTCTAGCTGCTTGAGACTCAATTATTTAGGCGAGAAAATCTTGATGAAAGGCTAAGCCAACTTCTTTTTAATAAAGGCCAGAATTTTATTGCTTTGAGCCTTCAGCGCGGCAACATCTTTAGTTAGCGCCTCTACCTGCTTTTGTAAAATCGCAACTTCAGCAGAAGAATCGACCCCTACCGCAGACGCAGCAGGCACACTCACCGCCGACTTCTGCGGACGCACCTTGCGAGCTTTCGCCATCGCCCCCTTAATCGCGCCAATCAGTTCCTTTTGCTCAAAGGGCTTTTCAATAAACTCAAAGAACTCAAAAGGTTCTTGAATTTTCTCGGTCAGCTCTTCGCGACGGCCCGACATCATCACCAAGGGAATGTTTTGAAACGCCGGATCGCCCTGAATTTCTTCGTAGACTTCGTAGCCACTCATGCGCGGCAATAAGAAGTCCAGCATGATTAGATTTGGCTTTTGAGCGCGGATGGCCTCGATCCCTTCGATCCCGTCCGTCGCTTCGATCACTTCAAAGTTGCCCTTGGGAAGCATTTCCCTAACGCGAGCGCGAATGACTCTGCTGTCGTCGATTACTAAAATTTTGTGACTGGCCACGACGGACTCCTTTGGCTGGCATGAAAAATTGAGCCTGACCGCACTTCTTCCGTAGACGTTGGTTCGGTAGACGTTGGTTTAAAGTTGCCCAGAACTCAAGGGCAAAGGAACAAGAAACCAGTCAACTGGACGCCTCACGGCTAAACGCGACGGTAGAATAAAGGCATCTTTCTTCGTTTCCCTCTCCTTAAGAATGTCTACTTCTTCTAACCCTCCCGTGGCTGCGCGTCAGCGGCCCGAGATTTTGGCCATGCCTGACTGGTTGCGTCGGCCTATCGGCAAGGCTAGCGAGCTGTCGAAAGTGCAAAAAATAATCAAGCAGCGGCAGATTCATACCATCTGTGAAGAGGGGCGCTGTCCCAATCGAGGCGAGTGCTACGCCAACCAGACGGCTACTTTTTTGCTAATGGGGCCGGTTTGTACGCGTAGCTGCGCGTTTTGTCAGGTGGATAAAGGACATGCGCCTATGCCACTGGATGAGCAAGAGCCGCAGAAGGTCGCAGAGTCTGTAAAACTGCTGGGTTTGCGCTATGTGGTGCTGACGGCAGTTGCCAGAGATGATTTGGCGGACGGCGGTGCAGGCTGGTTTGTAAAGACGATGGAAGCGGTACGGCAGGAAAATCCGGAGACAGAAATTGAGGTGCTGACGCCCGATTTCTGGAGCGGAACAGCAGCGGCAACACAGCAAAAGGCCAGGGTAGAGACCGTCGTGAAGGCTCAACCGGCTTGCTTTAATCACAATGTGGAAACGGTGAAAAGGCTGCAAGGCCCGGTGCGTCGAGGCGCGAAGTACGGGCGATCGCTCGATGTTTTGCGCTATGTAAAAGCAGCAGACGCGACCATTTCAACCAAGTCTGGGCTGATGGTAGGTCATGGTGAGACCAAAGAAGAATTGGTCGAGGCCATGCAGGATTTACGCGCGGTGGCGTGCGATCGCCTTACCATCGGTCAATATATGCGCCCGTCTCTAGCCCATCTGCCAGTTCAGAAATACTGGACACCTGAGGAATTTGATGAGCTAGGTGCGATCGCTCGCCAAATCGGGTTTGCCCATGTCCGTTCTGGCCCGTTGGTGCGCAGCTCTTACCACGCAGGCGAACAGCCCTAGCACGGGTCAATCCTCGTCAGTTAGGCGACTGAGCATTGAGATCGCGCCATTCGTGGACGGCAAAAGGCGGAACGACTAGCTGCGCAGTGCTGCCATCGCCTAGCGGAATACTGACCTGTAAAGGAATATCGCCTTTAATCTCGGAGATGGCCTGTGCCACATCATATTGCGCCGCATATTCAGGCAGCTCTGGCGTCTGAGGATCTAGCTCGGCGTTAGCCTGCCACTGAGTGCTGGCCCCGGTTGCGATGGTAATGGGCTGCTTTTGATTGACCGAAACCATCCCTGGAAACCCAATCAGCCGGAGATAGAGTCCCTGAATATCTTGGGCCTGATAGCGCTTGAAAAGAATCACCTGCCACGACCGATCAGATCGGTCTCGCAGACTTTGCTTAGAGCGAAAAGTGGTTTGCCCCGGCTGTTCTTGATAGGTGTGGATAGAGGCTAGGGGTAGCGGTATGGCGATCGCGCTAGGCACAAAAAACAAAACAGACCCCACCAAAATTAGGTTAAGGCAGCAGGCCGTTAGTAACGAAGATTGGTTTAACGAGCGCTTTAGAACAGAAGCTAGATGTTGAAGGCGCGATCGCTGAACCCAAGTTTGCCAAAACCGTATCCGCTGAAACATTTATCAAAACTGAAAAGAGACTGCACTCAGTGTACAGTCCCTTTTCGGTGAATGCTGGGACTTCAAATTTTCTAGAATTTAGAGATCTTTCATCCGATCTAGCACCGCACGATAGCCATCGGCCTCACCGCTAGCTAGGTAACGTTCGGCGGCTGCCTGCAAATCGTTGTGGGCCGCAAAGCTATCGCCAAGCGCTACCAAAGAGAGTCCCCGGTAATAGTAAATGTCTGCATTCGCCGCCGGATTACGCCGGATGACCGCCGAGAAATCTTGGTAAGCGCCGCTGGCATTGCCCGATTCGTACAGAGCGCGGCCCCGAGCAGCTAGCGCAGAATCGTTGCCCTTATCTAATTCAATCGCGTAGGTGTAGTCAGAAATAGCCGCAGGCAAATTGCCATACACCGCGTAAGCATCGGCGCGGCCCTTGTAAATGGCTTCATCCACCGGGTTTAGGCCAATGGCACTGTCGTAGTCGGCGAGCGCCTCAGCCAAATTATTATTCGCCGCATGAGCCGCCGCCCGCTGCCGGTAAGCTTCACTAGAATAAACGTCCAGCTCAATCACGCGGTTAAAGTCGGCGATCGCCGCTGAATGATTGCCCTGAGCGCTATACAGCGTACCGCGCGCCATATATGCCTCAATCGATTTGGGCTGGCGGGTTAGCACCGTATTGATGTCTGTAAGGGCGGCGTTGGGTCGGCCTAGCGCTGAGTAAACATAGCTGCGGTTGAAGAAAGCTTTGATACTGCTCGCGTCGATGTCGATGGCTTCGTTGATGTCCTTAAGTGCCGCCGACAGTGTCCCTAAATTGTAGTAAGCAACGCCCCGGTTGAGATAGGCTTCGGCATAGTCATCGCTGTTTTGGATGGCCGCTGTGAGCGGAGCGATCGCGCTATCAAATTCCTTCAGCTCAATCAAAGCCGCCCCCCGGTGCATCAAAGCCGGTGCGTAGGTGGGGTCAAATCCTAGCGCCACATCGTAATCAGCTAGCGCCCCGTTAAAGTTACGAGCCGCTGCCTTGGTCAATCCTAGATAGTCGTAAGCTTCAACATAGTCTGGCTGGATGGCGATCGCCCGATTGAACGCGCTCACCGCCGAAGACAGCTCGCCCGTTTCGTAAAATAGCGCCCCCTGTGCAAAGTAGGCCAGCGCATAGTCCGAGCGCACCGAAATCGCCGTTCTATAATCATCCATCGCCGCTGTTGTGTTATTCAACGCCCGATGAGTTGCCGCCCTAAATAGATAAGCTTCGGCGTAGTCTGGGTTGATTGCGATCGCGGCGTTAAATTGCTCCAGCGCAGCCGCGAATTCCTTTTTCCTGTATCTTTTCACGCCTCTGCCAAACGCCTTCATAGCCTCTGCGAGCGTCGGTGAAACGGGCATCTCCGCCGCTGGACTCGTCTCTAGACTCCCCTCTGAATTAGGCAACACCGGCTCAGGCATGGCTGAACTAGCGGGCGAATCACTTTCCAACTCTGGGGTTTTTAGCTTTATGGGTTCTAATGGCTCCAAGCGAGATCTAATAGATTCGGGATCGATATCGACATTGAGAACTGGCAAAATAACCGCGTCGAAGGTGTTTTCTACGCTGAGGCTTTCTGCCTGAGCTGGCAAGGAGCCAACCAAGCTGCCGAAGAGGGTAGCGATGCTCAAAACCGTAAGGCCGCTGCGATTCATGACGTTCTAGGAGAAAAGGTGGGCTAGGAAGATTTGCTAAAAAAGATTGTTTGTGAAGGAAACTAAACTAGGTACATATAGATTTCCCAGTTCGGCCATCAAATCTGACGACCACAAAACATGGCCACTTCGCCCAAACTCGCTCAGCGGCTGGTGCAACAAACCGTTACTACCCTCAGCCAGCCCTTTAGCGCTAAACATTTACCCTTACCCGTCATTGGCGATTGGCTTGTGCCTTTTAGTCAGTTAGCGATCGCCAACACGCTCTCAAACTTAATGGTGCCGCTCGCCGGACTAATCGACACGGCTTTTCTAGGCCACCTATCGGATATTCGCTATCTCAACGGCGTAGCGCTAGCAACGGTCATTTTTAATGTGATCTACTGGAGCTTTAACTTTTTTCGGATGGGCACGACTGGGCCAACCGCGCAAGCTTTGGGCAAAGGCGACTTAGATGAAGTGTGGCTGATTGTGGTTCGCAATTCGCTGCTGGCACTGGGGACGGGCTTAGCCGTTTGGCTACTGCGATCGCCTATCTCTACAGCAGGTTTTGCGCTCTTACAAACCGGGCCAGATGTGCGGCTAGCGGCGATGGACTTTTACAACGGGCGAATCGTCGGCGCTCCGGCAGTGCTGCTGAATTATGTGCTGCTCGGCTGGCTATTGGGAAGAAGCAAAGGTAAGCAGGTAGTGGTGTTAGCCGTCGTCGGTAACGGCAGTAACATCGTGCTCGACTACTGGTTTATTCGGCAATTGGGGCTAGAAAGCTATGGTGCGGGATTCGCCACGGCGCTGAGTCAGTACATCATGCTGGCAATGGGCATCGGGCTAGTGATATCAGACGGGATTCCCTGGGAGCGCTGGGCCGCTATCAAAACTCGGCTTTGGCAACCAGCGGCCCTGATGTCTGTGTTCAACTTGAATCGAGATATTTTGGTGCGTACCTTTGCACTGGTGATTGCGATGTCGCTGTTCACTAACTTTAGTTCGGGGCTAGGCGACACTATTTTGGGCGTCAACGCG
Organism: Nodosilinea foveolarum; assembly: GCA_003242035.1. Classification (GTDB taxonomy): domain Bacteria; phylum Cyanobacteriota; class Cyanobacteriia; order Phormidesmidales; family Phormidesmidaceae; genus Phormidesmis; species Phormidesmis foveolarum. The sequence continues at coordinate 28,082 of QBMC01000027.1, read as the reverse complement.
CTGCTGATACAGGTGGTTCTGATGTCTGCCTATTTTATGGACGGGATTGCGCTGGCAGTAGAGAGCTATGCGGGCCAGTTTTACGGCAACCAATCGAAGGGCGATTTGTATGGACTGTTGCTGCTAGGAATAGGAGGCAGTGTGGTTTTGGGAAGTGCGATCGCGCTTTTCCTCATCTTTGTCCCAACCGCCTTCTTTCCGCTGCTTACCAACCATGCGATCTTGCTAGATACCATTTCTGACTATATTATCTGGCTGCTGCCAGTACTGAGCTTTGGCGGCGTCGCCTTTACGCTAGACGGTTATTTTTTAGGACTCACCAATGGGCGAGTACTGCGCAATTCGACGCTCATTGCCGCCCTGATTGGATTTTTGCCGCTGGCGGTGATTGCTAGATACCTAGCACTACCGCATCTGCTCTGGCTAGCGTTAGCCGCCTTGATGGTAACAAGAGCACTCACGCTACTGAGAAAAGTACCGGCTACCGTTTCAACGGGGTGAGTCAGTTCTCACAAAAAAGCGGCGATCGCTTGTGTGATCGCCGCCAACTGAGATATTAGGAAGGCGTCTGGTTAAGGCGCTCCCAATCAAGGGGCTACAGAGCAGACCTACTTACCAATTTTTTTGGCCATATCTCTAAACATGTCCATGTCGCCAGAAGACGGTTTGCGACGAGACGAAGACGAACTGCTCGTGGCAGAGAAACTGCTAGGCTTGCTCTCGAAAGAGGGCGTAGGGGCATCGCTAAAAGCAGGTGTACTGACTGTTGATTCAGACAGACCATAAGAAGCCTGCCCTTTTACAGGAGTACCATCTAGGTTAACTTTCTTCATTGCAGAGATCTGCCGAACGCTCTCCATGTGCTCTTGATCTTTCTTTTTAGCAAAGGTTCGTCTGACCGTTTTATTAGAGCGCATGTAGTCGATGTTGCCAAAACTCTGAGCATCATCGTCGCTGAGGTAGAAAGCCTGCTTTTGCGCGGTGTCGTCTTTGGGTGTGTTCTTACCGAAAATTGCCTCAAAAATACCCATTGTTCTCCTGGAAATAAATAATTAAGCAAATATGTATATCCATATTAACTTTTATTTTCTTTATTAGAAAGGAGATTTCCGAAGAAAGTCTGGATAAAGTCACATTCGAGCAGGTCAGCCATCTACAGCTTGCGCTGAAACTCTTCTAGCAAGTCGATTAAGTTCACATGACACTGCATCGGCATCAAATCGGCGAGAGGTAAAGTTTTCTTACCGCCGCCTAGCTTAATCGGAATGTTTTGCAGCACTTTGATCACGCTGTCTTCGGAAATATCGCCGCTATTGACCATTGGCAGCAGCTTTTCGGCCAATGGCGTGTGTAACTTGGCAGCGCCTAAGTACAGATGCCATTTAGCAATATCCATATAGATATTCTCGCCAATTTCAGCGGCTAGCGCTTCTACATTCTCGGTGGAGTTGACTGTAGCCATGATGGAGCCTCGGTGTTAAGTGTTGATCTGGAGTGTTTTACTTGCCTGAACTCGCTGGATTTGGGGAGTAATTGGCGATCGCAAAAATATAAATCGCATGGAACGCCAATCCACCGAGCCATATCAGCGACACCGTTTTTGCCAGCGGTAGCGAGCCAGGATTAAGGGTGTTGAAAAACCACATGCCAGAGTTAACGCAGGCAAACAGGGCGACGTGCACTGCAAAATTGAGGCGGTCTTCTAGCTTGCGATATTCGGGGTCGTTAGCGCGATCAGGTTCGCGAGGCCAGCGGGGAGGCATAGGGTCTTCAGGGGGTGAAATTGCTTAAATCTATTGTAAAGCGCTATTGAACAGAAGCTTTCTGCCAATGGCCTGACTTTCCGCCGATTTTCTCGACTAGCTGAATATCGCTAATCCGCATGGATTTTTCCAGCGCCTTCGCCATGTCGTACAAAGTGAGCGCCGCCACCGAAACTGCCGTTAACGCTTCCATTTCTACGCCCGTCTCAGACTTTGTTTTAACCGTCGCTTCGATTCGGTAACCCGGCAGATCCCTATCTGGCTCAATCGTGACCGATATCTTCTTTAGCGGCAATGGATGACATAGCGGAATCAGCGTTGACGTTTGCTTAGCGGCCATAATTCCGGCGAGTCGAGCCGTTCCAATCACATCACCTTTAGGCGCGTTGCCCGACTCAATCGCTTCTAGGGTGGCGGACTGCATGTAGATTAAGCCGCTGGCAGTCGCTTGACGAACGGTGGCATCTTTAGCCAAAACATCGACCATTTGGGCTTGGCCTTGAGTATCTAAATGGGTGAGGCGTTGGCCAAGCCTCTCCGGGGGAGAATCGCTCGAATTATTCATGCAGTAGTGAGGAAAAACAATTGAGAATTTTGATGAGTTTGTGGCGCGATTGGTATGCTACTATTAAAACCCGGTGAGGGCCTGTAGCTCAGTGGACTAGAGCACGTGGCTACGGACTACGGTGTCGGGAGTTCGAATCTCTCCAGGCTCGCTTGAGGAATAAGGCGTTGAGTAGCAATACTTGACGCCTTATTTTTTTGGACTTCTACTTCACTGCGTACACGTCTCTACCGCCGTTGAGCGCAAAACGGATGGAGTGAGAAAGATCTTTGCTAGAGGTTGTGATGAAGATCAGCAGACCAATCAGCGTCATACAGCCTGAGAGGGCAAAAACTAGGCTATAGCTGCCGACATCGGCAATTCCTCCCATAATTGGCCCAGCTAAGGCAATGCCTAAGTCGAATCCGGTGAGGCAAAGGCCAAAGGTGAGACCTCGTTCGCTAGGCTTGGAGCGGTCGGCCATCAGCGCGGCAATGATGGGAATGAGGGTGCCGCTGCCTGCGCCTTGGAATGCGCCTGCTAGCAAAAACATTTGCGGGCTATCGGAAAGCCAGAGGGTGAACATGGCTAGGGTGTAGCAGGCTAGGCCCATGCTAATAAAACGTCCTCTGCCGAGTTGATCGCTGGCTTTACCTGAGAGGAAGCGGATGGAGAAAGAGGCGATCGCGCTTACGGTATAAATCAGCCCAATATTAATCGGGACGCCAAGCTGACGAGTATGCAGCGGCACAAAGGCCACCATAGAGCCAAAGGCAATACCAACCATAAACAAAATCAGCGCCGGAACGCGAATAGGTGGCGTAAACAGCAGGCTCCAAAAAGCCCCATAGCTAGAAGACCGCTTCTTTTTAGGAATAGCCACATCTTCTTGACTGTCAAAGGATGGACGCTCAGGCTCTTTGATGGCCAGGACGCAGAGTATGCCAATGGAGCCGAGGGCAGTCATTGCTAGAAAGGCCAGCGTGAAGTTGCCTTCTAGGTAGCCGCCGATAGCAGGGCCAAAGGCTAATCCTAATGGACTTGCTAAGCTCATATAGCCAATGAGTTCGCCTCTGCTTTTAATCGGGGCCATGTCTGCGATCGCCGCACTATAAGCCGTTGCGAAGGCGGCAATACTAATGCCATGAAAGGCGCGAGTCATCGCTAGTAGCACCACAGACGATTTGACGCTCCAGCCCAGAATGGGGAGGGCAAGGATAACAGAAGGGATGGCTTGGACAGATAAGTAGAGGAGAGGAGCGATCGCAATAACCACAATTCCAATCAGCATTGCGGGCTTGCGGCCTATATCGTCCGTCAGCTTAGCCATTTTCGGGCGCATCCCTAACAGGCCCAAAGCGAACGAAGCCATCACCCAACCAATTTCCTGATTCGTCGCGTCAAAACTTTGAATGTAAAGAGATAGGTTGGGCAACATGCCCGACAGTCCGCCCCAAAAGCACAAAGACCCACAAAAGAAAATAATGAGATTGCGTCTTAATGAGGGTTCTAAGTCATTAAAAACGCTGTCTCGAAAAAAACTCAAAAATCAACCTCTAGTAAGCAGCAATTGCTAAGAATGTTAACAACTGTTAAGCCAATTCAACAGCTATCCCCCGTCAGAAATGCAGATAGAAATTTACTTGGACACAGCAGCGACTCTCCACGTCAAGCCAAAGTTTTAGGCTGAGCCATCCGTATAGCTATGTCCTATGACGCCGCATAATTATCTCGTAAGACGTGAGATTTCTAGGAGATTGGACAAGGTATCGAGCTTGTTCAATTAGCCCAGAGCCACCCATTGACTCGCCGATTCGCCGACGACCGTTTTCAGTACCCAGTTGCGCAACAGTGCATCGACTTCTAAGGGCGCGTCATCGTGAGGACAGTGGCCTGCGTTGATGTGGTGTTCTTCTAAATTGTTGTAGTGCTGTTGGAAAAGTTCGCTGCGAGAATAGGTGTTCATCCAGGGGTCAGCGTCGCCCCAAATAAGCAGTAGCGGACAGGTCATTTTGTCTAGCAGCACGTCTACGTATTCGCCTCGTTCGGCTTTGAACAGAGCGGCAAACGCAGCAGGCGCTTCTGGGTCTGTGGCCGGACGGTAAACGTCTTCGACGAGCTGATCGGTCACTTCGGATTTATTGACGTAGACCTGCTCTAGCGTTTTGCGAATGTACGATTTTTGCCGAACGAACTGGAAAATAACCCAGCTCGGTAAAGGAGAAAGCACTACGGTTTTGACCAGATTGCCGATGGTTTGCTGAAAGGGGTTTGGCTCGGCGGTAGTTTGCTGTTCGCTGAAGGAGCCGACGCCGTTGAGCATACAGACGCCTGCGATCGCATCAGGACGAGTAGCCCCAGTAAAAAGGCTGCTATAGCCGCCAATAGAATTGCCCGCAACGACGGCAGGGCGGCCAATAATGTTAGTGATGAAGTCTGCAATTTGGTCGCGCCATAGCTCGGGACTGTAGCCGCTGCTAGGCTTAGAAGAGCGTCCAAAGCCAATCAGGTCTAACGCATAGACTTCAAAGTCGGACTGGAGTTCGGCGACGTTTTTGCGCCAGTGGTCAGTAGATGCGCCAAAGCCGTGGATGAGGACGAGCGGTGGCCTTTCAGGATGGGCGGTGGCCTGGGCTGCGCCTGCTTTGGTGTAGTGAATGCGATAGTCTCGCCATTGCCAGTAGGCTCCGTCTTGAGCGGGCGGAATGGGGGCGATTGGCGCAACGGCGATCATAATCGTGAAGAAAGGTAAAGAGCTTTCTTCAGTTTAGCGCGGACAAGATGGCGGCTGAAAGTTTTCCTGTCTTTAGGCGGATTGAACGATTTGATGATATGCCTCTACGTATCTCAATGTGATGAGAGGATACTAAAGAGAAGAGAGGATGCTGAGGAAGATTCCAAAGGGGAAAAGGAGCAGATTATCGTGTTATCTCGTTATCGGCAGAGTGTGAGAGCGAATCGGAAGGCGACTTGGTTTGAGCAAATTATGGCGGCGATCGCCCTCACAAACCTCATCCTAGTCCTCTTCGATCTCAGCTACATTCCCTATCGCGATTTATATCTACGAACCCTTCCCAACTTCACCGAGTGGTACGGCGAAAAGTTCAAAGGCATTGAACCTGATCGCACCACGGTGGCCTATCTCAAGCTGGTAGATAGGCTAGAGAGCCAGGAAATTGACGACAGCAAGGCGTTGCTGGCTCAGCTAAGAGAACAGAGTACGGTGATTGTCGATGAAAATCCGTTTGCGGTAGCTAGTAAATCTGGCACGTTGGAGCGGATTAAGAATTTGATGCGCGATCGCTTCCAAGAAGACTCCTCCAAAGCCGCATTCAACCAATTCTGGAGCGAAGACTACCTGCAGACAAACACCGCCGAAAAGCTGGCCTTTTTCGACCGCGAAATTCGCCCGTTAATGAACGTCAACTACTTTCGAGGGATTAACGAACGGGGCAACCCGATTGATTCGTTTTGGCGAATAGATCTGTGGTTCATGGCTCTGTTTGCGACTGAGTTTTTGATTCGCACCTACGTGCTGAGTCGGCGGCACGAAAACGCTAGCTGGCCAGATGCAATGCTCTGGCGCATTTACGACGTGCCCTTATTCATTGGATTTTGGCGCTGGCTGCGCATCATTCCGGTCACCTTACGCCTGCATCAGGCTGGCTGGGTGAATTTAGAACCTATGCGCAATCGGGTGAGCCGAGCGATTGTGAGCCAATTTGCGGTAGAGCTAACGGAGATCGTGCTGTTACGCGCCATTGATCAGACTCAGCGGCTGATTCAAGAAGGTGATGTGACTCGGTGGCTATTGGCGGCGAGCGATCGCAACCAATACGTCGATCTCAACGGCATAGATGAAGTTCAAACCCTCACCAAACGCCTGTCCGACGTGATGGTGTACAAAGTTTTGCCCAGAGTAAAGCCCGACCTAGATGCGCTAATAGAACACAGCGTCATCGGCGCATTGCAGCAAGCACCGGCTTACCAGGGTCTTAAGTTCATGCCCGGATTCGACAATATCTCAGCGCAGATTTCTCATCAGGTGGTAGCCGAGCTGTCTAAAACGATGACGCAGAGTTTGCAAGCAGCCGTTGCCGACCCAAAGACAGCAACGCTGACCGGTCGGCTACTTGATCGGCTAGGCGAAACGCTGCGCTACGAGTTGCAAAACGCTGAGACAACGACGGACATTCGTCAGCTCATTAGCGATTTGCTAGAGGAAGTAAAAATTAACTATGTAGAACGCATTGCTGGAGAAGATGTAGAGCAGATACGGGCTTCGCGCTACAGAATCTATGACGCAGCCAACAGAAGGCGATAGATCAAGATAATTTGAACGGGTTGGTGAGTTCATACGCTAGACTGTTTAACGCAGTCGGGCTTAAGTGACCTTTTTAGACGTTGTTTTTAGCAGCGCTAAGTCGCCAGTTCGCTGTTCCAGATTCTATCTGGCCTAAATTCGTCTGGCTCGGCAGAGCCACCGCGAAAAGTGGGAGCTTGTAACAAGGCCCGCTTTTTTTATTGGCCGGTTTTCGATGGCTAGTTCTTAATAGCCAGTCTTTGATGGTCAGTTCTTGACTAACCCCCGCTATGACTCATCCTATAGTTCCTCAAGTGATTGAACTCGCCGCTCCGATTGCCAGCAGTATTGGGCTGGAAATTGTCGATGCGGTTTTTCAAACCAACCAAAGCCCGCCGGTAATGCGAGTGGATGTTCGCAATCCAGACCAGGAGGATACCAGCCTAGATGATTGTGCTCGGCTGAGCGCGGCCCTAACTGAAGCGCTAGACGAATCAAATTTGATTCCGGATGCGTATGTGCTGGAGGTGTCTAGCCCTGGGGTTTCTAACGTGCTGACGCGCGATCGCGATTTTGAGGTATTCAAAGGCTTCCCGGTAGAAGTACAGCTCAGCGAACCGCACAAGAATAAGCAAACCTGGCACGGCAGCTTAGTCGGACGAGAAGACGGCACACTGAGCCTGAACCTGAAAGGACGCCCGATAAAAATTCCTTTAGAGCTGGTGCAAACCGTTCAGCTCAGCACGGAGGAGGCTTAGCGAACCAAAGAACTAGCAAACATCCACGGCCGCCCAGTCAATTAGCAAACCATTTCATCTTTCAACTATTCAAACCATTTCAATTATTTTTAGGAGGTAGTGCCCATGTCGATGGTGAACTTAACCGGGCTACAAAGCATGATTGATAGCATTAGCACGGAGCGCAATCTGCCCAAGTCTGCGGTACAGCTAGCGCTACAAGAAGCATTGCTCAAAGGCTACGAACGCTACAGAAGAACCCAGCTCATAGACACCAGCCAGTTTGATGAAGAGTATTTTGAGAACTTCTACGTCGAGCTAGACACCGAAGACGAGGGCTTCCGCGTACTGGCTGAAAAAACTATCGTCGAAACCGTAGAAAACTCAGACCACCAGATTGGCCTGCAAGAAGTGCAGCAAGTAGCCCCAGAAGCACTCGCTGGCGACACGGTAGTCCTAGACGTAACGCCCGAGCAAAACGACTTTGGCCGCATGGCCGCGATTCAGACCAAGCAAGTTTTAGCCCAAAAGCTACGCGACCAACAGCGACGCCTGATTCAAGAAGAATTCCAGGAGCTAGAAGGATCCATCTTGAATGCGCGGGTGCTCAGATTTGAGCGGCAGTCGGTCATCATGGCCGTGAGCAGCGGACTGGGCCAGCCCGAGACCGAAGCGGAACTCCTCAAGCGCGACCAGCTACCTAACGACAACTATCGGGCAAATGCGACCTTCCGCGTAGCCCTCAAGCGGGTGTCCGAAGGATCGCATCGTGGCCCTCAGCTCCTGGTTTCCAGATCGGATGCCAGCCTGGTGGTCGAGCTATTTTCTAACGAAGTTCCCGAAATTGAAGATGAAGTTGTGCGGATTGTCGCCGTTGCTCGCGAAGCCAATCCGCCTTCTCGTTCGGTCGGCCCACGCACCAAAATTGCGGTCGATACTACCGAGAGCGACGTTGATCCTGTAGGAGCCTGCATCGGGGCAAGAGGATCGCGAATTCAGGTGGTCGTCAACGAGCTTCGCGGCGAGAAAATCGACGTGATTCGCTGGTCGCCCGATCCGTCTACCTACATCTCGAATGGCCTGAGTCCAGCGAGAGTCGATGAAGTGCGCCTAATGGACCCCGATGGCCGTCAGGCCCATGTATTAGTGCCCGAAGATCAGCTCAGCCTAGCCATTGGGAAAGAAGGCCAAAACGTTCGTCTAGCCGCTAGGTTAACCGGCTGGAAAATCGACATTAAGGACTCGGCAAAGTACGACTACGAGACTGAGAACGAGAAAGCCGCCGCCATTTTAGAGGCGCGCAGACTGAAGGCTGAGGAGGCTGAACGACTAGCGGCTGAGGAAGCGGCTGAGATTGCCGAGGCGGAAGAATGGCGCAGACAAGCGCGAGTGGCCGCTGAAGAAAAGGCTAGAGCTGAGGCGATCGCCCGTGGAGAAACCTTCTCAGAACCCGAAGATGAAGTCACCGAAGACGAATTACTAGAGTCGGAAGCGCATAACCTGGGCGAAACACCCGCAACAGACGACCACATCGAGAGCAACTACTTAGAAACCACCGACTTAGAAGAAGGCAGTGCCGCCGCCGCTGCTGAGAACGTGAGCACCGGGAATGAAACCGCTCAAGAGGTGAACGAAGCGGCCCTTGGTGAAACGATTGACGCAGAAGACGAGCTAAAAACAGTTGAGGGATCGACTGAAGAAGTGAGTACAGGTGTCGGTGAAGGCGAAGAGGAGTAAAACAAACCCTATGGCCCAGAAGAACCATCGTTTATGCATTAGCTGTCGGCAAACGGCTCATCGCGATACGCTGTGGCGGATTGTTCGCACCTTTCCTAGTCGCCACGTATCGCTAAACGATGGCATGGGCCGCTCGGCCTACCTTTGCCGCAACCCGCAGTGTTTAGAAAACGCGCAAAAGAAAAACCGGCTGGGAAAGGCGCTGAGATCGCCCGTCCCACCAGAGATCTACAAAGAACTACACAATCTGTTAATTCAGCGCTCATCCGAACAAACTGACCTCTCCTCGATCAGCTCAAAATAGGCTCGTTCCGAAATGTGTTGGGAGATCCCCGCACCTGACGACCCCGCCACAGATGGAGCGGTTTTGATTACAATGTTTGGACTGCGGTTATTAGCCAATTTAGCCATGAGTTTTGAGCCGCATATAGGGCGATCGCCAAGCCACTTTCAGTCGTCCTGTGCTCAATAACTGTCACAACGCCTCTATAGATTGGGCGCGAGACTGGAAAATAACCGCCAAATTACTCTATTGTTGAGAGTCAAGCGTGTTGATTCGATAAGGGCAAAACGTTTTATGTAACTACACATAGTTAAGTCAGGTTTAAGAGGAAAAGGATGAACAACGGCAAAGTAAGGATTTATGAGCTATCAAAGGAATTGGAGCTAGAAAACAAAGATATTTTGAACATCTGCGAAGAGCTGAACATTGCAGTGAAAAGTCATAGCAGCACTATTGCAGAAGACGATGCGAAGCGGATTGAAGCCGTTGCGAAGTCTAGCGACTACAAACCCAGCAGCAAGATCGCTAAGAAACCTGAGCGGCCAAATCCACCTGCTCGCAGCAGTTCATCGGGGGCTGCTATCAAGCCCAATCGCCCTCGTCAACAGCAAATCCTAGAAATCCGCCGTTATCCGACTAAGCCCAAAGCGCCAGAGGCAGCACCTGCGGCGACAATCGCTAAGACTGCGCCGCCGACTGCTGCGGTCAATACCGCTGCGAGTCAGCCAGCCGCTACCAAACCCGTCTCCAGACCTAGTCTTTCTGGGCCACCCAGTCGGCCTGGTGCACCTGCTCGTAGCAGTGAGAGTACTAGGGAGAGCAATCCTAGAGAAAGTGATTCTAGCGCCAGCGATCCTAGAGAAAGTGCGGCTAGCTCAGCGCCCGAGCCTGCCTTAAACGCGCCGCCATCACCGGCAAAACCAGCGCGGCCGCCCGAAAAGATTGTAACCACCTCTACGGCCAGTCCCGATCAGCTCCGGCCCAAACTAGTAGAACCGCCCTCTAGACCTTCTCGGTCTGCCCCGAGAGATAGCGGCAGTGGCAGTAGTGAGGCTAGCCAGGTCGCTAAGCCTGTACTGAAACGCGATCGCTCCGATGACGATTCATCTTCCAACGTCCGGCCTAGCAGACCTTCACCCGGCGGTCGCTCTGGCGGTCGCCCAGAACCCGCAGCCCCAGCCAAACCCGCAACCGAGCTGCGCCGCCCGCCCGATAGAAGCGAAGCACTAGAAAGCAATAGCAATGACAGCGACGGCGATGATGGGGACGATTTCCTCGATTCGACGGAGCTGCGCCGACCCACGCCGCCACGTCCGCCGAAGCGACGCGATCGCCCAGACGAAGAAGACGACGAGCAGGAAATAAAGCCCAAGAAAGTCGCCAAGACCAAGCGTCAGCGCGTCATTATTGACGACGACGACGACTTTGAAGATCCTGATTCGAACAGCAGCGAAGTCACGCCCGCTCAGATCAATATATCGCTGATGCGTCCACCCAAGCCCAAGGGTCAGCGTCAGTCGAAGCCTGCGCCGACGACGAAGAAAACCAAGCAGCGATCGCCTTCGCGCAGGGAACGCCGGGAGCGTCGTCAGGAGGTCGCACCCGAAAGACCTGAGATGATCGTGCTGACGGGCAGCATCAGTGTGCATGATCTAGCTGAGCAGCTAGCCGTGCCGCAGACTGAAGTAATCAAGCTGCTCTTCTTTAAGGGCATTGCGACTAACGTTAATCAGACGCTGGACGTACCCACTGCCGAAATGGTAGCCAAAGAGTTCGAAGTGGAAGCGGTCATTGCCGAAGAAGCGCCCGAAGCTCGTAAGGTCACCGAAATGGTGAGCAAAGAAGACGCTGGTAACCTGAAGCAGCGACCGCCCGTGGTCACCATCATGGGTCATGTAGACCACGGTAAAACTAGCTTGCTCGACTACATTCGTCAGGCCAAAGTCACCGAGGGTGAGGCCGGGGGTATTACCCAGCACATCGGGGCCTACCACGTCGATCTCAAATCGAACCCTAACAGCGAACGTAAATCTGGCCAGATTGTCTTCTTAGACACGCCAGGGCACGAAGCCTTTACTGCTATGCGAGCGCGAGGCACTAGGGTCACAGATATTGCGGTTCTGGTCGTTGCGGCTGACGATGGCGTCAGACCTCAGACCATTGAGGCGATTAGCCATGCGAAAGCAGCGGGCGTGCCGATTGTGGTCGCAATCAACAAAATCGACAAAGAAGCGGCAAACCCTGACCGGGTGAAGCAAGAGCTGATGGAGTACGAACTCGTTCCTGAGGAGTACGGCGGCGACACTATTATGGTGCCGGTAAGTGCGATTACGGGCGAGAACGTAGACACCATTCTAGAAATGCTGCTGCTGGTTTCTGAAGTAGAAGATCTGCAAGCTAACCCTGACCGTCTAGCTCGCGGCACCGTGATTGAGGCCCATCTGGACAAAGCGAGAGGCCCAGTTGCCACGCTGTTAGTTCAGAACGGAACCCTCAAAATTGGAGACGCGTTTGCGGCTGGCCCCGTGTTTGGTCGGGTAAAAGCAATGACCGACGACCGGGGTAATCGGGCGGAAAATGCTAAGCCTTCCTTTGCTGTGGAGGTGCTGGGTCTTAACGACGTGCCGCCTGCGGGTGAAGAGTTTGAGGTGTACTCGGAAGAGCGCGATGCTCGAGCCGCTGCCGACCGGAAAGCCATTGAGCAGCGTCAGTCTAGACTGGCGCAGACGATGGCCTCTCGCCGGGTAACGCTGAACTCCTTATCGGAGAAAGCGAAAGAGGGCGACCTGAAAGAGCTGAACTTGATTTTGAAAGCAGACGTTCAGGGTTCTCTAGAAGCGATTCTAGGTTCCTTGCAGCAGTTGCCTCAAGGTGAAGTGCAAATTCGAGTGCTGATGGCAGCACCGGGTGAGATTAGCGAAACAGACGTTGATCTCGCGGCCGCGAGTGGCGCAGTGATCATCGGTTTCAATACCACCGTGTCGAACAGTGCCAGACTGGAAGCGGATAATTTGGGCGTAGACATTCAAGACTACGACATCATTTATCAGCTACTAGAAGACATTGAAGCGGCGATGGAAGGTCTCCTAGAGCCAGAGATGGTCGAAGAGCCTTTAGGCAAGGTAGAAGTTCGGGCGGTCTTCCCGGTTCGCAAGGGCACTGTGGCTGGTTGCTATGTGCTGTCGGGTAAGGTAACTCGTAACTGCAAGGTTCGCGTCACTCGGGGCGAAGAAACCTTGTACGAGGGCAACCTCGATTCGCTGAAGCGGATGAAAGACGATGCCAAAGAAGTCGCGTCTGGCTTCGAGTGTGGTGTTGCGGTCAACGGTTTCAACGGCTGGAAAGAGGGCGACATTATCAACGCCTTCAAGCTGGTTTCGCAGCGCCGAACGCTCGCACCGGCATAAACGCATCGGATAGAGACCATGTTTAAAGTGCAGCAGAACCGCTATTTGTGGGTGCATCTCGTCGGACTGGCGACGGTGCCCCTGCTGCTCGATATTTGTTTGGCAGGTTTGGCTTCGGCTAGACCTGCTTTTAATTATGCTGAGGCGTTTGGCATTCAGTTCTGGATCGTCACGCTAGTCGGCGTTGTCCCGTCTTTGTGGATGCAGATTCAAAAGCCGTTTTATATTTACAGTCTGCCACCGCTGGCGATAAATCCCGGTTTTCTCAGCGAGGACGACCGCCGTTGCCTAACGGTGCTGAAGTCCTGGCAAATGAAGGCACTAGCGGGCGTGACGGCGGGCTTTTTGGTTTGGCTGCTGGCTCAGCTATATGCAAAACTGCCGCAGATTTCGCCAGTGATGCAGCCTGGAGCAGGGTTGGTGAGTGCGATCGCTGCCTTCTTTTTCGCCTGTCTATTTCTACAAATTTCAGTGAGCGTGGGGCGATCGCTCCTCATCAGTCAAGACACCCTCCAGCGCGTAAAACCATTCGAGGCCAATGAGATTGCCTCTAGCTTCCTGATTCCTGGACTACGCGTCGGCAAAATCCTACCAACAGAACCTATCACCGCCGAAAGTCCTCTCTCTGAGCAGTCATCGAACCCATCAGAGAAATCAGATATTGAAGTACCTCCGCCCTCTGAAAAATTAATAGGAAGTGAGGCTGAAGTAGATGAATCGGTGGTAGAAACTGTTGATTTTAGCGACGTTGAGACAGAGAACCAGATTGAAGAGACAAAGACTCAATCCGCTGAGATAGAAGCATTAAAAGAGTCAGAACTGCCCGAATCGGCATCTGAAGAATTTGCAGAAATCGCAGCAGAGATGCCTCCTGAAGAGCCGCCGTTAGTCATTCTAGAAATTATTGAGTCTGATAACTTCAACTCTAAGGACAGTCTTTAGTTCAGTGAAAGTAAGAAAAGCCGCGCCTTTTTAAGAACGCAGACAAACTGTGGCATTTCATACAGCCACTGGTTCGGAGTGGCACTATCATAATAGAAAGCTTACGGTGACCATCCATAGGCTTTGTCCAATTGGAGGTTTAATTTATGGCTCATTCATCTACAGACTCTGTAAGTGCCGCGCACGATGCGGATCTTTGGAATAGCTTGAAGAGGGCGATCGCCAACAGCTCCGGCTTCCAAAGCTGGCGCTCCGAACAATCGTTTATTCCAGAAGACAAATCTGTAGAGCAGCTAGTCCGTCTATACCTACGTGAAACGCTGGAGACATTGGCTTACTAGGCTTTTGGTAAATCCAGAAAATCCATCACAAAGGCAGGCTTTTCCCTATCAAAAAGCCTGCCTTTGTTGCGATCTAACGGCAAAGCAAATGTCTTAAATGATACAAGAAGCACTTCTTCAAGAGCTATGGGAAATCTTAGGTTGAAGTCAGACCATTGAATCAATGAATTACACTCAATCAGCGCATTCATCCGAAGAGGGTCAAGCTCTAACTAACCTAATCATCAGCAATCCAGACTTGGATAGGTTAGAGTCGATGCTCTCTGAGCTTAATTTGTTTGAAGCTATTGGCATAATTAGGCAAGAGCTTAAGCACTCTACCTTACTGGCCTTCTTGCTTTCTCCAAATGAGAAGCACGGTTTGGGCGATTGATTCCTAAGAAAGCTGCTAAGCACCGCGATCGCTCGTGCAAAAATATCTCCGCTTAGCGCTTTAGAAATTAACCTCGCGGACTTATCAGATGTTGAGGTTAGACGAGAGTGGCGATATATTGACCTTCTCATCTACTCACCAAGGAATCGCTGGGTTATTGCAATTGAGAACAAAGTTGACTCTGGTGAACGTCCTAATCAACTTAAGAACTATGAGCATGTTGTAGACACAGAGTTTTCTAACTGCGAAAAGAAGGCTTTTTTATATCTGACGAGGGAAGGAGATGAGGCGTCTCAGGAGAATTGGCGATCGCTTAGCTACGGCACTATCGCAGATATTCTCGAAAACATCACGGCTGAGCATAGCTTATCTATCAGCAACGATGTTCGTATGCTCGTTCGCCATTACATCAACCTAATCAGAAGACATCTCGTGAATGATTCAGAAATTGCGCAACTTTGCCGAAAAATTTATAGGCAGCATCATCAAGCCCTCAACCTTATTTACGAACATCGCCCAGACCTTCAGCTAGAGATAGCAGATTTCTTGAAGACGCTCATAGAAGAAACTGAAGGTATTGAGCAGGAGGACAGCAATAAATTCTTCATTCGCTGCGTCCCTACAGACTGGGACAAGCTTTCGCTCCAGAAAACGTGTAATGTACCGTGGACAAATAGCCACCGTCTCGTCATGTTTGAGTTCTTCAACTACGCTGACCGTCTCGAATTTAAGCTCACTATTGGCCCAGGAGAATACGCTAATAAGAAGGCCATTTACGATACAGTGGAAAAATTGAACATATCAGGCTCTATCAGAAGCAAGCTGATACCAGACGGATGGAGTCCTCTCTTCTGCCAGAATGTTCTTACCTCCTCAGACTATTTTGAGGAGGACTGGAAAGACATCCAGAGTAAAATTCGCGAATTTTGGCAGCGATTTCTCAACATAGAAAAGCATCAAATTTGTGCTGCCTTGGATGAAATAAGAATGCCTCTTAGCGTTTCCATATTAGAGGAATCGTTACATCCTCACAAAATTTCTAGAGAAGCTATGCTTCAGTAGAAGAAGCTGCGAGCTGCTTTTTTTCTCTCCGCAGCGGCTAAGCGTATTCTCTTCGGTTAATCGCTCGAATCGTACTCACAGCACTGATGAATCAGCTTCGCCACTAGCCCTGTCCAGCCCGTCTGATGGCTTGCGCCCAGTCCTTCCCCAGTATCTCCATCGAAATACTCGTAGAAGAGAATATAGTCTTTCCAGTGTGGGTCTTGTTGAAAGGTTTTGTTGTTGCCGTAGACTGGGCGATGTCCCTTTGGGACGGCTCCGCTAATGCCCTCAGCATCTCGCAGAAAAGTCCCAATCATCCGCTGCTCTAACTTCGTCGCCACCTCCCACAAATTCATACTCTCTCCCTCACCATACGGGCACTGAATCTTGAACTGATCGCCAAAGAAATGGTGATAGCGCTGCAAAGATTCAATTAATAGATAGTTGGTGGGAAACCACACCGGGCCGCGCCAGTTGGAGTTACCGCCAAAGAGTCCAATACTTGACTCTGCCGGTTCGTAATCTACGCGATACTCTTTGCCTTCCACGTCAAATACATAGGGATTATCTTTGTGAAAGCGAGAGAGTGCGCGAATGCCCGTAGGGGCTAAAAACTCGTGAGGCTTTAGCATTTTTGCTAAAATTCGCCATAGCTTATCCGGACGCACAACCGAAAGCATTCGCCGCTTTTTACCGTCTTCAGAGTCTACGGAAGTCATGTTGCGCGCCAGTTTGGGCCGGTTTGCCTCAAACCATTCCAGCCGCTCTTTAAAGCCTGGGAGCCGATCCAGCATTTCTGGTTCTAGCGTAGTCACGGCATAGAGCGGCATGAGGCCCACCAGCGAGCGAATCTTGATGGGGAAGCGCGTCATGTCTGGGAAATGCAGCACGTCGTAAAAGAAGCCGTCTTCTTCATCCCAGAGCTGGGTTGCGTTCTCCCCGGTGGCATTCATCGCCTCGGAAATGTAGATAAAATGCTCGAAGAATTTGGTGGCCATATCTTCGTAAACCGGATTTTCTAGGGCTAGCTCTAGTGCGATTGAGAGCATGTCTAGACAGTACATCGCCATCCAGCTAGTGCCGTCTGCCTGCTCTAGTCTGCCACCGGTGGGTAGCGGACGGCTGCGGTCGAATACTCCAATGTTGTCTAATCCCAAAAAGCCGCCTTCAAAGACGTTGTTGCCTTCGGTGTCTTTTCGATTTACCCACCAGGTAAAGTTCAACAACAGCTTTTGGAAGAGTCTTTCGAGGAAAAGGCGATCGCCCTTCCCCGTCATCTTTTGCTCAATCTTATACACGCGCCAAGTTGCCCAGGCATGAACCGGCGGATTCACATCGCCAAAAGCCCATTCATAGGCGGGCAGTTGTCCGTTCGGATGCATGTACCACTCGCGAGTCATCACGTCGAGCTGTTGTTTCGCAAAAGTCGGGTCAATCAGGGCCAGTGGTAAGCAGTGAAAGGCCGTATCCCAGGCCGCAAACCAGGGATATTCCCAGTTGTCTGGCATCGAGAGAATATCCTGACTATCGAGGTGATGCCAATGGCAGTTGCGCCCGCGCAGGCGACTTGGCGGCGGATTAATCGTGTAAGGATCGCCCTTTAGCCAGGTACTCACGTCGTAGAGATAATACTGCTTTGTCCACATCATGCCAGCAAAGGCTTGACGCTGCACGTTGCGCAAATCTTCCGTCTTTACAAAAGGAGTCAGCTCGTAGTAAAACTTGTCGGCCTCTTCTTTTCGTAGCGCAAAGGTCTCTTCAAAAACGCTGCCCAACGGGTCGCTCAGTGCGCTTTCTTCACTCAGTCGCAGCTTAACAACTTGAGTTTCACCAGCGGCAATATGCAGCGGATAGTGAACCGCCGACTTAGTGCCAAACTGCTGCGGGTTAATCGCCGATTTTTCACCCTCAATCAGATAGCGATGAAACGCATCTTTGACATAGGGAGAGTTGTTCTTTACCTGAAAAAGTCTCTCTTTGTTGGTCTCGTTTTCTGTAAATAACAACCCGCCTGCGTTGGCCTGATTGTTCTCGTCGAGGGCAATCCATCTACCGGCTGTAGAATCCTCTCGGCTTGGTTGAGCTGCCGTCGGCGTCTGGCAATAGCACCACTGTTGGCCTAGCTCAGGGTGACTGGTTTGAATAACGGAGACATTGCCATCGGTCGCGCCCGCAGAAAGGCTGGGCTTGAGCGAGGGTTTTTGCCAGTTCCAGGTATTGCGAAACCAGAGCGTCGGCAATAGATGCATATCCGCAGCATCTGGGCCTCTATTGCTCACCGAGATCTGAATCAGAATATCGTTGGCACCTGCCTTGGCGTACTCTACCTGCACATCGAAGTAGCGATCGCCCTCAAAAATCCCCGTATCCATCAGCTCATACTCTGGCTGGGTGCGATCGCGATCCAAACTCTCTTGCTTTAGCTGATCGTAAGGAAACTCAGCCTGCGGATACTTATACAGCGCCTTCATATACGAATGCGTCGGCGTGCTATCTAAGTAGAAATAGTATTCTTTAACATCCTCGCCGTGATTGCCCTCATTGCCCGTCAGCCCAAAAAATCTCTCTTTTATAATCGGGTCTTGGGTATTCCACATCGACAGCCCAAAACAAAGCTGTTGGCGATCATCACAGATGCCTAGAATCGCGTCTTCGCCCCACCGATAAACTCTAGAGCGAGCGTGATCGTGCGGGAAAAAGTCCCAGGCATTGCCGTGCTCACTATAGTCTTCGCGCACGGTGCCCCACTGCCGTTCGCTCAAGTAAGGCCCCCACCGCTTCCAGTCTGTTTGCTTGCGGTCGTGTTCTTGAAGCCGGATGTGCTCGGGTGTTTGTAGCGGGCGCGTCATAGAGGATGTCTGGGAAAGGAGGGAATGCCTAAACTATAGAGCCAAACCTCGAAGCTCGCTACAGCGCTTTAGGGGGATTTGGCTTAACGCAAAGGCTACAGGCTATTTTGCTCAATACCCGCGCGAATCTGACGGGTGCGTTTTTCACTGAGGCGGGCTTTGCACTGGTCTACTGTAATATCGGCTGCGCCATAGTTAGATTCAAATTTGCAGTGGCGATCGCGATACTCAATCCAGGCCAACTGCGCCTCCACCAAGTCCTCATCGCGAGCGTCAGAAACAGCGTCCGTCAATCCCTGATAAGCCACGTTAAGCGCGCTATCTGCCGCCGCATAGCTAGACTGACCCGTCACCGGTTCGTACAGCTCATTAATCCGAATGTTTGTTCGCGATTCCAGGCAGCTATTGAGAATTAAAGGCGCAATAGAGCCACCTTCAAACTGGCTGCGCTCAAACTCACAGTCCAAGTCGCGAAACTTTAGCCAAGCCAGTTCAGCCGTTTCTAAAGACCGCTTCCCCTCTTCGGGTAGCAGCCCTTTGATCATCTGATAGCCTTCGTTCAGCTCAGCGTCAACCGTTTGATAGTTTTCATAGGCACAGGCATTCATCGCCTGCTGTTTTTGCAAACTGCCGCAGTCTTGCAGAGGCGGATTTCTGTCTGCTCGGGGGCCGATCATCAAAATTTCGGGATTATCCTGCAACGGCTGATGGTTGGATTCTCCCCCCACACTATTCTCTGAATCAGCGGGCGCAGCATCTGTAACTGACTCATCCGTTATCGCCACCGGGTTCTCTAAAACGGTGTCGTTGGAGTTCTCGGCGGTAGGTGCGCAGGCAACCAGCCCCCCAAATAGCACTACTCCGCTCAAAACTAGCCCCAGATTCCGCCGCCAGAATCGGCTTTGCAGCAGCAGCTCTCTCAATCGCCAATTATGTTGAAACATAGTCACCCAGACTTCAAAACTCTATCTCGCGTCAAAAACAGCGGCCTCCAAATCAGCGATCGCCTGCTCAAAGTCATCATTCACAATCTTCAAATCAAATTCATCAGCCGCTGCCAGCTCGACCTTAGCCTGCGCCAACCGCTTGGTAATAGCCGCCTCAGAATCTTGCCCTCGGCTGCGAATTCGCTTTTCCAACGCTGCTTCGCTAGGCGGTAATACAAACACCTGCTTGGAGGCCGGAAAACTTTTTCTAACTTGGCGCGCCCCTTGCAGCTCTATTTCTAAAACGACAGACTGCCCTTTTTCAAGGGCCGCTTCGATGGATGCCTTTGGCGTGCCGTAGCAGTTCCCAGCAAACTCGGCCCACTCTAGCAGCTCGTTCGCTTCCACCATTTCGCTAAAGCGATCGCGACTCACAAAAAAATACTGCTCACCCTCGACCTCCCCCGCGCGGGGTTGCCGGGTGGTCACCGAAACAGATACGCCTAGCTGCGGATGCGCCTGCAATAGCCGCGCTAGCAAAGTCCCTTTCCCGACGCCACTCGGACCCGCCAGCACAATTAGCTGAGCCTGCTGAGTCAGCGTTGGCAAATTGCCGGGGGGGTGAATGTTTTTAGTTGCCAACGGGTGCTTTGAGCGAGAGATAGTAACCATAGTTCTATGAGGGTTAGTTCTATGACGGTCAGTTCTATGTCAATTTGCGCCCGCAAAGACGCAAAAATACAGGCTCCTAGCATACCAGTTCAGGCAGGGTCTCAAATAGTTCCTGAACAAGCCGCTGCTCCTAGAAAAGATCTATATAGCCCTCGAAATAGCGTTCAAGTTATCCGCTTCGCAAAAGCGTTTTAACTCGCTATGTTCCGGATCGTCTCTACAGTCTCCTCACTCCTCGCCTTCGCTCTAGCATCTCCCATGATTGCAACTCAGCCAATATCTCGTCAGATCCTCGGCGTCAATCAACAGTCTTACCAGTCGCTCAAGTCCTCTATGGAGCTGAACTTGCGACGGCAGTTGCTGATCGCCGTGTGCGACAGCGTCGTCATGCAAAATCAGCTAGCCACTCAGCTAGAGGCCGATCTGGCCCAATCGCGAGCAGCGCCCAGTCAGCTCAGCTTCGAACAAGGTGCTGAAGGACTCGATGTCGCTCACTTTGTTCAAAAGAAATCGCTAGAGCGACTAATATTTGATCCGGAAGACGGAAACTTGCCCAAGCAAGTCGCTCAGTGGGTGCGTCAAACGGTTTTGGCAGAAGGCGCTTTGCCGCAGCTTCAGGTGCTGGGTATAGAGCAAATGACCCGCCAGCCTGCGATTACTCAAAATCATTTTTTGCGATCGCTCGAAAAAGTAGACGCCCTCTTACCCCGGCTCAACACCAGCTTGCTAATCTGGGTGCCCTGGCCCTGGTTGCGCACCATTCAGCAGTCGGCCCCCACCTTTTGGGACTGGCGAAACGGCATTTTCGAGTTCGTCAGCGATCCCACCCCAGTTGGGCAAGAATCCCTACGACTTGGCCCAGCGCTAACTGAAACGTCAGGCCCTGCGTTTCCTATATCCCCGTTTGAAGCACCCATCTCTACCGAGACTTCCGTAGAGGCCCCCACGCGATCGCAAAACCCGCCCGCCGTACAGCAACAACCCGTACAGCAAACAACTCTAAAATCTGCGCCAGCAGAAGAGGACGATCTCTCCAGCTTATTTAACGAAGAATCTCCTCCAGCAGAACCGCGCTCCAAAAGTGTCGGACAAAACAAATCAGCAGAACTCTACGGTGAGAAAGTAGAGACTCAGCGAACCCTCAACCTGGAAAGTGTATCGGTGCCGCCCGAACCGGCCCAGCGCTCAGCCGTTCGCCGTTCGTTGGCCACCTTGGGCGGGCTAACGTCTATTGTCACTAAAGGCGTCAATGCCGATATAGAAGACACGTCTGCTCATATCAATCGGTCGGCAGAAAGCACCAATAATGCCCAAAAAGAACGTCTCACTCCGTCAGCATCAATCCCCCCGATTAAAACGTCACCGCCCACGTCACCAGCTAGACAAAGCGATTCTTACCCGGCAACGGCTCAACTGGCAGACCGTCAGCCGCCAGATAGCCCAACCGTAGAAAGGGCTGAGCCGCCGCAGTCCGCAGACGAACCCTCTAACGAGGCCCGCTCTGATTCTCATATAGATATAGAAGCGCGTAATATAGAAGCGCAGCCTATAGAAGCAGACGCTTTGGCAGATGGACGAACCTATAGAGCGCGGATTGAAGCGGGCGAGCGAGACTTGGCGGTAATTGAGGCGGCGATCGCTGCCTACGAAAGCGGACTGAACCAACTGGGCGAGGCGAGCCTAGACTGGAGCGTGGGACTTAATGACTTAGGCACCCTTTATTGGCTCAAGGCGCAGCAGGTAAAAGATCCGCAGCAAAGCGTCGAAAGTATGACGCACAGCATTGGGCTTTACCAAGAAGCGCTAGCGCGGCTCCAGCCTAACCAGTCCGAACTGATTGGGCAGATCTACAGCAATATGGGGGCGGTCTACAGTATGCTCGCCACCTACCAAAACTCGGTCGATTGTCTCAACGAAGCGGTGAGCGCGTATCTCCAGGCTCTGCCCACCGCCTCACTCGACGCCGATCCCGCCGAATACGCCACCTTACACAACAGCCTGGGTTCTGTGTACTGGAAGTTGTCTCACTACGAGCAGGTACAAAGCCATTTGCAAAAAGCGATCGCTGCCTACAGCAACGCCCTCTCCGGCTACCGCTCCGACACCCAACCGCTAGAATACGCCGCCGCCCAAAATAACTTGGGCATTACCTACTGGAGTCTAGCCAAACACGAAAATCCGGTGAACTGCCTAAAGCAGGCAATCGCCGCCTACAGCGATGCGCTCAACTATCGCACCCCCGAAGCCGACCCCACCGCCTGCGCCATTACTTACAACAACCTGGCACTCGCCTATTGGGATCTCTCCAAGGTCAGAGAGTTAGAACAGCCTAGACGAGCGCAAGCCCAAAAGAATTCGGTGACGGCCTTCGAAGCTGCTTTAAACGTTAGCCGCACCTCAGGCGCATTGAACAACATGGACAGTACGGCCATTTATCACTGCCTGGGCGACGTGCATAGCCAAATGGCAGAGACGGCCACCTCGCCCGCCGAGGCTAAACAGAGTTTGGGGAAGTCGCTCTACAGCTACATTCAGTCGCTTCAGGGCGTCAGCGAAGCCTCACCGACTTACACCGGCAGAATTGGCGCAATTGTGGCTAATTTGCGATCGCACTACACTCACCTTGGTCTAGAAGGTCAACAAGCCGCCCTCAGCAAAGTCCCCTCAAACTTACTGGCTCAGGTGCTAGCCGCGCTGTAGTCAACTGCGGTAGGCTACGGAGATTCGCCTTCGCGCTGTCCTCATATCGCTGCTATCAGCCGTCGCCATGCCTCTGTTCATTATCGCTGCGATTGTAATTGCCTTTATTGCGATCGCCTTTGCGCTTTTAAACAATCAACCCGTTCTGGTCAATCTTCTCTTCTCCAAACTGGAGGGATCGCTCGCCGTTATTTTGCTGTCTACGCTGGCGATTGGCGTCCTGATTGGTATCCTGGTGCTGATTCCTACGCTGATTAAGCGCGGCTGGCGGATCTCTCGGCTCACCCGGCAAACGGCGGATTTAGACCAGGAATTGACCTCACGCGATCAAAATTTTACCAACCAAACCCGCAATACCGACCAGCTCCGCCAGAGCCACGAAAACCTGCTGCTGGCCATGGGCCTGATGGATGTCAACACCGGATTGCTCAATGCCGAAACGCTGCCTCAAGCGCTAACCGCCCTGATTAAGCAAATGAAGCTACAGCCGGGTAATCCTCAGTTCGATTCGATTGGGTTACTGATTGTCGATGCCAAGCGCCAATCAGCCTTAGGCGAAGTAGAGACGACTGAACGACAAAATGCGCTGTTGGATAGTGCGATCGCCCACACCATTCGGCGCAGCGTCACCCTCGACACCTGGCTCTACTGCGACAGCCGCGATGCTAACGGGGCGCAGTTTATGTGCGTTCTCACTGGCATGGACAAAAGCGGCCTCAGGCAATACGGCGAAACCATGCGAGCGGCCCTCACCGATGAGCCGCTGAAGCTCTCTGACGATTCTGTGGTGGCTGTAGATGCCAAAGTGGGCGGCGCGGTTGCCGATCGCAATCATCATACAAACCAGGCACAGATCATCATCGACAAGGCTTATCAAGCCCTAGCGGATACTGGCAAGCGGTCAATCAATCCCATGGCGGGAAGCCATGCTGTCAAAGTTATCCAAGTCACCGATGGCTAATTTCTAGCTGTTGTCACAGATCGACTCACTATCTCGTCTTACATTAAGTGTCAAAATAGCGGTGCGGCTATTAATGCGACTCTATTTATGTCAAAAAGTTTGCTCGGCACCTACTTTCAGTTTTTGCGATCGCCCGATCTAAACGCCCTACCTATCCCGCTTCAAAACCAGACAGCGATTCGGCCTATTTTGGGTCTTTACAGCGTACATCTGCTGATAGTGCTGATAGTGCTGATAGTGCTATCCGTCATTGGGCAAGTTCCTAACGCAGGCGATAGTAATAATATACTAGACGCGATCGCAGACATGCCCGTCTGGTATCTGCCGGTGATGGCCGTCTTGGTCGCGCCCTTGCAAGAGGAATGCATTTTTCGGCTACCGCTTAGACCCTTTGCCGCGAGCTTAGCGCTATCTATCTCTCTCATTGTTCTAATCGCCTTTTCTTGGTTTGCCGTCCTGCCGTCACCGCTGCTACTGGTTTTAGCGACTGCGCTAGCCAGCTTAAATCTCTACCTTTGGGCCAGGGGATCAAAGGTCGCTAGGCTTCAGCCGATCTACAACCACTATCCTCGCGTCATCTTTTACGGTATCGCGCTGCTGTTTGGAGCCGTTCATATCACTAATTACGACACCCAGGTTTGGCCCTTTCTCCCGATACTGGTGATGCCTCAGATTATCGTTGGGCTGCTGTTAGGATTTGTTCGCCTGCGCTACGGCTTCGGCTGGAGCTTTTTGCTACATGCCTTTCATAACGGCTGCTTGCTGCTGCCTGTTGTCCTGGTTCAACTGTTTGGCTCAAAGCAACTGCAAACGCTCATAACAGAATCCGCTGGGCTGGAAAATCTCTCGCTTACCGATGAAGTCATCATGAGCGCCGTCAGTTTGTACATGCTGGGTGGCCTGCTCCTGTGTGGCGTTATCGCCTGGAGAGTTATCAGAGAATGGACTACTCGCAAAGCCCAATCTTGAATCTAGAAGCGCAACGACTTTGGTAGCTATCGACTATGCCGACACCAGCACCGGAACTCGCTTGTAGGCAGGCGTATGAGACTTCGGATCGGTAACCCCTTTCATCAGTACATTTGCTTCGGGGTAAAACATCAGAGCTGCGCCGCGTCGGATGGCTCCACTGATGATTTCGATGTGGTCGAGCTGGCCTGCTTCGCCTTGAATAGTCACTCGTTGATGGTTCGCAAATCCGCCTGCGTCAATATCTTCGGGGTGCATAAGAATACACTGACGGTGCGGCATTCCCCGATATTTGTCACCGTTTTTATAGACAACCGTATTGTGCTGCCTGTAGCTGCGCCCGGTAATGAGCGCTAACACAGTGCCTTTGTCCTGGCCAAAATCGGTCGGCGTCGGCAGCGTTAGATCTGGCAATGGCGTGAGCTGCATTTTAGCTTTGCCCGAGTCGGTTTTGAACTTGGGCGTCGTGAAGATTCGTCCGCTAATCGTAAACTCTTCTTTCGTTTGGTCTAATTGCCCAATCTTCTCGTAGCCCGAGATAGTTTTGGCAATTAGTTCGCGCACATAGCGAGGATTTTGTAGCTTACGCCAGTCGATAGGAGAGTTTCCATGCAGCCGGTGAGCTAGCTCTGTGAGTAAATGCACTTCGGGCACTAAATCTGCTTCGGATAAGTGAGATTTTCCTTCATCGTTGAGCCTTACGAAGTTGTTGCCGGACTCCACTGTTGTTTTATGTGGATTCTCGAAGCGGTTAAACACTGGTAAAATCAGCGTGTTCTTTTGTCCTAGTCCGTGAAAGTGGCCCAGGTTAGGCTTGGTCGCCACGTAAACCACCGTGTCGATTTTGCCGATCGCTCGCTTAGCTTGCGTCAGGTCAGGATTCGCCGCGTACAGATTGCCGCCTAAGCAAAAGAGCGTATCGACTTTTCCTTCATCAGCGGCTTCTATTAGGGCGCGAGAATGATAGCCGGGGTTGGGGTTAAGCGATCGCCCCACAATCTTCTCCAGCGCCTCCCGCAGCTTCGGCTTAATGTCATTTTTCACACCCATAGAGCCAAAGCCCTGCACGTTAGAATGACCGCGAATCGGCATTACGCCTGCGCCCATTTTGCCAACGTTACCCGTCAGCAGCGCCGTATTCGCAATGCTACAAACGTTATCAGTGCCGTTGGCCTGGTGCGTAATGCCCATCGCCCAGGCAAACACCGTTTTCTCAGATTGACTGATCAGAGTCGCCGCTGCTTCAATCTCTGCTTTATGAATACCACAGGTTGTTGTAATTTTCTCCCAATCAGTATTTTGAGCCTGTTCGATTACAGCTTCCCAGCCTTCCGTATGCGCTGCTAAGAAGTTTCTGTCAATCAGATCTCTTTCAATTAAAGACTTTTGAATGCCAACAAATAGGGCCAAGTCGCTGCCGGGAATGGGCTGTAGGAACAGGTTGGCAATGTCGCTGCCAGGAATAAGAGATTTTACGGGGAAAGCGGGCGAACCATACTTTACTAAACCAATTTCTCGAACTGGGTTAATGACAATGACGGTGCCATTGCGATCGCGCAGCTCAATCAGCTCATTCATCAACCGAGGATGATTCGCAGGCGCATGAGACCCCGCCAACACCACACAGTCCGCCTGCTTTAAGCTCTCTAAACTTACGGTAGAAGTGCCCGAGCCAAACATCGTACTCAGCCCCGTCGTCGAAGGTCGATGGCACAAGTCCGAGCAATCAGCCAAGTTGTTCGACCCCAGCATCCGCATCATCAACTGCAACAGATAAGCCGCCTCGTTAGAAGATCGGCCAGAGCTGTAGGAAGCGACTCGCTCAGGTGGTTGACGAAAGGCCGTTTCCACAAGGTCGTAAGCCGCTTCCCAAGTAATGCGCTCGTAGTGAGAACTGCCCTCTCTCAGAATTGCTGGAAAGCTAAGACGGCCTAGCTTATCTGCTTCCATAGAGCTGAGCTGCTGAAGGTCGTCGATGCTGTGCTTTTCAAAAAAGTGCGGCTCCACGGCTGGCTGCAACTCAGCAACAATCGCCTCCATGCTTTTCATGCAGCGCTGTAGCTTCTCGCCTTCCTCGTTGGTAAAGCCGCCCTTTTGTCCGCCCGTGCCCCACGCACAAGACAGACAGGCGCTTTTATGAAACAGCGTTTTCCAAACCTCCGGCCCCTTCGCAGATAGCGTATTCTTCGCCCAGTACTCAATGACCGGCGGGCCACCCCCGATGTCCTTACCTGTATGTGCCTTAATCTGCGCTATCTCGTTAGGCGTTTTCACCTGCGGTTCTCCAGACGCATTACTAGGCTGAGGGGACTGTTCAAGAGAGGGCTGAGAATCTTCCATGAAGAATACCGCAAAGCTATATGGCTCATACAGTAGCGGAGTCCTGGGCTGCTGTGATCTAACTATCGAAAGAGTCCGCTGAGTTTATAGATTCTCAAAGTTCCACATCACCGGGTTTTCGTCTAGCTGGTCGGTCACGGTGCGACTAATATCGTCTATTTTGTCCAAGTCCGCCTGAGAAATTTCGAGGGCAGCAGCTTTAGCATTCTCTTCGGCTTGCTGAGAATTGCGTGCGCCGACAATTGCGCAGGTTTGGGGTTGGGCAGTTAGCCAGGCGATCGCCAAACACCCCAAACTTGTCTCGTATTTCTCGGCAATCGGTCGTAATTGAGCGATCGCCTGCTGCGCCGACTGATAAATCTCTCCTTTAAACAGCTTATTCTTGCTCCGAACATCGTCAGCCGGAAATTCATGATCCGGGCCAAACTTACCGGTTAGCAAGCCTTGCGCCAGCGACGAATAAGCGAGAATAGAAATGTTTTCCTGCTCGCAAAAGGGCACGATCTCTTGCTCTACCTGCCGCCAAAACAGCGAGTAAGGCGGCTGAATACTGTCTATGCGGCCATATTGCAAAGCCTCCTCCAACTGCGCCTTAGAAAAATTAGAAACCCCAATTGCTCGAATCTTTCCCTGTTCTTTCAGCTTCACCAACGCCCCCATCGTCTCCTCAATCGGCACTTTCTCAGTTTTGAACGATCCGGCTGGCCAATGAATTTGATAGAGGTCAATTCGATCTGTTTCTAGTCGCTCAAGAGAATTCTCACAAGCTTCAGTCAGCTTATTGGCGCTGAGATGATTCGCAAATGCTTTCGTCGCGTAAGTAGCGCGCTCTCGCACATCGCTCAGCGCCTTAGCCACCAGCTTCTCCGAATAGCCATCGCCATAAACCTCAGCCGTATCCACCGTAGTAATGCCCGCCTCATAACCCGCGCGAATAGCCGCCACCACCTCATCATCTTCAATGCCCACCCATCCCTTCTTTCCCGCCTGCCAAGTCCCCATAATGACCGGCGAAATTCTAATGTCTGATTTACCTAGCGTTCTCGAATTCATAACGGTTCGACTGAAGGGCCTTGGTACTTTATCGAGATGTTGAGTAAATAACATCCTTCTTCAGCGACTACCTTTAGGAGCTAAGGAACGCTCAATCAATAACTGTCAAGTTTTCAGGAATAGCTCTGTAATTCCATT
>QBMC01000279.1 GCA_003242035.1 Nodosilinea foveolarum | reverse complement strand
CAGATTCTATCTGATTGAGCTTACATAGTCTCTCATGCCACTTTTAATTACACCCGCTTGTGGGAGAGCTATGGGGTGCCGCAGTACCTATACACCGATGCCGGCACCGACTTCACCTCATCCCATATCGACCAAGTGGCCAACAGTATCGGTATCGTCTTGTGCCTACGTCGTCGGCCCTCAGATGGGGGCATTGTAGAACGGCCCTTTGGCACTTTCAACACGGAGTTCTTCTCAACGCTACCGGGCTACACCACCCGCCGCCTAGGGCCGCACAAAAGGGCAGTAGAAGCCGACGCCCGTCTAACCCTAGAACAGCTAGAGGCAGGGTTCAAAAATGCCCGATTTAGGGTAACACTCTCAGCACAAAATAGACCGTCATCTAGACGGCCCAGCCCGCTGATTGCGTCAGTTTTTACGCTCTCTGGAAGCGCTTAAACCCTAGCATCTCCAGCCAATGCGGATGAGCCTCTCCGGTCAGCAATTGCTTCGGACTTTTGCCCACCCGTTCTGGCTTCAGCGAGCGTATAAAACACCGGCTATTCAGGAAGAGCTGCAAGAGATTCAGATAGTCGTCCCCAAGGCGCTTGCGCAGGAAAAAGTAATTGCGTAGCCGTGAGTTGAGATTTCCGACCATCGAACTGGCTCTGGGTGTTGCTTTCAAGGCTTCGCCGACCGCTCCCATCAATCCATGGAATTTTCCTGAGAGCTGAGTATGCAACTGATTCCACCGCGCCCAGTAGGCATCGGAAGTCGGCTGTTTCCGATACAGTAGACAGACCTCCCGGATTGTTAGTAACGGTAGCTCAAAGTCTTCAGAAATTTCTACAAGCTTTTGGTCGAGAATACCGGCAAAGGCCAGCAGTTGATCGCGCTGATTTTGCAATGCCTTTGCAAGCTTACGAATGGTCGGATACGATTTACCGCCTCGCTGCTGGAGTTCTGTGGCGATGAAGTCAAACAACTCTTGACGGACGTTCAAAGCACTCTCCAGCGAGCGTGAGCACGTCATGTGAGAACCACTGCAACAATGTTCTGACATCTTCTACACGGACCAATAATCCGACTTCTCGGCGGGTTGCCTTGACCTGCTGAATGCGTAGTTTACGGGTTGTCGCTGGCGTCAGGTTCGTCTGGGTCATCTGTTGTTCGACTTTCATACGGCGGGCAGTAGCCCCTTGCGCTTGACGGGCTAGGCCACTGAGTACTTGTCCAAACTGTCGCTGGATATGAAACACATCGCCATGACAAGGGGTTGCTGGCATCACTGCGGTTTGGCCAGCCCGCAAGCCGCTGCCACCATCCGCAATCGTGTAGTTTGGGTTGAAGCCTTGCTCCATCACGTCCAACAAATGACAGCCCCAGGTCTCTTCGTTCCGATGCTCTACTGCCTGTAGCAGATAGCAATAGGTTGACGCCGCATCCACACCGACTAGCACTGGCCGATTTGACTGAAAAATCTCGTCGTGTAAGCCCACTTCAATACTGGAAAGGTTTTGTGATTGGTTGAACTCAGCGGCTTCTGTGGCGGCGGCTTCAAGCCGATTGTGAACCGTGCCGATACTAATTGATATGTCGAATAGATCGCGAAACAGTTCAACGACACCACGATACGAACTATGGCAAATCAGCACCAGTCCCAGAATCAGCTGATACAGCCAGCTTTTGGTTACCGGCAAATGAAACAGAACCTCATCATCACCCGCTGACGGGGCAAACGCCTCATCTAGTGAGCGCTGCGCTTTGTCGCCTTGCTGATAGACAAACTTTCGGCTGACCTCGTGCTTGGTAGCAAGGTGACTGATGGGTTCTGTCCGAGCGAGCACCTGAATGCCAATCGCTTGGCGCTCATTCGGGGATAGGCTGGCTGCGATAGAAAGAGTCGGGCTCATGAGGGGGCGATCTCGATAGGCGGGAGGCGTCAAGCTTTAGCCTATGCGATCGCTGCTTGGTTTCCCTAAAGTGTCACCTGCCTTTAAACCACGCCTTATAGCCTCCCTCGACCCAACCTTTAAGACAATTGAGACTCACGAGCTATCAACACTAAGAGGTTGTTTTAAAAGGTCAATGAGGTATCAAATTACGCCAAGCGTCTGAGCATCAGTCGAATCATAGCGATGTAAATCATCGTCTCAGCAGACTCAGGCAAGCGTTCGTAGTCTTTGCTGAGCCGACGGTACCAATTCCACCAGCCAAACGTCCGTTCCACGACCCATCGCTTTTTCAGCAGAACAAACCCCTTGGTCTGCTCAGGCCGCAGCACCACTTCGACAATCAACCGGAAGGTGTCCATCGCCCATCGGAGAAAGGGTTGACCGCTGTAGCCACCGTCCGCCCAGACTAAGTACAGTCGAGAGACTTGTTGTTTCAACGTGAACGCGGTTTATCTGGCTAGCAGGCATACTTGTCGCAAACACTAGGCTTGACTAATTTTCCCTTCGTAGTGAGAGAGAATTGCTCGCACGACCGACCTGTTGGACTGACAAAATAGTAGCAGAGCATCTGTCTGATTGTTATTCAGGTCTTAGTCGCTTTGGCGATCGTCTTCTCTAACACTTGGAGTTAAACTCAGCCGTTTCAAGCATTTATGCTCATACATCAATTTATCTGCTTGTGCTAGCAAGTGTTCTAGTGAAGCATCATCCGTGAGAGCGCAAACCTGAATACCCACACTCATCGCTAGTTGATAGGAACGGGCAGCCGCTTGATTAAATTGATCAATATTTGCTTGCAGGCGCAGGCACAAGACATCTACAACGTCTGAGCCAGCAGGTATCAAGATAGCAAATTCATCACCCCCCAGACGGGCAATAATGTCGGCATCACGAAACGTTTGTTTTAAGAGTTGAGCGGCATCTACGATCACTCTGTCTCCAACTTCGTGTCCGAACGTATCGTTGATTTGCTTCAAGCCATCAACATCAGCAAAGAGCAGACAGCAAGGTAACTGAGTGCGTTGGGCCATTTTTAATTGTTGCCCTGCCAATAAAAAGAAACCACGTCGGTTGTACAGCGCTGTCAACTCATCGGTCAACGCTAGCTGTCTTACTTCTGCTTCTGCTTTGAGCCGTTCGGCAATTTCCTGCTCCAGGCATTGATTTTGCTGCTGTAGCTGTTGGTGTTGCTGTTGGATCAGCAATTGGTTTTTGACTCGTATCAGCACGTCCATGTCCTGGAAGGGTTTGGTGATGTAATCTTGTCCGCCCATCGCAAAAGCCTGCGCCTTGTCATCCATGTGATCAAGCGCACTAATAAAAAGAATCGGAATATGCACAGTGGCGGTCGATGCCTTTAACTGCTGGCAGACTTCGTACCCGCCCATGACTGGCATTCTGATATCAAGCAGAATCAGATCGGGTGGATCGCGATGCACACCCTGAAGTGCCATTTTGCCGTTGGGTGCTTTACGCACGCAGTAGCCTTCAGACTCTAAGATTTGGGTGAGGAGCCACAGGTTGTCGGGGGTATCGTCAACGATCAAGATCGTGATGGCAGCAGTGGATTTGAGTAGAGTCATCATAGCTTCTGACTAAAGTTGCGCTAAATTAACGTCAGTTCGGGATAAGAAAAGCACAAAAAAGGGAGGACAGGTACGCTGAGGTTACCA
>QBMC01000278.1 GCA_003242035.1 Nodosilinea foveolarum | reverse complement strand
TTAGACTGCTTGAGTAGGCCATAGTGACTGGGATTGACGACTCCTGCCATTCTCCCCTATTTCCGAAAAGAACTCAAATGGACTCTATAGGCATCATGGCGGCGAGCGCCATTTAGTTCAGCGTTCGGCACATCACGCCACTCGAACTCACTAGACTCATCAGCCGTTACAGGCAGCTTAACGGTGGCTTTTGCGATTAGCTCAACGACTGGCTTAATCTGCCATTGCTCTAGTCGCTTCAGCTTCAGTTCTAGCGCTTGCCGCTTCTCGCACTCAATGGCAAGCTGACGCTCTAACCTATCAGCTTGCTTAGCACGGGCCACGATGCGCTCTAAGCGGTCGGCGTGGCTACCCTCTCCCCTTGCTCAGCGTCTGACACCATAGCGAGCAGTTGTTTATCTAGAGATAGGCTAGAGCGCTTTTCACTGAGGGGTTTACCCACTAATGGGCTATCCTTCAGAATGCCGATTTCTCTTAGGCGGTTGCCGTCTGCATCAACACAGTAGAAGTCCTCGTAGTTGGCGGCGGTGCCGGGATTATCGTGCAGTAGCTGACGCTCGGCGAACCGCCCGATCGCCTGATTCTCTCGGCCATGAAGCCAGTAGGAAACGTTCACACCAGCGGCTCGCAGGTTCTTACAGCTCAGCTCTTTCTCGCCATAAGGAACTGGCACGATCTCACCGCCTTGGCGCTGATCCCCAAAGACTCGTCTGACGGCTCGATTCACGGCTTTGTTTTTGCCACTGTCAATGTCTTTCAACGCCCAATCTCTCACCTCCATCACATCAGGTTCGCGGCGCAGGCGGCTAAAGGCATCAATAAAAGTGCTCGTATCGACTAGACAGAAAATTTCACCCGTGACGGTTTTTCCCCGCTTTTTCAATCCAGTCGTGAATTCAAGCCGATACTTCGAGATGGCTTTGAACTTGCCCGCTTGGAGCATATCGGACGGACGGCACTGCACTGCCATGATTAGTCCTGCGGCTAGCTTGCGCCAGTCGTCAGACTTCAGCGCTTGCTCGGTGGCATCGACGGCGGCGGCGGCATTGAACGCGGTGAGGTGGTCGCGTTGCTCAGCGGTCTTCTCTTTAGTGCTAGCTGTCTTCTGGGCGTAGTCTTCATCGGCTGCGAACAGATGACAGAGCGCTAGATGTTGTCTGGTGCCTTTGTACTCGCTCAGTAGGCTAGCGGGTGGCGGGCACTCAACAAAGTAAGCCATTAGCGCCTTGCGGTAGGCGCTGATGTAGCTAGTGCAGCGTCAAAGCATAATTTTAGGGTAAACGGAAGTGAGTTTACACCTAGCATCTTTGACTTTCATTCGCCAGTCTACCCCTCGTTGAATGTTGTTGATATCGGTTGACCAAGCCAAAATCTCAGCTCGGAGTGTTTCAATATCGCCAAACCTTCTGCCGTTGACACATTGCCGGGTCATAGCGCTCAACTCGTTCTCAGCAACGTTGAGCCAACTACCCTAGCAAAACTGGATACGTCGGACTAGCTGGCGGGCACGCTCAGGCTCGAACGTCTCGTAGAAAGCCCCTTTGGTGTGCGTGTTTAGGTTGTCACAGGTGAGAATGACTCGCTCAGCCTCTGCGTAGCGCCCGCCTTTCTCTAATAGCGCTGCCACTTCACTGGCCCAATCTGTTTTCGTGCGTTGCGGACGTACCGTGGCCTGCCGCCAACCGGCTAAGGGTTCGGTGAACATAAAAATACTGGCGGTACCCGCCCGCTCGTACTCATAATCAACGCGCTTGGGGTGCTGCGCTGTGGCCTCAATCGGCTGAGTGATTTCTTTGTGTAGCTGTACTGGCTGCTCGTCCATACAGATGACCGGACAGTTTGGGTCGTAGGGCTGGGCGTAAACATCGAGAACTTCTTCCATGCAGGCGACATACTCACCGTCAGCTTCAGGGGGAATCACCCAGTACTCTATCTTTCGATTGGTCATGCCGTTTTTTTAAGCATCTGGCGCAGGGTTTCATGACTCACTGATTCGGCGATGCCCAGCTCAACGACCTTGCGCGCCAGCAGGCGGAGTGACCAGCTTGCATCGCCTGACGGCGGCTCGCCTAAGTGCAGCGCAATCACCTGAGCTTCTTGCTTGCCGTCTAATAACTTGGCAACGGACGGACTACGGCGTTGGGCACCGTTGAGCGTTTCGTCAAACCCTCGCTCTATCAGCCGCTTGCGAATATTTTCGACCGTTTTAGTGCGGCAGCTAAAGGCTTCTGCGATATGCTCGTCTGTCCAATTTGAGCCACCAGCATCTGCTTTCAGTAGGATTTGCGCTCTTCGCACTTTCTGACTGCTTCCAGACAGCTTTTTTATCACCGCTCGTAGCTGGTTGCGTTCATCTTCGCTCAAACGGACAATGTACTTCTTCGGCATAGAAATAGCTCTTTTATCTATCCGACGCGCCTACCTACAACATTGTTGCCTGCCCTAACTTTTATCCTTGACGCTGCACTAGTGCGAGTGTTGGGATTTGAGTATTCAGTCTCTAGCCAAGCTACCTCCGACGAACACAAATTCTTTACTTTGGCTGGATCGTCTGTCTGGATCAGTCGCAACAGCAGAGCGCAGATGCGGCTTTGTACTTTGCCGTTGCTCTTGCCTAACTTGGCGTAGGGGCGGAATGTTTCGGCGGTGATGGGCTTAACGACTTGGGTGGGCATAGGGAGCGGGGTGAGTTCTTGTTCCTAATTTATCTCTCTTGTTCCTTTTTTGTCAGCTCATGCAGCAACGACTGAAAAAATTAATTGAAACCTCAGCTAACTGTCTGAACTTCGCTCGGTCACCCGCAGTAATGCCATCGGCAATTAGAACTCGGCGATCGCTCGCATTCATGATCGCACTCTCCATAAGTCACAGGTCAGCAGCATCACATCACAGAGGCCACGCTAGTAGCGATTCTAGCTAAAGCTCCTGCTCTTTTTTACAAGCTATGGCAATCGCTGTGGGCGTAACTTAAACTTGCGCACCGTCAGCGAGATCGCATCTCTATGCGCTTCTTCAATGTCGCCAGCAAAGATTCTCACTACTAAGTCTTCGCAGAACTTCACCGCTTCTAGTCCTTCCTTTTCGGTGATGTGGTTGCGAGCAATGCGAGCACTACCAGATATCAAGTCCCACTCCCGGCGCATCTCAACTGCGTTCAGGCCAAACAGCCCCTCGTAGATCTTATTGGTGAGCTTGCCATAGGTGCTCGGGTGCGCTCCCAGCTCGCTGATTAGATCGGTATAGGTCTTGCGAACGGGTTTGCCACTTTGCCGGGTAATCAACCACTTCGTCGTCGCGCGGCTGCTCTTGCCGGTGTAAACACCTTTTAAGGCAACGAATGCCTCCGCGTAGAAGCCTTTAATCGCGAACCAGCGCAAGAACGCACCGATCTTTTCCTGAGTTGCCTTGGTAGCACGTCCAGGATTGATCAACATATCTAAGCTCAAGTCGAACCAATCAGAAACCTCAATGGCTCAATCTGTATTTCAAGGAGCTATCGTAGCAAGGTACTCAATAGACTGCCAAGCAAGGCTTTGCCTCTTTTTCTGACATTGTGAACGAATGCAAAGAAGCCAAGGTAAATCGGTAGCTTCTCTTGAGAGATGCCCCGATGGGGTCTGAGCCAGGAG
>QBMC01000277.1 GCA_003242035.1 Nodosilinea foveolarum | reverse complement strand
CACCCACCCGCACCCCATTCAAAACAATCGCGCCGATCCCAATCAAACAGCCCGATTCAATATGAGCGCTATGAATCACCGCCCGATGCCCAACCGTCACATACGCTTCTAAAACCGTCGGCAAATTTGGATCGCCATGCAGCACCGCACCG
This sequence comes from Nodosilinea foveolarum, assembly GCA_003242035.1. GTDB lineage: Bacteria > Cyanobacteriota > Cyanobacteriia > Phormidesmidales > Phormidesmidaceae > Phormidesmis > Phormidesmis foveolarum. Next base: position 3,510 of record QBMC01000277.1, on the reverse strand, counting down.
TCTTGCACATTGCTAAAAGCCCCTATGCGCACGGCCTCCACATCGCCTCTAACAACGGCTCCATACCAAATGCTAGCGCCTTCTTCGATGACCACATCGCCAATGACCGTCGCATTGGGCGCAACAAAAGCCGCCTGAGATAGATCGGGCGCAGGCCAATGACCACCGGGTGCGACCGTCAGCGGCTGAGACAAATGAGTTGAAGCGGGCATGGCAAAACCTGAATAACAAAATTTGAAGACTCAACCCGTTAAGAACCGATAGAGTGCACCTCAAAAAGAATGAGACCTGAAAGTTATGGCCCAAAAGTTATAATGGCAGCAGTGGTTTTCCGGTGGCTTGCTGCAAAGAACCGCTCCAAAACGGTTCAAAAATCTTGGGTAATAAATAAGATTAATGCTAGGTTCCGCCTCTCAATATCCCATATATGGCCCCGAAATACAGTGTCCTCACTGTCGTCAACCGATTCCAGCGCTGGTGCTCACCGACAGCTATCTCTGCACTCGCCACGGTGCCTTCGAGGCCAATCCCAAAACCGAAGAACTCGTTCATGTGCAGTCGGGCCGACACTGGCGACTCTGGGAAGACCGGTGGTATCGGCAGCACACCCATCCCGACGGCGTCCGCTTCGAGATTCATGAGGAATTAGACAGACTGTTTACGAAGGGTCTGCGCGCGACCAAAGTGGTCATTGCTAGCCGATACGAGCAGTTGATGATGCCTTACCTGGATCCCGGTGCGGCTTGGAACAGTCAGGGCAAAGAGAAGGTGCCTAAGCTGTACGGCTTGCCAGTGGCCTTTAGCGAATCTCAGACGGAAGAACCGCGCTGGGAAATCATTAATTTTGACTTAGAAAAAGAGCCTGGTGTGCCGACTCAATATCGGTATCTTAGAATGTTCGATTAAGCGCTTCACGACGCCAAAACCTTTTAAGAAAGGTTGATTTGCCCATCGACATCCTGTTTCCGTCTGTCTACCCAAGCTGACATTCAGGTATAAAAGTTAACGTTAGCTTAAAGTTGAGACCTGGAGAGGGCGCTGAAAGAACCTCATGAGAAGGCGGTCCGTCTACTGTTATATCGTTGCTAATTTCGTCGCTGAGGGCTTTTGGTGAATTTTCCTTAAGTATTCTCTTGCTCGTTGCTTTCTACAGATCTTTTACAGGGCCGATTGCTGCTATGCACCACGCTTCAATTAAAACGGCGGATATTCACCAGGCGATCGCCTTTTACGAGCAGCTAGGGTTCGAGATGGAAACGCAGTTTACGGCGGGCGTGACGCTGGCTTGCTGGATGCGAGGGCTAGATGGCCGCATAGAGCTGATGCAGGTGCCGGAACCTCGGCCTGCCTTCGATGCTTTTGTGGACGAGCACTATACCGGCTACTACCATTTGTCTTTTGATTTGAGCGATCGCACGCAGAGTTTGCCGGATTGGCTGGCCAACTTGCAGCAAAAGGTAGAAGCGGGGGGTGGCAAGCTCAATGTTTTACTCGCGCCACAGCAGCAGCAAATTGGCGACGCGCTGTACGAAGTGGCTTTTTTAGCCGATACAGACGGCTTACCCTTGGAGTTTATTCGGCGGATAGAGAATGGGCGTTGATTTAATGCCGTTTGCGGACAACTGGGCCTACTTAAAAACAGAGCTAGCTTGGCTAGATCGACTGCTGATGTTGGCCGTAGCCCAGCAGCGCAAAGAGATTAAGGCCGTTAAAAAATATGCGAGTGTCCCGGCTGATACCGTCAGCAGCTACTGGTGGAAAGGCGTTATTTCTGTCCCTAATCCGGCTTATGACGACTGCCGAGTACCTGCTAAGACCAAGTGCAAACCGACCGGCTATCAGCAGCAGCTAGAAGGCCGTATTAAGATCAGCGCTAAGGATGAGATTGTGCTGGCGCTGCCCTCCATGCGTCACTACCTCAACCTGACGCTATTCGAGAAAAACCTGCTGTTGATGACCCTCGCCCCCGAGATCAATCGACGCTATGGGCGGCTCTATCACTTTTTGCAAACCGGCGAAGACTGTGCCAAAGTCTCTGATTTGCCCACGGTAGATTTAGCCCTGCGGTTGCTGTGCCGTAATGATTTGGAACGACGGCGATCGCGCGCCAAACTCACCGGCCCCAACTCCCTTATAGAACGCAAAGTGCTGCGCTACGTCTCGCCTCGCCCCACCACTCGGCTCAGCAGCTACCTCCAGCTCAGCGAAGACTGGGTAGATTATCTTCTCGCAGAAAAACCTGATCAGCGCGTCCTTTTCAAACGATTAGCAACCCCAACAGAACCTGTATTAGCTTTACCCGCGCCTACCTCCGTCACCCGCGCCATCCAGATCATCCAGCCCAACGTCACCTGGGACAAGCTGATTTTACCGGCGTCAATACTGACCCAACTGCAAACGCTGAGCCAACAGGTTTCGGTGGGATTCATCACCCGTGCTAAAACCGGCAAAACGGCGCTGGTAGTGGGCGCATCTGGCACTGGTAAAACGATGGCGGCAAAGGCGATCGCAGCGTCCTTACGTCACCCACTGTGCCTAGTAGATCTAAAGCAAATAGAGGCCGCAGACCATGCCGCTGTGCTAACGGCCCTCGATCCGGTGCGCTATCCAGTGCTGCTGCTTCAATCTGCCTCAGTTTGGTTTGGTCGTAACAGCGCCTTACCCAAAGCTCAGCTCGCTAAATGGCTACAGCAAAGGCAGACAGCGCCGGGTTTACTCATTTTTAGCAGCCGTCATTTGCACATGGTAAAAGTATCCTGGCGACAGCAGATAGATTCTACAATAACGCTCCCGTTGCCTCACCGCGCAGAACGCACAATGCTTTGGCGACAGGCATTCGCGGGTATTGCCTGTAGTGACAAGATGAACTGGGCAGCGATCGCTAAAGAGTTTAAGCTGTCGGGCGGTGAAATTTGGGTAATGGCGCAAGATGCGATTGCGATCGCGCAGTCTAAAAATGCGAAGACAGTCACCCTAAGCGATGTGAGACAGGCGATCTGTCAGAGGAAGGGCTAGCCTTTCGAAATGGGCAAAAGGCAACTGCGATCTCGAAATGTAGCTACAATTAGACACAAAGTTCGGATGGGACGAGTCGAAGCGAACTTACAATAGAGCTGTTGCGAAATAGTGGAAAGAGCAAGCCGCAGCACTCTTTCATTTCCCCTTTTTGTCACGCCGCCGCCAAGTAGAAGTTCCATAGCCCTGCTGTCGTCACCATCAGGTGGTCATCAAAATTCTCTATGCGGTTACGGTAAATATCCGCTGCTGCTTTGTAGCGTTTCATGCCGCCGAAAGCGTGTTCGACCACGACACGCTCTGCGCTAAATAGCCGATTCTCTTCTTTCTGGCTCTCTGTTAGCTGAGCACCTCTCGGTTTCTTATGAGGCAGTTCTACAGTCTCATACTCGTTTTCAAAGCCCTTGAATCCCAGGTCTACTTGAATCGGCACATCAATCGGGATATGTTCTGCCATCACTGAGCAGTCCAACATCGTCTTGTCGTGAAGGCTGC
>QBMC01000276.1 GCA_003242035.1 Nodosilinea foveolarum | reverse complement strand
TAGAGAATCACATCGGTGCAATATGGATGTTTATTCATGAGTACAATCGCTTAGTCAGAAAAAAGATGGCAGAAAGAGAAGATCCTGCTTTTTCCTCTGTCCTTTACTAAAATGCACTACCCATCCTTTTTCTGTATGTGTCTGGGCAGAGCAGTCTTAAAACGTTAGTAAGTGTGATGTCGGTACGGCTGTACTATTGAAGTCAGAACTGCTTAGGGTTTTTAGCAGTTTGGCAGGGCAGTCTCAGCATTTAGACGATCCGGTTTTGCTGGCAACCTATGAAAAGTTTTGCGATTACCTTACGCTGATGAAAGTAGTTGAGATTACCGCAATTCAGCCGTAGCGATTCAGTCATTGCTATTTGGATAGCGCCAGCATAACATCTTCATAAATATCTTCTATTGAAATGCTTACGGACAAACTGGCTAGCTCAACATTTTCGCCTTCGCCGTATGGGATGAAGACCCACGCGCCTTTTTGATCGCGACGAAATACCTCAACAGCTTTGGTCTCAGAGGATATTAAGACATATTCTTGCAAACTCTCTAAACGACGATAGAGGGCAAATTTGCCACCTCGGTCGTAGGCTTCGGTACTGGGAGAAATAACTTCGACAATAAGACAAGGTTGCTGAGAGAACTTTTGGGCTGTGCGGTCGCGTTCGTTGCAGGTCACGCTGACATCTGGATAGACAAAAGGCCCGTCTGCGGTAATACCCACTTTTGCGTCCGAGTTTCTGACTTTGCAAGGACTTTGTACGGCGCTCTTTAAGAGACTAGCGATGTTGAGTGCAATATCGGCATGGGGGGAGCGTTCCCCCCGCCATTGCAAAAACGTCTCCATCGAAGTACTCGTACCGCAATGACTGCTGTACTTCCCAGGCTAAATATTCTTGTGGTGTAAGACCAGAATGTGCGCGGGTTGCGATCATGCTTGCGATGCTTTAGACGTTGCGGCATCTTCATTGTAGACTGAAGCTTAAGGAGTAATAATAAATCGAAGAACGATCTCAACATTAAAGAATTTCATCAGCGTTGTGCGCAGAATATCAGTTTCAATCATTGATCGCCCCGAAGGACGACCGCAACATTTAACTGTCAAGATCTATTTGGCAAGTCAACAAAAAATCTCAGTAGCAACCAAGCTACCGGGATCAAATAACTAATAAACCAAACCCGAAATATTCAAACCAGACCAAATCTACTCGGGATAGCCGTCTGCCTGAGTACTCACCGCATCAACGTTAAATAGACCGCTCTGAATTGCCTGAAAGCCAGTGCTAACTAAGAATGTAAGCGCGACTATTAGGCTGAGGCCAATGGTAAAGCGATTGTGATAAGCCGACGCTTTGACGGCTTGAACGAATTTTCGGCGGGCGGTGCGATCGCGACGAGATTTTTGCATACGAACAGCATGAGCATTAGCTCTTTCCAGCTCTTGCAACTGGGTTAACTACTCAGTTATAGCGCTTCTGATCTGTGCGATCTTAGCATTGCGCTGAAGATGCGGAAGAACCGCGCTGTTTGGCTGAGTAGTGGTGACGTTAAGAGGGTCGATTCGACCTGTCCCGCGTTCGGCTGATGTTGCCACCTATACTGGCTGAGTAGTGCGGGTGCCGCTGTTCTAGCCTCGATCGTCCCGAAGGACGACCGCAACCAAACCCTGCTGTGAGTGTGATCGCTTGCGGAGTAATCGCCGATATTGAAGCGGTATTTCGGCTTGCTCTAAGACTTTGGCAGTAGCGTTTGTAAATGACAGGGGGCATGAGGGTACTGGTTGTAAGAGATGCATGTCTATCTCTTAAAAACTTTAGTGCGCAGTGAACGTGCAGTCGTAGTTGTAGGGAAAGCTTAATTTGCATACAAACCCGCTTATATCTACCAATGAGTTACAGCCGTAAAGCCTACGAATCGTCTCTAAAAGCTCACAAAAAATTAATCGCTACAAAGCTATTGGACGGGATCGAAAAGCTCTATGAAAATAAGACTTCTGAGCGGCGCTGGATTTGGGAGCTGTTGCAGAACGCAAAGGACGTGGCTAAAGATCGCGTTCAAGTTCAGATTGTTCTTAAAGCTGACTCAGTTGAGTTTCAGCATAACGGTAATCCATTTCTGATGGACAACGTGACCTATCTCATCGAGCAGGTCTCGACGAAAGATCGCGTTTCGGATTTAGGTGAAGCCCTAGAGACAACCGGGAAATTCGGCACTGGTTTTATGACAACTCATCTGCTGTCGAAGAAGGTAGAGGTTGAAGGCGTCCTTGAAGACCAAGATACAGAACCTGCTGTATATAAGCGCTTTAACCTGACTCTAGATCGCGATGCGGCAACGCCTGACGAGATGATTGCTAAGGTTGGTGAATCCTTCAGAGTATTCGACGAACTAGATGATGAGGTGCTATGCCCTGCGCTGACAGGCTACGAGCATTGTAAGCATCTAGATACGTCGTTTAGATATGCCCTCGATCAAGAAGGACTTAGCATCGCCAAGGTCGGCATTGACGATCTGCACGGGGCTTTGAGCTATGCATTGGTCTTTATTCCCAAAATTAAATCAGTTACCGTTATTGACGAAATTGCCGGGAGTAAGGTTGAGTACTCGATTGTTCTAGAGCGAGACTTTGGCTCAAACCTCAAAGTGTCAACGATTCAAGTTGAAGCAGGCGCAGACAGCCGCTCAATCACGATTGCCTCGGTGAGCGATCTCAACCAAACCATGACGCTGGCTATGCCCCTAGACGAGCAAGACGGGCAGCTATCTATCGCGGCAATTCATGCTAAAACACCCAGGCTGTTCTGCGATTTTCCGCTCATAGGCTCAGAGCAATTTAGCTTCCCGACGGTCTTTAACAGTCCGCTCTTCAACCCGAGCGAACCTAGAGATACGGTTCTGCTAGACGAGCGCGATGATGAGAAGCGCCGGTTTAATAAGTCAATTTTCGAATACGCGCTAAACCTTTACTCCGATTTATTAGACTATGCAAGCAAGCATTGGCAAGACGCCTATCTGCTAGCCAGCTCTGGGATGCCAGAGGGCGTTGATCGACAGTGGTACAAAGCATATATTCAGCAGCCGCTTCGCCAAAAGGTTTTAGAGACCCCGATAGTTGACACCTGCGAAAATCAGAGAATTCCGCTAGCCCACGCTCGAATACCCTACCACCGGGCCGCTGCTCAAGTTGTGCCGCTGTGGAGTTTAGCTGTCGCCTTCCATCAAAACTGCTTGCCAACCGAAGCGCACGTAATCGGCTGGTACACCACTATCGACACCGACTGGGAAAAAGACTTTAGTATCAAACTGCGGTACACCCTCACCGATTTAGTCAAGGATATTGCTAACGAGGTGTGCCTATCCCAGCTCGCTCGAAGAATAGAAAAGTCTGAAGTGGAGACAATAGGCTGGCTCAATCAAGCCATTACATTTGTCGAAGCGGATGAGGCCGCTAAGCCTGGCAGCTTGCTTGATACGTACCCGATTATTCCTAACCAGTACGGAAACTTCCGGGTGATGAGCGAGCTGCGTAAGGACTTAGAGATTCCAGAAGCCATCAAGTACGTTCTAAAGATATTAGACGAAGACTGGAAGCAGCAGCTTAGCCACCTGGATATTCAATGCAGCTTCCCCCAAAGCTTAGGACTGACCCATCAATAACTGTCATTTTCATCTGATTCCATCAGGCTTTAAGCTTGTCAGGCTAGGCGTCATTTCCGAGAGGAGAGTCACGATGACATTTGAATTTCGTAATCAG
>QBMC01000275.1:1864-3751 GCA_003242035.1 Nodosilinea foveolarum | reverse complement strand
AAACAACTGCTTATATTCTGCTTTTTCTCTGGAAAACGCGAAACAACCCTGCTTCCAGAAGGGGTTTACTCTGGGCAATAAGCGTTTAGTTAATCACTCATAGGCATCACTTCGATGACCTGCCCTAATAACTCTGACGACTAATGCCTTATCTTCGATGCTGTAAATGACGCGGTAGTTGCCTGAGCGAATACGATATTCGTTTTTTCTTCCTTTGAGTTTTTTGTAGCCCGCTGGTCTAGGGTCTTCTCCTAAATCGGTAATGCGAGCAAGCAACGATGCTTGAACTGCCTCTGGTAGCTTTTTAAACTGTCGTCTTGCGGCGGCTTCGAGTAATACTTGATAGCTCACTCTAAACCTAGCTCCTTTTTGAAGTCGGCTAACGGAATTGCTTCTCCGGGTTCTTGTAGCGCGACTTCGACATCAAAAACATCTATTTCGTCTTCGAGGGCTTCGATGGCGGGTTCGAGATCTACCTGATGTTTGAACTGTAGGTACTGGAGAAAATGATATAGCTCGTCTATGGCATGACGGGAGAGGGCTGGAAGCTCTAGCGTGATGGCTTCAATTTTGGGTTTTGGTAGCGTTGTCATGGTTCATCTGCCCAGTGAGTTTGGTCTATTATGCTTTCTCTATTTTAGCGATCGCCCAGAACTTAAAGAAAGTAGCTGTACTGGAGTGAGCGATCACACTCTTTCGCACAAAAGCTTTACGGCGAGTCGTATCAAAATTTGTCAGAATGAGGACGGTTTTGCTGCTTCCTTTGTATGAGTATTGACGACGATTTACAGCCAGTTGCTTCGATTACGGAGGGCGATCGCGCACTCGATCTTTTCACTGACCGCTACAGCTTCACTCGCCTGCTGGCCGAGCGCTTGAACGATCCGCCGAGAAAGGAAATTCTGTTTTTTCACGGGGCGGGGGGGAATGGGAAGTCACTGCTGCTGAAGTATTTGCGGACAAAAGTTTGTAAGGGGCTGACGGTGGAGCAGTGGCGGCAGGCTAAGGCAAAACCGGACGATGAGCTGGCTAAGGCGCTGGAGGATTTGAAGCCGACGCAGTGTTTTCCGGTGCCAACGGCGCTGTTGGATTTTGCGCCGGGTTCTAATCGGCGAGATAGCGATCCTTTTTATGGATTGGTGAGAATTCGGGAGGAGCTGGCGGCTTCTACGGCGGGGACTCCGTATCGGCTGAGGTTTCCGCTGCACACGTATGGCTGCTTTTTGTATTTGCAGAAGACGAATCGGCTGGATGAGGTGGAACGCCTATTTCCGTTTGAGGAGGCGGAGATGTTAAAGGAATTTGGCGATTTTATCAAGAAACCGATTCCAGGGTTGGGGGTTGCGATTTCGCTGTTTAAGTTAGTAGACAAGTATTCAGGAAATCAGCTTGCGCGGTATCAGAAGCGCTTTCGGTTGGATGAGGATGAGGTGGGGCGGATTGGAAGGATGGAGGCAGAGTCTGAGCTGCTTTTGGAACTGCCGCGTTTGCTGGCGAAAGATTTGAACGTGGCGATGGCAGGGGAGGATGCCTCGCCGTATAAGCCGAGTCGGGTGGTGTTGTTTTTTGATACGCATGAATCGTTTTATGGAGCGGAGCGAGACCACGCTGAGAACTTTTTTCGGGATGGGTGGCTGCGGCGGTTGTTGCGTAAGTTGCATCCGGAGGCTGGGATTGTTGTTGTGGTGGCAGGGCGGGATAAGCCTCGGTGGGCGGAGGCGGGGGCACATGAGCTAAACACTCAGATTCCGATAGATTATGTTTATCTGAGGTCTGTTGATAATTTAGCGGAATCGGATGCGGAGATTTTTTTGACGCGAGCAGGTATAGAAGATACTGCGCTGCAGGAGAGTTTAATTCGTTATGCGAGCGTAGAGGCGGGGGGGG
>QBMC01000275.1:0-1854 GCA_003242035.1 Nodosilinea foveolarum | reverse complement strand
CATCCACTGCATTTGGGGCTTTGTGCGGATGTGGTGCTAGAGGCAGCAGCGAAGGGAGTGGCGCTGGTGGCGGGTGATTTCTCGGGTGTGGCGGCGTTTCAGGAGAAGAGTGCTTTTTTGATTGAGACGTTGTTGAAGTATGTGGATGATGGGTTACGGGATGCGATTCGGGCGCTGAGTGCTTGCCGTGCGTTTGACTTTGAGATTTATCAGCTATTAGGAGAAAAGCTGAGCTTCGTTGCGGCTAGTGCGACGTTTCAGCGGCTAGTGAATTTTTCGTTTGTTCGGCAGATGGCGCAGGGAGTGGGAGCGCAATATCGCATCCACGATTTACTACGGCGACTGGATAGGTCACTTGAGATGGTGCCAGTCTATAGGATATTAGCGGAGCACTATGAGTTACAGGGAGATATTATTAACTGGATTTACTACAACAACCGACTGGATTGAAATCAGGGTATTAATTTATGGCTACAGGCGTTCAGAGAGACACTTAGACTAGGCTGTTATGACCATTGTCGAGCACTGAGTGATATTTGCACCGATTTAATAGTAAAGACCCCTTTCAAGCTGGGGTTAATTTCTGATATGGAAGGTCAATACTTTCAGTCATTGTCACTTTATATAGAAGCAAAAGCATTTTTTGAGAGGGCAGTCGCAGCCTATGACGAAGATCTCAAAGATGACCAAAGCTGTATAAAAGCTTTCAATAATAAGGCTAATTCACTTCAAAGACTAGCGGATTTACATAAGCTGCTCTCGCGACACGAGCAAGCTAAGGCTTATTACATTTATTCAATTGCTGTATATGATGTTGCCTTGCGTATATCTCCGAACTATTTCAACGCGATTAATAACAGGGGTAATTCGCTACAAAGACTAGCCGATTTGCAAGTACTACTTTCGGAATATCCGCAAGCAGAAGAAAGCTACAACAAGTCTATCGTAGCTTTTGAGGCAGCCCTACATGAAGCAGATGACATAGCGGCAGTGCTAAACAACAAGGGTAATTCGCTCAAAGGGCTAGCGGAATTGCAAGTGAATCTCTCGAACACTCAAAAGGCCCAGGCAAGTTATTTACAATCTATTGCTGCCTACGATGCAGCTTTGAATGAATCACCGAATTTACCGTTTGCACTTATTAATAAAGGGCTTTCGCTTCAAAGTCTAGCCGCTTCAGAGGCAAATCTGTCTGACTATCAAAAGGCAAAAACGAATTATGAGCGATCAATCTCTATTTTTGATGAGGTCTTGAACAAAATTCCCAACTCTGTGAAGGCATTCAATAACAAGGGAAATTCATTTCAAAGCTTAGCAGCTTTGCAGGCACTCATTTTCTTAGACTATCCAGGGGCATTAGCAAGCTATGCTGAGTCAATTTCTGCTTTTGACGAGACTTTAGATAGGGCTTCAGAGGACATAGAAGCCCTTAGAGGTAAAGGGTTGGCTCTAAGGGCCTTAGGAACTTTTCAGATACAAGTGTCTCAAAAGTTAGAGGCTATGCAGAATCTGAGAAATGCACGTGCGCTCTTTATTCGCTTGCTGGCGATTGCACCCAACAATCCCCAAATTCACCAACTATACCAACAACTTACCCAGTTTCTTGACAGCCAAGACGAATAGACGAGCCTTATTTAGGTACGCTGGATGTTCAGTTTTTCTAGCTTCTACGCCTCGCTCAGCACAATCGGCATCAGTTAGTTGCACTACTCGTACAGCCATCCGGGTGTAATTAAAAGTGGCATTATTGCTCAAGCAACATCGAGAGATAAGTTCTCCCAGTAAGCGTGCCAATCTTGATTTTCTCTTAATACCCGCAGCGCCAGCATGTCCCATGCCTTCTCAACAGTCCAC
>QBMC01000274.1 GCA_003242035.1 Nodosilinea foveolarum | reverse complement strand
ATCATGCTAGATCCCCATCTATTATAGCGGGTACTCTATTTGTAAGCGCTTCCCTTAGCGCTTAGCTAGCTGTATGTTAAGAACACAAAAACTAGAACAAGACCCTTTCTAAAAAGAGAACTGCAATCCTCCTGCCACCAGAATGCCTTCATCATCATCGCTGACATCTTCAATGCTGATGTAAATACCTGGCCCTTTCGCAACGCCAGTCCCCACCTTTTGAGCCACGCGATCGCCCCCTTCATCTAGCACAAACTGATTCACCGCCACCACGACCTCACCGCCGCTCTCGTCCAGCAGATTTTCCACCATCCCCGCGCCACTCTCATCTAGCATCCGCTCAGTCCGATAAATCGGCACCACCTCACCCGCTTCGTCATACTGATAAGCCTCGCGCTGCCGTTCGCCAAAAGGATGAAAGGCCGCTTCTACGCGCCAGCCCGTCTCCACACCGTCACTGCCTCGGCCAACCACAATGTCTCTAGCAAACACCTCAGCTCGCACCGTGTTTGCCGCCGTCGTCCAGGGCGTATTCCCCAGGTTCATCACCGCACCCAGTGCCACCTCGCCCTGCACCGCCGAAAAGTTAGGATAGCTATCTGTTCGAGTTGTCGCTTCCTCATCCGGCTCAGCCGTCTCGGATGCCACCAGCGCCGTTGACTCAATCGTCACCGAGTCAATCAGGGCTTCTTCACCTCTAATTACCGTCGAAGTTCGCTCGGTCTCCATGCTGCTCACTAGCTGAGAAGACGGCGAATCGTTCTCAAAGCGAGCATTGGTCAGCTCGCCATTCCGGTTGATGTCAAAAAAGGCCGTACCGGATGACCGCTCAATATCGGAAATCTCCAAAACTACCTCTTCTCGGCGAATCTGCGGCGTCGCAAACGTATTTAGCGTCCGGATAGTTCGCACCGCATCCATCGCCTGCGCCACCGCCGCGCTCGAACGGCTGACCGTATCCTCCTGGTTACCTACGCCTGCCGTCAGCGAACCGCCCAAATAAAAGCCGCCTGCCCTGGTTGTTTTACCGTAGGCTCGCTGGCCCGCACTGCCAATCACCGTATTCAGCGGAAACAGCTCATTGCCAACTCGAGCGTCTGCCTCAGATCGCACCGTTACATCGACAGTTGAAATCCGCTCACCGCCCACCTGCTCCGCATAAACGCCTTGAATACCGTTGAAAACACCGGTCGCCGCATTATTTCTAGCGGCCAGCGTATCTTCCACGGCATACACCTCAGTCGTTTCTTGAACAAAGTTTTGCGGCTGCCGGTCAGCCGAGATAATCGTAAAATTGCCGTCAGCAATCACATAGCCATCTGTCTCCTCAACCACTGCATACCGCTGACCTATCATCAGCGCTTGCCCCGCCTGCTGAGGCACCAGCGCATACACAATCCGTCGCGCCTCACCTGCCGCCAGTTCAATGGCTTCCGAAGCATAGCCATTGACCGTCCACTGCGGCACAAAGCTGATCTCGCCCGTTGCGTATTCAATTAGCAGTCCGCCCACGTTGTCGGTATAAGCCGCGTTGCCTCGACCCACTTTCGTCGCATCTGGCGGTGCAATGAGTACAGCCTGATTGCCCGGTAGTTCAAAAATTCCTAACGATGAAAATACCCTTTCGCCCTGCGCTTGTTGGTTAGGCGTCGGGGGTACATAGCCCACTAGCCGTCGATTGGTGAGTAGACCTGCGGGTTCTAGTAGGCGATCGCCCCCCGCACCCACAATCTCATTACCCGCCGCATCTCTAGCAATTCGATGCGTTGGATTCAAATACTGCGTTACGCCCAGCGTTCCCGTCAGGCCAGCCTCGTTATTGCCCACCGTCGGATTAAAAGTCAAATTACCAGAGAGCAAAGTCGGTGGCACATTCGGATTCCCAATCAGCGGCTTTAGCTGCCCCGTAATGCCCAACCCGTCACTCCCCAGCCGAAACTGACTTTCATTCGTATATTCGCTATACACGAGCTGCTCATCATTCTCCGTTCGCACGCCGCTAGCATGACCCAGCCGAGCCGCAACGGTATCCGGCGCTTCCAACCGTCCCCACTCTCTGGTCTCCTCTATCTGCGCCTCATCAGGCTCTTGCAGCACAGCCATCACCTCAGTCTCAACCATTTCCTCCCGCCGAATCTCAGGATCTAGCGGCACCTCAGTCACCCGAGTTTCGTAAGTAATGTTCTCCCGCTCTTCTAGCGTCGTCGCCTCACCCCGCCCACCAAAAAATTGCACATAGTCACCGTCATTAAAGTCTCGGTCTCCCCCATTCTGCAAATCTTCCACAATAAATTCGCCGTCCTGCGAGAAGTAAATACCCGACTCACTAGGCTCAGCGCCGTCTTTGCGAATATTTAACACCCGCAGTTCCACCCGTTCGGTCGGGCCATAGCTCACATCCAACTGCACCGACTCCGGCAGATTCTGACCATTCGGCCCTTCGCGCACCTTGTCGCCCCGCACAAAAGCCGTCTGTTGGTTAACCACATTGCCATCCGCATCAAGCACCGTCACCTGAATACCCTCACCGTAGGAATGGTTGTTCTGGCTGTGGCTCAAATTAAACTGAGTCGTAAACTTTAAAGACTCCGCTTGCAGGTCGTAGCGAGCATCCGGTCGCCGCTCACTCAGCAGCCCATTCAAAGACCGCTCAACATAGTCCACATCAGGAGATATCTCAATGCTATTAGGTGCCAGCCGATCAGAAAAGGTGGGTTGAGAAACTCTGTCTTGCACCTGCGTGGGCAGTCCGTCCGGCAGCGGAATATCAGATGCGTTTTCTAGCTTGCCAGTTTGAATATCAAAAGCATTGTTGTTGATACGAACAGCGCCAGTGTCGCGGTCGTAGGTTAGCGATCCGGCGGTTTGAGCCTGGGCAGATGGGGCGATCGCCCCCAATCCCCCCATAGCCAAAAACGTAGGCAGCAGCGCCAACGCAAAATTACGCTTCCGCTGCCATTCAAACGGTCTATAAATAGAAGCGAAAACAACCAAACCAACAGACTGAGCAGAAGATAGACGCGTATTAAGTGACATGATTAATCAGGAGGATTACTTCTAAAAAAAGCTGTTGAGCAAGAAAGAATAAATATCTCTCCTCTCTCAGCAATGCTACTGATAACCTTTCATCTAGATGTTCAAGCTTTCTGCCAGTTTTTCAGGTGTCTCTTAGAGTCGAATCTCAACAAAAAGCTCTAAAACCCTTTGGCTACAGCACTTGCAAAATTTTATTCGATTTCAAAATAATTGATATGGACTGTTCTGTCCTGAATCTTGAATTTAGAACATATCAACGTAAATTGATGAAAACAACCTACTTATATAGGGTCTACGCTCTTTGGAGCAGCCGTAAACAGCCGCCGCTCTTATGTGTCTTTTTGTGTGTATTTTCAGAATCTAATTTTTCACTCTAAAAATTTCAGTTCGCTGAAATAAAACAACATAAAAATCATGCGATTCTTTATGTGCCAGTAATTCTATTTGCCCTTTAAAAAACTCGCCTTGGCCACCTTGCATTTTTGAGAGTACAAAACGGCTATGCCAGCGAAAGCAACCGTCTACCTTTATAGTATCTTTACTCAGTAATTTTACCTGCTTATGGGCATCAAAGATCACCTTTCGCCAGTTATTTCTGTTAAAACCTGAAAACCAAAATCCCTAAAAATCCTACATATACCGACTTTCAGTCGCTAAATCGTGGAATTAGTGCGTCACTATCTGACTGTATAGAACCCATTTGAGATCTGCTAGAATGCAAGAGAGTCCGTAGTCTAGTCTTA
>QBMC01000273.1 GCA_003242035.1 Nodosilinea foveolarum | reverse complement strand
GGGGGGCTATTGTCTCGAACAAACACGGGTGGAGGGCAAGCGCTTCATGACGATAGTGCTCTTAATTGCCATTGCCTACACAGGCGCAACCACTCAAGGCCAACGGCTTAAACAGAAGGCGTTGCAGAAGTATATTGCAAGACCCGAAACCAAAGGCGGGACTCACAGGCGGCACAGTGCTTTTCATATCGGACTAACCGCTTATCGCTGGGTGCCTTGTTGGCAGTGTTGTCAACAACAAATCCAGGATTTATTGAGGCTAGACCGCAACAAAATTGAGTATCATTTGCGGGGGCTAAAAGCCATAGAGACTGTCATGGCTACGCTGTAGCTGTTGTGTCACCCCTTCAGGATAGAAGGTTGAGTATGAGTGGATAAGCTCGCGCTGTATCGCCCGCGAAGCAAATTAGGCAATCAGGTCTAGGTAATTCAAAGAGTTTGACGCCCTGGTTCCATTTTTCGCCGCCCGTGAGCGAGCTATCGGTGGCAAACACAAGTTCTTCTACGCTATCTATTTGGCGAATCCAGGCGGCACAAAGGGTCATTCGGGTTCTTTTAACTTACGGCTAGTTTACGGCGTATTCGGTGAACTGGCGTTTGAAGGGGGAGTGGAAGCCAATGACGATATCGGTTTTGGGAATGCCCATTTCTACCAGCTCTGCGGCGATGTCGTCTTCGGTACCATTATGTTGAATCCAAATTTTGCCGTCTTTGATGTCTATATGTATTATGCAGCCGTAGATGCGACGTTCGTTTTGCCAGCCTACATTAACGAGCTGATAATGATCTCTAGTCGTGTCTAACACCAGTTGGGTGTCAATGTCTTGCTCGCCTTGGCTGTAGGTAGCGTAGCTTTGCAGAAGGGTTTGTATGTTTTTTCGATATTGCTCTAGTGTAGCCATTGTTCGATAGTCTCCTGCTGGGGGTGTGATAGATTGCCTAGCTCGTAGCGGAGTAAAAGCGGATCGTGGGTGATTGTCCAGCCGTCTTTTTCGAGAGCGCGGCGCACGATGTCGTGGAAGGTGTCTTTTCTAGACATTGGCTTCTGCCTTGGGGATGTCTAGTTTGCCGGTGACGGCAGCGGTGATGAGCGATCGCCGATACTCCTGAAGCTTTTCAACACTAGCAAGCGTTTTACTCGTGAGGTTATCAATATACTGGGTCTCAGAATTCAAGAAGCTAGTGATTCTTTGCTGTTCTGTTATGGGAGGACAAACTACGCGAAGGCTTTTGAAATCACCTAAGCTGACTCTTTCTCTTGTAGAAGCAATAGATATCATTCCAATTAAGTTGGTTCCTAGACCTGAGTTCATCATGAATGATATGTATTCCGAATTATATTGAGTCTTTAGCTTAAGTCTGATCACGTCTTGAGTAACTATGCCGGGTGGCTCTGATTCAGGATAAATACAAGAGTCTCCTGGCGGATCGCCTACCTTTGCAATAATCACATCTCCAGGATCAACTCGAAACAAGTTTAACTGGTTGGCCTTTTCCTGCGAAACACAGACTATGCTTTTTCGTCGATAGCCATAGGGCTTAATATCTCGAATGTAGATGACAGGGATGCCTTCAGGTTTTAATTCCGAGACTAGAAGATCGCTGCCGAATGGCCCATTAACGAAGGAGCCTCTTTCTTTTCTTGTTAAGTACCGCAGCTTGACGTTACTTTCCCAATGCTCAGGAATCTCACCAATCCAGGGAACGCCCGAATCTTTCATCGGGGCATCGGGGTTCAGCCCTTTGGTCACAGCCTGGTTAATCAGGGCGGTGCGTTTTTCTTCGAGGAGCTGGATGAGGCGTTGTTTTTTGGCGATTAGGGTGGCGATCGCTGCGGTTTTGCGATCAAGGAAGTGGGCGATCGCTTCTTGATCTTTAATTGTCGGCAGCAACAAACGGCACTCATAAGCCTTTTCGCGAGATAGTCCGGGAACACCAGTATCTTGTGAAATCTCATCTAGTCCAAGGACTTGCAAGGCGTAATAAAGCCAACGTAGGTTAGCCTTTGCACAGCTAGAATCAATAAAGTAGGCAGTGTCGATTACGAATCCACGATCTTCAGAATAAGTGATCTTTCCAAATGAACCCTTTCTTCCAACAACGATCAACGGAGCAAGAGTATTAGCAAGTTTATGCAAACCAACTATTCCATTGGAACCAAACACAGGAACATCTCCCGGTTCACGCTGACTAGCGGTTAACGAATCTCCATAAGCAAGTCTTGCGACATATCTCAAACGAGCTTGTTTCCAGTCTTTAGGGAAGTCCTTCTGACAAGTTGCATTATTGGATGATAGAGAATTCATGTAATAACCTCCTCTAACATCCCTCGAATCTCATCCTCCAACGCCTTAATCTCCCCCTCAATCACCCCCAGCGGTCGCGGCGGCACATACTCATAAAAATGCCGCGTAAATGGAACCTCATACCCCACCTTCGTCTTACTCTCATCCACCCAGGCATTCGGCACATGCGGCAGCACCTCCCGCGCCATATACGCCTCAACATCATCCTTTAGCGGCACATTCTCATAGTCTCGCAAATCAGAATCTGCCTCCGGATTCCCGTCCTTGTCCCGGCAAATCTCCGCTGTTTCATCGCGATCCGCTAGCGCAATAAAAATCGCCTTCCTCACCGCCGCAGAAACAGTTATCTCTTTTAGCGCCTTAGTCAACGCTTTCTTAAACTTCTTTCTATCCTGATACAGCGTATCTCCCAACCCCTGCAACGCCGCCACTATCGACGCCTGCAATGCCTTCCCCTCGGCAATCTCTTCTAGCGCCACCGAACCTCTCTTTTTAGACTCCGCCAGCTTCACAAACGCCGTTTCCATCTTCAGCCGCGCCAACCGCTCCGCACTCGCCACAAAGTTCAGCCGTAGCGGACGCTCCACCGTAATCCGCCAATAGCCAAAATCCTCATTATCAAAAATCTTACTCACCACCAAATCCTTCTCCACGCCGCCTATCTCCAGCCGCCGCGTCCCACCCTGCGCAAACGCCCCATAAATCTGCGTAATCTCAGCAATCTGGTCAGGCATCACCTCCACCCCATCGCCAATCTCTTTACGCTTGTTACCTAAGCTAGGACTTTTTTTCTGGTAATAGTGAATGCCATTAATAAGCTGAATCTTCCCCCGTCGCTCCGGCACCTTCGCATTCGTCACAATCCAGATATAGGTATAAATCCCCGTGTTATAAAACAACTGATCCGGCAGCGCCACAATCGCCTCCAGCAGGTCATTCTCAATAATCCACCGACGAATCTCGCTCTCCCCACCGCCCGCACTCCCCGAAAACAGCGGCGACCCATTAAACACAATCGCAATCCGCGAACCGCCCTTTCCCTCTGCATTAGGCCGCTTCATCTTCGCGATCATATGCTGCAAAAACAAAAACGACCCATCCGAAATACGCGGCAACCCCGCCCCAAAGCGCCCGTCAAACCCCTTCTTCTCATGCTCCGCTTGTACATGCGTCTGCACCTTCTTCCAAGCCACCCCAAACGGCGGATTGGACAGCATATAGTCAAACGTCTCGCCCGCTAACCCGTCAGTCGTAAACGAATTGCCAAACTTAATGTTGCTAACCGCCTGCCCCTTAATCAACATATCCGACTTACAAATCGCATAAGACTCCGGATTCAGCTCCTGCCCAAACACCACCGGCCTCGCCGCCTCATTCATCTCCTTAGGGAGCCGCAAACAAATAAAGTACCGACTATATAGGAACAATGGTAATATCCCACTTAGGCAATTGTTCAGAGCGTTGCCATTGTTGT
>QBMC01000272.1 GCA_003242035.1 Nodosilinea foveolarum | reverse complement strand
AAGCCTGATGGAATCAGATGAAAATGACAGTTATTGATGGGTCAGTCCTTAGTAACAAAAAACAGATGAAAAGTTGTTGATTAAGCAAAAACACTCGCCCCTGCTTATTCTTTTAATACCATGATTGTTGAATTTTACTTATATGCTGCAATTAGTAGAAATGATAGGCTGTGTTCGAAGGGGTGAGATTAGCTTGCATATCCAAATATGTAATTATATGGGCGATATATAGGCGATCTCTTCACTATCGCTTTATTCAGTATTTATGAACACAACGTTTAGATAAAGACTTGTGCCAAACATCAGTGTCATTATCCCTACTTATAACTGTCAGCAATATCTCACCCAGGCGATTGAGAGCGCGATCGCCCAAGAAGTAAGCGAGATTATTGTTGTTGATGATGGCTCTGCCGACGACACCCGCAGCGTAGTAGATACCTTTTCTCAGCTTAATTTTCAGCCTGAGCTACGCTACATTTATCAGCCTAATCAGGGGGTTTGCGCGGCTAGAAATCATGGGATTCGAGTCGCCCAAGGGGATCTGGTGGCTTTCCTCGATGCTGACGATTGGTATTTGCCCCACAAGCTGGCCCGTCAAGCGAGCCTGTTTGCAGACGATCCAGATTTGGGGATAGTGCAAAGTGGCTGGCAGCGAGTAACTGAGTCTGAGCAATTTATCGCGGCTGTAAGGCCCTGGGAAGTCGCGCCTGAACTCACGCTGGCTAACTGGTTGCGATACAAACCCGTTTTGCCCAGTGCGCTGATGATTCGTAAACACTGGCTGGTAAAAGTAGGCGGCTTCGATCCTGAATTTCAGGCCGCAGAAGATGTAGAGCTGATTAGTCGATTGGCGGTGGGGGGCTGTCGGGCTGCTTGGCTCAAAGAAGTTGCCGTTAGCTACCGGCAACGGTCTGGTAGCGCTATGGGTAACGGGCTAATTCAGGCGAGAGACCTCGCTAAGTTTTTAGACAAGTTCTTTCAACAGCCAAACCTGCCCGCAGCGGCTCAACTGCTCGAAAGTTCGGTGCGCTATCACACGTTGGTGTGGGCTGCCTGGTATTTGCAAAGTACGGGCTACCGCTTAGAGATGGCTGACTACTTACAGCGATCCTGGCATTACTCCCCCTATTTACCCACAGAGGCATTAGCTCACTGGATAGAGAGCTTCGACAGTTTTTCGCGAGCCGCCGGGAGTCCTATAGATATAGGCGCTTTGCTGGACTCATCCGACTGGCAAAAACTGGTTCGCTGGCTGCTGTTGCAAAAGCACCTTTAAAGGAACCAGAACGGCGGCACTATAGATATCTACAAATACTTTTTCAGCAGTAAATCTAGTTTCTCTTTAGTCTTTTTGGGTGCTTTATCCAGCGACGTAATAATGGCAAACTTTAGCGCTGAGTGAGCTTCTGAGGTGGGTGGATTTTCGTTTAACCGACGCACGACTTCTGTTATTACTTTTTGGGCGTTTACTGCATTCTTCTGCAAATTCCCGATAACCATTTCTACCGTCACACTGTCGTGGTCGGGATGCCAGCAGTCGTAATCTGTCACCAGGGCTAAGGTGGCATAGGCAATCTCGGCTTCCCTGGCTAGCTTGGCTTCGGGCAGATTTGTCATACCAATGACGGTGGCATCCCAACTGCGATAGAGCTGCGATTCTGCCTTGGTTGAAAACGCGGGGCCTTCCATACAAACATAGGTGCCGCCCCGATGCAGCGTGACCTCCTCAAACTGCTGCGACTCTACCGAATCGGCTAAGACTTGGGCTAAGTTGCCGCAGACCGGATCGCCAAAGGAAATGTGGCCGACAATGCCTTCACCAAAAAAGGTCGATACTCGGTTTTTGGTGCGATCAATAAACTGATCGGGAACGACCATGTCTAGGGGTTTTGCTTCTGCCTTTAGCGACCCAACTGCCGAAGCCGAAATCAGATACTCTACGCCCAGCGCTTTCATGGCATAGATATTTGCTCTAAACGGCAGCTCGGATGGCGTTAGCGTATGGCCGCGACCATGACGTGCCAAAAAAGCAACGGGTACACCCTCTAGTTTCCCTACGATCAGTGCGTCTGACGGTGACCCAAAAGGCGTTTCTACGCTGACTTCTTTGACCTCAGTGAGCGCGTCCATTTGATAGAGACCGCTGCCGCCAATCACGCCAATTTTGACGGGGCGCTGTTGAAATTGTGCCAATTGACTGGCTAGCTGGCTGGCGGACTGGCTGGAAGGCTGAGAAGCGCTCATCAATGTTTCCTATTGGACTGTCAAAAGAAATTTTACCGTCCTCATCCGCGATTGATGTATAAAAAGCCTGAAATGTTTTTGCCGAAGCTCAGCAAATCCTGCGCTTGATATAGCAGTGTCTACTCGCGCAGTCTCGCTTGCGTTAGGCAGTTACCTGAGTCGATTTGTCTCGACTCGGGTGCAGTGGCTGTTAGGATCACCTGTCCGGCGGCGTCTGTCTGCCAGCCGCTAGCTTCTAAGAGCGCAGTGGGTTCGGGAGGTGCTGGAGTCAGTTTTGTGGGGTCGATAGTCGCGTGGTTGGAGGTGGGCGCGATCGCCCGCAGATCTTCCCAGGGGTCGGTAAGCACAAGGCCGTCTCTAGGTGCAGGAGGCAAGCCCCCTCTGCCAGAGACAATAAACTGATTGCGCTGGGATGCCGTACAGCTCTTTGAAACCTGGGTGTCTGGGTCGCTTAGCTCTTCAGAAAGTTCTACGAGAACGACCTCTGGCCGGACAGCCAAACCGTTTACAGAGACGGTGCCGTTAAGCCCAAACTGAGAGCTAGCGGTAATGTCACTTTCAGCGGTTTGCTGCGCGCGCGGAGTGAGTCCAAAGATGGCCTGAGCCGTAATGTCGATGTTGCCAGTTGTAGCTTTAGCGATGATGTCGCTGTTTTCTAAACCTATAATGATAGGACTGTTGATTCTGAGGTTGCCGCCATTGCCGCCGCCTTTAGCCGTCGCATTTATATTTCCGGCTCGCAACAATAGAATATCTCGAACATTTAAAGTGATGTTGCCCCCGTCTCCAGCTTTCGTGAAAGCGTTGATCGACCCCTGCTCGACGACAACCGAATTTGCATGGATAATGAGCTGACCAGCATTCCCTTCCGCAAGGTTGACAACAGTTACCGTACCCTGATCTCTAATGTTCAAAACGGGTGTATGGATCACAATATCGCCTGAAGATCCGCGTGGCGTACCTGAAAGTCCTAGCAGCAACTGAAGACCTAGCGGCGGAAAGTCTACTGTAGAGGCAATGGTGCTGGTGGGGAGATTCGGCCTGCCACCGCTAATGTTTATGCGCTCTGATGCTTCTAGTAAAATGTTGCCAGCGTTGCCAGTGCCAATGCTAGAGGTGCTAACTAGTCCGCTGTCTTTCAGATTCAAGGTGCCTATTCGCAGCACAACGTTGCCCGAATTGCCCGATCCACTAACAGTGTTAGCGCTGATGTTGCTAGCAAGCGAAGTCGGTGTTGCACCGATGACCTCAACGGCGTTTGAGGTGATGCTTACGTTGCCTCCCTGACCGCTGCCGAATGTACTCGCGCCTAAGTAGCCGCCTTCTGTTACTGATAAATTTTGCGAAGAAACAGCAACGTTACCTCCGCTGCCGCCTACAAAGGTAGCGGTTCCCACGGTCGAGAAAACACTGGGTGCGATAGGTGCGTATCCACTGATAACTGTCTGCTCAGCGCCACAGCTAATGCAGAGAATGGAACGCACCGAGAGCGCTATCTTCCCCCAACGGAAGCCGCAATCAGAACAAGTCTGACTGGTCGGCTCCCACC
>QBMC01000271.1 GCA_003242035.1 Nodosilinea foveolarum | reverse complement strand
CAAAAATCCCTTAGCCGAGTTTGATCCACCGCACTATCGAGCAATAGCTGACAGGAGGCGATGGTGCCTTTACGGTCGGCGCTGACCACGGGTACGAACTTACCGCGAGCCAATAGATCTAGACACCAGCGCGTAAGATGCGACCAGTAGCGCAGGTCGTCGCCAACGAAGGCGCTCGCTTCTGATTGGCCTAGCGGTAGGGCGCTGAGGAATTTTGGCGCGATCGCCGCATCCAAAACCGCCCCCGATACTTGCCAAGGGCAAAGCTCGTCCGCTACTTCCGCATCTGCCGAAAGTGAGGGCAGCAGGCCATCCGCGTCAAATTTAGTGGGTAGGACAACCACCCGAGACTGCCAGACGCTTGGCTGCTTTGAACGGCGGGTCGAAGTTTTTCCGTTAGGCTCTTTGCCTGACGGTTTTTTAGGCGTTTTTGCAACCTTCGGAACAATAATCGCCTGCATCCAAGACAGATCTATCTCTTCGCCTTTAATAAAAATCTCAGCCAGCTCTTTTTGATTGAGCTGATAAGGCTGCGGCGCAACGAGTTTAGACAAATCCGACGGGTTCTCTGCTAAAAGCGTGGGGAAACTCACCGCCTTAGCTTTGCGCCAAGTTTCACCCCAGAGAAAAAACCGCTGAATATCTGGCAACCAGTTTCCGTGTAAAGTCGCCATGAGGCAAATTGCTCGCAGTCGAAGGACAAAGGGTTAAGATTCAAACTGTTCGTAGGCAGCTACAATCCGCTGAACTAGAGCATGACGCACCACATCCGCCTTGGTCAGTTCGCAAAAGGCAATCCCTTCTACTTTAGACAAAATTTTAGTCGCCATCGCCAGCCCTGAGTCCTGGTAGCGCGGCAGATCTGTTTGGGTAACATCGCCCGTAACCACCATGCGCGAGTGAAAGCCCAAACGAGTCAGCACCATCTTCATCTGCGCTGGGGTGGTGTTTTGCGCTTCGTCTAAAATGACAAAGGCATTGCTGAGCGTGCGTCCGCGCATATAGGCCAGCGGAGCCACTTCAATAACGCCGCGCTCCATCAAGCTCGGGATTCGCTCGGGATCGATCAACTCATGCAGCGCATCGTACAAAGGCCGCAAATACGGGTTCACCTTGTCTTGCAGGTCACCCGGTAGGAATCCCAGTTTCTCACCGGCTTCCACGGCTGGCCGCGTTAGGATGAGCCGTTCGTACTCTTCGTTCATCAAGGCTTTGACAGCGACCATCGCCGCTAGGAAAGTCTTACCGGTTCCAGCGGGGCCGGTGCAAAAAGTCAGGTCGCTTTTGCGCAGTGCGTCAATGTACTGCTGCTGTCTGAAGGTCTTAGCGCGAATCACCTGTCCGCGACGCGTACGCGCGATGACATCCTTCTGCATCGACTTCAGCTCGTCGCCTCGATGCGTATCTAACGCCTGAATCGCGGTCATCACGTCTGTTATGGCGACAGCCTGACCTTCTCCCCAAGTGGGTTCTAGCGTTTCGACAATTTTGCGCGATCGCTCTATCTGGCTATCGGTGCCTGCGATGCTGAGGTCGCTGCCACGAAGGACAAGGGTTGCGCCCGTCTGCTTCGCAATTTGCTTGATATTTTCTTCTTGTGGCCCAGCTAGCGCCATTGCATTTTCAGCGCTAACTAAGCCAAAGGTGTAAGTGTTTCCCATGCAGTATTAGAGGGGGACGCTATTCAGGCTTGGGCTTTTTCTTAGGAGGGGCTGGGTTGGTGCTGGGTCTAGCAGGTGTACTGCGATCGCCCCCACGGTCTCTACCGCCACTTCTTCCTCGAGAGCGATCGCAGTGATAGCGGCGATCGCTCCGCTCAGAACGCTCCGGCTCCGGCTCACCAAATACATTCAGGTTCACCGTTATGTCCGACTGCTTAGCCGCCGCCATCATCACGTTGCGCATCGCCTTAATATTGCGACCGCCCCGGCCAAACACCCGACCATTATCTTCTTCATCATTAAACGCAGCGCGAAGCCAGAGCCTTTTGCCCCCTGCTAATTTCTCAACGTGGAACTTAAGCTCCTCTGGCTTATCTAAAAACGGCCCCATTAAAAAGCGGGCTAACGCTTCAAAATCGGTCGTGGTTAGCTCAGAGGTCTGGGTGTTATCGGAATCAGGACTGCTCACGGCATCACCTTACTAGCTGCTGAGCTGTTCGTAAACGTTCGCTTTCTTGAGAATACTCTCAACGGTTCTGGTGGGCTGAGCACCTTCTTTTAGCCACTTAACGATGGCTGGAACTTCCAGACGCGTTTCGTCTGTTCTAGGATTATAGAAGCCTAGCTCTTCCAACGGCCGACCATCGCGGCGGTCTTGAGAACGCATCGCGACGATACGGTAGCTAACTTCGCGCTTCTTCCCGAAGCGCTTAAGGCGAATTTTGATCATTGGGCGATTTTAATGACGGCTAAGCCGAACAAAATATACAGATGAGTTATCGAGTCTAGCATCCACCGCGAACCTGCGGCAAAGCAAATACTTTCCGAGTTGAAAACCACAGGTTCTAAAGGTAGAGAATTCTAAAGGTAGAGATTAGTCTTCGTGGTCTTCGAAAGGATCGCTCAGTTCCTTGGCGGGTGGGCCAAATGCCGTGTAAAACGCGTATCCGGTAAAGGCGAAGACGATGACCGCCACCGATACAATAAGAACTGTTGCAGAATCTAAGCTTTGCATAGGGTATCCAACGTGAATCACTCTATGATATTACAGAATATAAAGTAACGTTCATCCTTCTGGTCTTCTCCAATGGCACAGCGCACGAAACTAGGAAATATCCTCAAGCCCCTAAACTCCGAATACGGAAAGGTTTCCCCTGGTTGGGGCACCACTCCTGTAATGGGCGTATTTATGGTGCTTTTCCTGGTGTTCTTGCTGATCATCCTTCAGCTATACAACTCTTCTCTCATTATTGACTCGGTGGATGTGGACTGGAGAAGCTTGGGTAGCTAGAAGCTAGGCAGTTAGAACCCCAAGTAGCGAGTGCGCTGTCATGCGTGATGTGCTCTAATTCCTTTTAATTCCCGACGAGGGCAGGTGCATTTTGCATCTGCCCTTTATACTTTTAAGGATCGCTTGTAGGAAGAGTGCGAATGAACATCTTTGGAATTGGCCTGCCTGAGATGGGCCTGATTATGATTGTGGCGCTGCTGGTGTTTGGGCCGAAGAAGCTGCCTGAAATTAGCCGCAGCTTGGGTGGGGCCATTCGAGATTTGCAGAAGGCGTCTAAGCAGTTTGAGGACGAGTTTAAAAAAGAATCCGACGCGGTGGAAAAGGCCGTAGTGGAGCCGATGAAGGCAACTTTGGAGAAGCCTCGGGCCATTGCCCCTGATGCGAGTACAGCAAAGGCTAGCGAACCGACAGAAGCCGAAATCGTAGAAGCAGTAGCGGCTAAGACAGAAGAGACTAAGACAGAAGAGACCGAGGTAGCAGAGACGGAAGCTGTAGAAAGCGACGCGCAAACAGCCTAAGTAGCACGACCACATTCAAAAGAAATCTATGGTGGGGACAACTCCAGATCAACCGCCCGCTCTCGTTTTACCGCGCCTGATTGTAGGACTAGGCAATCCTGGCCCTAAGTACGACCGAACGCGCCACAATATCGGATTTGAAATTATTGACGCTTTGGCAAAGCAATTTCCGGGCGTTTCGCTAGTTGAGAATAAGCGCTTTCAGGGCGTGGTAGGCGAGTTTCGCAGTGGGGGCGATCGCACCGTCCTAATCAAGCCCACCACCTTTATGAATAACTCGGGGCAGGCCGTACGCGCTGTGCTCGACTGGTACAAGCTGGAGGCAGGCGCTGTGCTAGTGGTCTACGACGATATGGATTTGCCTACGGGGAAGCTGCGGATGCGCCTATCGGGTGGGGCGGGCAGGCACCACCGCATG
>QBMC01000270.1 GCA_003242035.1 Nodosilinea foveolarum | reverse complement strand
ATCGGGTTTTCAGTCCCTAACCTATCAAGCTATCTCTGCAAATGAAATAGCCCTGAACTGACTACATCATTCAACCGCTGGCAGGAGAGTGACACGATTGCTTTAACCAACTTAATCATCAGCGTTCGACAGACTCATGCGCCAAGGCTCGGTATAGAGAAGGTTTCAGCAATTGTTAAGCAGCTTGGCAATCACCTTTAGAGGGCTGGTTGTGAACGGGAAAGTACTTGGATGCCGATGTCTTGGCGAATGTCGGGGGATAGGCTAGCGGCGACGGAAAAGGCTGGACTCATACAGGGCGTTGGCGAAGCCTCTCCTAGGAGAATCATTAAAGGGGGCTGGCGACAACCAGCCTATGCGATCTCGTAGCCTTTCGTTCAGGCATTGGCTTGAAAGTGTAACCTTCGGTTGAACCACGCCGCGAGCCGGGCGGATATGCCCTAGACCGTTTTATATTTAATCTTGCCTAGCTACTTATTCAGGGAAAAGTAGACAATCAATTTATAAGCTACAAAGAAATATTAAAGCTGAATAACAAATTTCCTTGTTTAAACAGATAATATGCTTCTCTTAATCTTCAGGTGAAAGTCTATTTTCTTGAACGGGCTAGAGATCACGCTAAAAAGCTTATTTTTGACTTTTTACGTGAGAGGTGTTGCAGTGAGCGATTCTAGTGGATATTGCTCACTGGCTCGTGAGCTGAAAACTTTTGGAAGATGTTAACACATCCGTAAAGGTGGTGATATATCAACATCTTCCAAGAAATCTCTAGCAGTTTCTCCATGCTCACCCAGGTTAAGACTTTCAGGAGTTCTGCTCATGGCAAATTTTGATACCGTTCATCCCGCTCAAATACAAGGCGTTGGTGGCACTGGATACATTGTCGATCCGGTTGTGACCATTGGTGACACAACCCCCACTGTGAATGAAGAAGATAGCGATTATCTGGCTCCCGGCATCCCCGATGGGATAGGCGCTTACGCGCTGGATGGCCAGACTATCCGCCTCTTAGTTAACCATGAGCTGGCAGCAGATGTTGGCTACGCATACACCCTGGCAAACGGAACCGAGCTGACGGGTGCCCGAGTAAGCTTTTTTGATATTGACAAAGATACTCGTACGGTGGTTGATTCGGGACTCGCCTATGACAGCATTGTTAACCGCCAGGGTGAAGCGGTTGACGAAGCGACTGATCTAGAGTTTGAGGGTATTCAGCGCCTTTGCTCTGCTCACTACATCGCCGCGCAGCAGTTCGGTGAAGATCGCGGTCTGGTGGATAGTCTCTTTTTTACAGGAGAAGAAACCAGCGGTGGCACTGAGTTCGTTGTCGATCCGGTCACCAATACTATGTACGCCGTGCCCTGGATGGGTCGCGCCGCTTGGGAAAACGTCACTGAGCTAGATACGGGTACAACCGACAAAGTGGCAATGCTCATAGGCGACGACCGAGCTGGCGCTCCCTTGCTGATGTATGTGGGTACTAAAAACGCTGACAGCGATGACCTGCTAGAGCGTAACGGTCTAAAAGGCGGTGAGCTTTATGTATGGGCTGCTGAAACCGGCGAAACTACACCTGAAGAGTTTAACGGGACGGGCGAAAGCCGTAATGGTTCCTGGGTTGCCATTAACTTCTACGACGCTGACCAGGCCGGTACTGCAGTCGATGCTGATGGCGACGGTAGTCTGCAAGATGAGTTGGGCTACGATGCCGATGGCTTTGCTACCCAGGCTCAGCAAGATGCACTGGCGGCAGAAGTCGGTGCCTTCCAGTTCTCTCGACCTGAGGACGTTGCGACTGACCCGAATCAGGGCAGTCGGGCTATTTTAGCCTCTACCGGACGCGACAGCCTCTTTCCTGCCGATAGCTGGGGCACGACCTACACCATCGATACTGGCTTTGGTGCCGATGGCAAGCCGCTCACCGCTGAAGTCAAGGCTATTTACGATGGCGATGATGCGGGTGCAGGACAGTTTGAAGGGCCTGACTTTGGTCTGCGGAGTCCTGACAACCTGGACTGGGCTGATGATGGCTTTGTCTATGTACAAGAAGATCGCTCCTTCGACGAATTTGGCCTAACCTCTGGCGAAGAGACTTCTATTTGGAAGCTCAATCCTGATACAGGCGAACTTACCCGTATCGCCCAAATGAACCGTGATACAGGCGTTCCGGCTGGACAAATCGACGGTAAGCCCACCGATATTGGCAATTGGGAATCCTCTGGCATCTTGGATGTTTCTAGCCTGTTTGGAGAGGCCCCTGGCACTTTGTTTGTAGGCGGCGTGCAGGGCCACAGCATTGGAGGCGGCATTATCGAAGCCGCCGACTTGGTAGAGGGCGGTCAAATTTTCTTTTTGTCCTCTGATGTTGCCGAGCTAGAGGGCTATGCTTCGCTACCTGCCGATACCTTTGCTGAAGGCCCCCTCACAGGGGAAGGCATTGATGACAACGGTCGCACCGGGCCTTTTGCAGGGCCACCGGTTCAAGGCTTTAGCGGCGTGCAGTTTGCACCGGGTGGCGATGGCTCTACCTACTGGTTCCTTTCTGATAATGGCTTTGGTTCTAAAGCCAATAGCGCTGATTACCTGCTGCGGATCTATCAAGTCGATCCAGACTTTGCGGGTTCTGAAGGCGGCGATGGCAGCGTGGATGTTCAGGGTTTCGTGCAGCTGAGCGATCCTGATAGCCTAATTCCTTTCGATATTCAGCAAGGCGGTACGGCTGAGCGTAATCTGACGGGTTCTGATTTTGATGTCGAATCTTTCACCATTGACGCGAACGGCGAGATTTGGATAGGTGAAGAATTCGGCCCTTTCATCCTTCACTTCGACGCTGAAGGCAAGCTGCTAGAAGCGCCGATTGCGACGCCAAATATCACTAATTTCAACACGCTGAATGGCCAAGATCCGATTGTGATCGGGCATCGGGGAGCGAGCGGTAGCCGCCCAGAGCATACGCTAGCTGCTTATGAGCTGGCGATTGAGCTAGGGGCAGACTTTATTGAGCCTGATCTGGTCGTGACTAAAGATGGGGTGTTGGTGGCTCGTCATGAGAATGAGATTTCTGGGACGACCGATGTGAGCGATCGCCCCGAATTTGCCGACCGTAAAGCTACCAAAACCGTCGATAGTACCGAACTAACCGGCTGGTTTGTTGAAGACTTTACCCTCGCCGAACTCAAAACCCTCAGAGCCAAAGAACGCATTCCGAACGTGCGACCTGAAAATGCTAAGTTCGACGGCCAGTTTGAAGTGCCCACTCTCACTGAAGTGATCGACCTAGTTAAGCGCAAAGAAGCTGAGACCGGCAAGAAAATTGGCATTTATCCCGAAACGAAGCATCCTACCTTCCTGGCAAATGAAGGGACTTATTTAGACGGTACGCCTATCAATCAGGACACTAGCCAGCTCCTAGTAGATGCGCTGATTGCCAACGACTTCACCGACCCCAGCCGAATTTTCATTCAGTCTTTTGAAGTCCAAAACCTAATTGAAATTCAAGCTAGGCTAGACGCAGAAGGCTTAGGCGACATCCCCATCGTGCAGCTCTACGGCGACACCACCACCGCCGCTGACCCTACCGATCCTTTCTCCTTTCCTTACGATATCCGCTACAACGTTGCTCAAGGCAATGACCTAGCCGCTATTTACGGCCAAGACTTCCTCGATGCGGTTGAGCAGCCGCTTTCAGAGAACACAGTTTACGCCGATCTCGACGACGACAAAATTCTGCAAGTTATCAGCGACCTGTACGCTGAAGGCGCTGGCCCCTGGAAGAACAACTTCCTCTTGCGCGGTGCTCTAGAGGCACCTGTAGACGGCAACGGCGACGGCAAGGCTGAAATTACCACCCAGCTCACGGGCGAAGTCACGTCCTTTGTAAATGATGCTC
>QBMC01000026.1 GCA_003242035.1 Nodosilinea foveolarum | reverse complement strand
TACTTAAACATTACTTCATTGCCCCGTCTGCAACCTCCATTCGTGCAACAACGCCTAAATAAACTATCGATTTTTCCTTAGCAAGATTTCCCCAAGCGATCGCTCACTCCCCAAACATATCAAGCTGCGATTCCGCCTCTCCTACTTTCTCTCTCACTACAGATTTTTTCTTTTTCACTTGCTGCTGCGGCTCTCTCAATCCCACCGCAATCGTACTATTTTGTTCAATTTGCCCCATCACCTGCCGCGCCCGACTAATCACAGACTTAGGCAACCCGGCCAATCTACCTGCCTCAATGCCATAAGACTTATCCGCTCCGCCCGGACGCACCTGATGCAAAAAGATAATCTGGTCGGGCATCTCTTTTACCGTCACCTGGTAATTCTCTACGTTAACGAGAATAGAAGCTAACTCATTTAGTTCGTGATAGTGAGTCGCAAAAATAGTGCGAGCGCTAATTTCGCTGGCTAAATGCTCGGCAACAGCCCAGGCAATAGAAAGACCGTCGAAGGTTGCTGTGCCCCGTCCAATTTCGTCTAATAGCACGAGTGAAGACGCGGTTGCATGGTTCAAAATGTTCGCGGTTTCGTTCATTTCTACCATGAAGGTGGATTGCCCAGTTGCGAGATCGTCTACGGCCCCTACTCGGGTGAAAATGCGATCGCACACTCCCAACGTCGCAGACTTCGCCGGGACAAAGCTACCCACCTGCGCCATGAGCTGAATTAGCCCTACCTGCCGCAAATAACAACTCTTTCCGCTGGCGTTTGGCCCGGTGAGAATAATTAAATCAGGCGTCGGCTGATTCGGGTCTTCGAGCGGTTCGCTGCCAACGCCGCCTAATCCGGTGTCGTTAGGGACAAAGAAACCAGCCGGTAAAGATTGTTCTACGACTGGATGGCGACCGTCTTCTACAAAAACAGGACGACCGTCTACGATTTCTGGCCGACAGTAGCCTTGGTAGATCGCGACTTCTGCTAGCGCGGAGAGTACGTCTGCTGCGGCCACCGCCACCGCGATCTGACGAATGAGCTTTACCTGCTCGGCTACCTGTTCGCGCAGACTCACGAACAGCTCATATTCAAGCTGATGAACTTCTTCTTTCGTTTTTAGTAGGCGGATCTCGCAGTCTTTTAGCGCAGGCGTAATGTAGCGCTCCTCATTTGTTAGCGTTTGTTTACGAACATAGTCTGTAGGTGCCTGGTCAGATTTATTCCGAGAGATGCTGATGTAGTAGCCAAAGGCTTTGGTGTAGCCCACTTTGAGATTAGAAATGCCGCTTCGAGTGCGTTCTGTTGTTTCCAGGTTAGCAATCCACTGTTGATCGTCAGTAATCTGTTGTCGCAGTCGGTCAATGTGCTCGTTGACGCCATCGCGGATCAGATTGCCTTCGGTGAGGTAGAGCGGTGGGGTTTCGACTAGGTGCGATCGCAACACCCCACCCAAGTCCACCAATTTCTCCGGCACCTCTTGCAACTTCACCAAATAAGGAGAGTGCGCATGTGCCATCAGCGCCGCTAACTCTGGCAGCCTAGCAAAAGAGTCGGCCATGGCCACCAAATCTCGCCCATTCGCAGTGCCCGATCCGGCCCGACCCGCTAATCTTTCCAAGTCATAAATCTGCTTGAGCAAGTACTGAGTTTGCTGCCTCAAACTTCCGTTATCCACCAGCTCTTGAACCGTTTCCTGTCTCGCTTTTATGCCCTTTATGCTCAGCAACGGCTGCAACAGCCATCGCCGCAGCGCCCGTCCGCCCATCGCCGTGACCGTTTTATCGAGCGCCCACAGCAGCGAGCCGTGAAACGTACCATCGCGACAGGTCTGCGTAATCTCTAAGTTACGTCGGGTTTGGTGATCGATTACCAAATATTCTGTAGTGAAATAGGTGGAGAGATTTTGTAAGGGCGCAATGGTTTCTTTTTGGGTGTCTTCTAAGTAGTGGAGCAGACCACCAGCGGCGCGAGTGGCTAAGGCGAGGTGATCACAGCCAAATCCTTCGAGCGATCGCACCCGAAAACTCTCCAACAGCCGCTGCTTAGCCTCTGTCTTTACAAACGGCGTCTGCGAGCGAAAGGTATAGCAAAACTGCGAAGGCAAACAATCCGGCAGTCGCTCAGATTTTTCTCCTGGCCTGAGTAGCGCCCCTAAGTCTGGCGCATTCGTCGGCACCAAAATCTCCGCAGGCCCGAGCCGCAAAAGCTCTTGCGAAAGCTGTTCTAAATCTGTTGACTGCGTAGTTAAAAACTCTCCAGTAGAAACATCGGCGTGGGCCAGACCCCAATGGTCTCCAGCAATTACCACCGCTGCCAAAAAGTTGTTCTGCCTAGCAGAAAGCATCCCCTCTTCGATGATGGTGCCGGGGGTAATGACGCGGGTAACTGCTCTTTTTACCAGCCCTTGAGCTAGCGCTGGATCTTCTACTTGGTCGCAAATGGCCACTGCATAGCCCTTATCGACGAGCTGAGTACAGTACCGCTCTAGCGCGTGATGCGGAATGCCAGAAAGCGGCACGCGGCCAATCGCCTTGCCCGAATCTTTACTGGTCAATACCAGCTCTAGCTCGCGAGCAATCGTAATGGCATCTTGAAAGAAAGTCTCGAAAAAATCACCCACCCTGTACATCAACAAGGCGTAAGGATATTCGTCTTTTACCTGCGCATAGTGACGCATCATCGGCGTCATATCTTCCCGGTTCACTTCGCGGTAGTCGGCATAGCGCACCGTATGCTTCGCTAGCCGCTCGGGTACGCCATGGTTTTTTAGCGAGGCATCCTGAGAGGCTTTGTTTTGCTTGATAATTGGGTTTTGGGTGAACCGCTCGCTCGCCGCCTGCTCGTCCACAGACTGTTCGAGTTGAGACCGTTTGTCTGTGGACTGGGCAGAGGGTTCTGCTGTTTTTGGGGCCATCATAGATGCTGATGAAGGAAATCGCCAGCTTCTATTTTAGGTGTTTGTGCGGAGAGCAAGCAGCCTCATCTCGAACGCATTTTCATGGGCTTCAAAAATAGCCAGCTCATAAAAAAGAAAGCCGCCGTACAGAGTTGAACAATATCAATCGCCGATAGGTAACCGTCCATCAAAGCGGCTAGCGTCCTATCCGAAATGCCGAACACCCAGGACGCTGTTCCTACAGACCAAATACCTGTTTTGAGTGTCCACAAAAAATCATGTGCTCCAGGTGGAATGGGAAGCATCTTACTCTTTCCTCTTCGGTTTACTTTCGGCACGGTTGCCGATTTGTATCTTTTCTACTCGTTTTGTAAATATTTATTTCCTAATGTTTTAATCTTAGCGACGAAAAAATGATGCTTGCTCCATCTTTAGGTAGGCATGATGGATCTGATGTCAGAGATTTCTGCCCTATCACTACTTGCCGGAAGCGCAGCATTCAGTAGAGTAGTTATCAGCCGTGGCTAACCTTTACTCGTTTGTACCTCTATGCTCATAAACCGCCGATACAAGGTCATCCGTACGCTGGGAGAAGGGGGCTTTGGTCATGCCTATCTGACCGAAGACACCCAAATGCCTTCGCACCGGCAGTGCGTGGTTAAGCAGCTAAAGCCAGTCGCCGCAGGCACCGAGATTTATCAGGTGGTACAGCAGCGGTTTGAGCGCGAGGCCGCGATGCTAGAAAAGCTGGGCGAAAACCACCCGCAAATCCCTCGGCTGTATGCCTACTTCAGCGAAAATCAGCAGTTTTATTTAGTCCAGGAGTGGATCGAAGGTGAAACGCTTGATGCACTAGTTGAGCAAGGCGTTCTAGATGAGGCAAAGGTGATTGCAATTGTGAGTTCGCTGCTGAAGGTATTGGATTTTATCCACACTCAAGGAGTAATTCATCGAGATATCAAGCCCGACAACGTGATTTTAAGATCGCACTCTCAGCAGCCTGTCTTGATTGATTTTGGGGCCATGCGCGAAACGATGGGCACCGTGTTCAACAGTCGCAATCATCCCATTAGTTCGATTGTGATTGGCACCCCTGGCTATATGTCTTCGGAGCAGGCGGCTGGTAGACCCGTTCCCTCCAGCGATTTGTACAGCTTGGGTCTGATGGCAATTTATCTGCTGACGGGGAAAATACCCCAAGAGCTGCCCTCCGACCCGCGCTCTGGTGAACTCATCTGGCAAGATCTGGCAACGCATGTGTCTCCTCAGCTAATAGCTGTGATTGACCGGGCCGTTCAGTCTCATCCGCGCGATCGCTACAGCAGCGCCCTAGAAATGCTCTCTGCCCTCTCTGGCTTTGCTACCGCCTCTGATGCCCCAGCCACGCTCATGAGTTTGCCGATGAGTCCGCCGACTGCGAACAGGGCGGCGATGAGCGAGGTGAAAACGGTGGCGATCGCAGGCTCCCATCCCCCCTATCCATCCTCCAGTCAAACCCAACAGCACCCTCAAAGTACCGTCAACCAGCCGCTCAGTCAGCCGCCGCTCGCGGCTGTAGAAACGTCGTCTAGCAGGTTATTCTCTCCCTGGTTACTCGGTACGGTGGCCGCTGTGGTGGGTGCGATCGCCATCGGTGGTGGACTGGTGTTTAGCCAGCTATCTGGAGATTCGGCGGTAAAGTCTGCTTCTGGAAACTCTGCCGAGAATTCTACAAAAAAAGCCGCAAAAGGCATTAATCCTGTTGTGGGCGATCGCAAAGATAAACTTGCCCCTGCCGCCGACTCTGAAACGCCTCCCGATGAACCGACAGAATCCACCGCTCAAGCTGAACCCGAAGCCCCTTCGTCTGAGTACCCGCAGAACACCCCAGACAACACTCAGGTAACGCTGACAGGTCAAGGAGCGGGCCGCATTGCGATTTACGATCAGCCTACTACCACAGCGAACTCTTCTAGCTATGGCGCACCGGGCGATCGCGCTCTATCCGTCGAGAAAACCACCAATCGATCCGGGGACTGGAACTATGTTCAACTCGAGTCCGGCGCGGAGGGCTGGGTACAGTCGCAGTTTATCGCGGCTGGCAGTCCGCCATCAGCCGCTCAGCCGTCGTCAGAGACGCTGCCGCCGCCAAAAGCTCAGTCATCTGGCTATGGTCAGCTCACAGGCAGTGGTTCGGTCGAGGTGTTTTCGGCGCCTTCTTACAGTGCTAGCGCGCCGCACTATGGACTCTCGGGCGATCGCGTCGTGCTGTTAGATTCCACCCAGGGTGACGATGGCCTCACCTGGTATCAGGTTCAATTCGAGTCCGGCGCAGTCGGCTGGATCTCTTCTGACTTTATGTCTATTCCTTAGATTGGGCCATTCCCGCGTTTAGTATCTGTGAGGCACTGAGGTTTAGGGCAGGGAATTGGGGCGATCGCACCGCTTCATCTCCCGCAAATTTTGTTTCCTGATAAATCTCATCTGTCAGCGTTAATACTAAAACAACTGACTGCGCAGGATCGATGATCCAATATTCCGGAATGCCTCTTTGTGCATACTCTATTTTCTTTCGGGTGTAATCGCGGCCTCTCGATGCTTTGTTTGTATCGCTACTAGATACAACTTCCACCACTAGAGCAGGCGCAGGCATGTCGAACATTACCATTGACCTCTTATTGCTTGGCAGAGCTGCGACTCCTTCTTCTGCTAGCACCATCAGATCGGGAATTCGAGTATTCGCATATCTGCCAGCAACTACAATCTCAGTGCCTCGACGAATGTAGTAATAAGGTACAAATTTCAGAAATATTGAAAACAGAAAGCTAGCAATGAGTATGTTGATGTCAACTTCTGCGGTCATCTCCACCAATATCCCGTCTACTAATTCGTAAGCAGTATCTGTTCCGTCGTCGTAGTCCAAATACTCCTCTAGTGTCATCAGTCGATTTTTTGCAATCGTCATAGCGGGGCGACCTGCGCAAAACGTCTATAGATTTATCATATCGCGACTGCTAAGCGTCTAGTTCTCGTCGCCCTTCGAGCGCTCTAGCTAGCGTCACTTCGTCGGCATACTCCAAATCGCCGCCCATCGGCAAACCAAAGGCAATTCGAGTTACCTTCGTAAACGGCTTCAGTAACTGACCCACATACAGCGTCGTCGTGTCGCCTTCAATGCTGGGGCTAATCGCCAAAATTACTTCACTCGTATTTTCCTTGTTCACCCGGTGAACGAGCTGGCCGATATTTAGCTGCTCTGGGCCAATGCCATCCATTGGCGAGATGAGACCCCCGAGAACGTGATATTTCCCTTTGTACTCGCGGGTTCTTTCTAGCGCAATCACATCACGCGATTCTGAAACAACGCAGATTGTGTCCGGGTCGCGCGTTTGCGAGCGGCAGATATCGCACACTGGCTCTGCCGAAAGGTGAAAGCATTTTGAGCATTGGCCCACTTGCTGCTTGGCTTCTATTAAGGCGTTGGCTAAGGCTCGTACTTCGGCCTCTGGGCGCTTGAGCATGTGCATGGCTAAGCGCTGAGCAGATTTGGGGCCGATGCCGGGTAGCCGTTGGAATTCTTCGATCAGTTTGGCGAGGGGGCGAGTGTAGATGGTTGGACTCCTGGGAAGTGAATTATGAATTATGAGTGATGAGTTGGGAAAGGTGGGGCGATCGCTCCAAGATTTTTGGACTCTCCCACAAGCAGACTTACTCCGAATCTTCGTCGGGTTTGGACTTTGTGCGGGGTGGACCGACTTCCTCACTTTTGCCGCGTACGGGGGGCAGCTTTTCGACTAGGCCCATTTCGAAGGCGGCGTCGGGGAGTTTGCCGACTAAGTATTTGCCGGGCTCAAAAAGGCCGCTGGGGGTCATGCAGACCTGGCGCAGTTGAACCAGCTCATTTTCGGCAAACATGGCTCGCGAAAGCTGACGTTCTAAACCCATGATGTGTTGCTCCTGTTGCGGTTAACGGCTGTCTAAATGATTAACGCCTGACGGTTGACCATTCGGTTTGACTATTCGTCAATTTGCCAAATTTCGGCGTTGTAGTCGGTATCCCAAATTCTCTTGGGTCGCATGACTAAAATAAGGCCGCCTAGTAGTTTGGCCTCAGGTGCTTCTTCAAACCAGCGAATCGTTAGCTGTCCGGCTTCGTCTACTACAAAGTAGCTGTTCTCATCCCACTGCCGTTTTGCCCGGTCGATCACAACTAGCACAGGTTCTGTGGTCATGCCTTCCGGTGCGTTGGGAAGCTGGCCGTAGCCCGCCAAGATCGCTACCGGGTCTTGTGCGCTCAAGATGACCTGCCAGCCGGGAACGGGAATCCAAGCACCCGTACCTGAAAATTTCACCATGCCGAAAGGGTCTTCGGGTTCAACGGCTGGGACGGCCTTGTAGTCTTCTGTCTTTAGCGGCAGTGGCCCAGCGACCGGGACGATAATCGGGGCATCGGCTTCTTCTTCGATGCGGAATATGGGCAGGCGGGGAGCGGACTTTTGCTGGGTGACGGTGAAGTCTACCAGCAGCTTTTCGATTCTGCTGCGAGCGCTGTTGCTGGTGGCAAATCGCAGGCTCTGCGCAATCAGGCGAGAGCGGGCTTGCAGGTCGCCCTGCTGCTTGGCCAATCGCCAGTAGTAGTAAGCAGCCGCGTCGCCCATCGTTTGCTCAAAGCCTGCGGGCGGCTTTTCTCTGTAGGAAAACTCCCTGAGTCCTTTAACGATTTCTTTAACCTGGTCGCTGTCTAGCCCATTGCTAAAGGCAAAATCGGCGGCGGCGGCTCGGTCGTCGTTGGGCAGAATGCGAAATTCGTAGAGGCTGTCGCTGCCCCGTGTTTCGTAATGTGCTCTGGCCTGATCGCTGACGCCGCCCGCAACCATGGCGTCGAAGACTTGGGCGGCGACGGTGAGCTGGTTTTGCTGAATGGGTTCGAAGCCGGTGGCTTCGAAGATGACCTGGGTGTCCATGCCGGTTTTTTGCAGGGCGTGGCAGGCTTTGCCCCAGGTGACCCAGTTGCCCTCTTTACGGCGTAGCTGAGCGGTTAGGGTGTCGATTTCTGCTTGGGAGAGCGTCTGGGTTGGGGAGAAGGCATCGGAGGCGGGGGCGCTATTAGGGGCGCTGGGGGGCGTAGCAGTCATGGGGAATTTAGTACGAAGGTGCTTAAGTAGGATATTAAATCGACAGTGAGAACTAACCTGCTTCTATTTTATTACTTCTATTGAATTTATTTGCTTCGCTGCGCTCTTGACTTGGCGATCGCCCATAGGCAATGATGTAAATCTCAGTTTTAGACCTTGCTCTAAAATTCTGGGGCCATAGCACAGTTGGTAGCGCGCCTGCATGGCATGCAGGAGGTCAGGAGTTCGAATCTCCTTGGCTCCATAAAGGTAATTCAAAATTATGAATTACTCGTAATACTCTCGATACCACTCAACGAATTTTGCGATTCCTTCAGACAGTGGCGTATCTGGCTTAAAGCCCACGTCGTCGATCAGATCTTGAACGTCAGCGTAGGTGGCCGGTACGTCACCCGGCTGCATCGGCATCATATTTTTCTCGGCGGTCTTGCCCATTGCCTGCTCAATGGTGGTGATGAAATCCATGAGCGTCACTGGGCTGTGGTTGCCGATATTGTAGATTTTGTAGGGCGCGGTCGTTGTTTGGGTGGCTTTGGCGTCGGCTAGGCTCAGCCTGCGGGCCGGGTGGTTGACGACGCGGATAATGCCTTCTACCACATCGTCGATGTAGGTGAAGTCGCGCTGCATTTTGCCGTGGTTGTAAACGTCGATGGGGCGGTTTTGAGCGATCGCCTCCACAAACTTAAAGTAGGCCATATCAGGCCGTCCCCAAGGGCCATACACCGTAAAGAAACGCAGCCCGGTCATCGGCAAATCGTACAGATGGCTGTAGGCATGGGCCATTAGCTCGTTCGATTTTTTGGTTGCGGCGTAGAGTGAAACGGGATAATCCACCCGGTCTTCGGTGGAGAAGGGCACTTTGCGATTTTTGCCGTAGACGGAGCTGGAAGAGGCGAAGACTAAATGGCCGATTTTGCTGTGGCGGCAGCCTTCTAGAATATTGACGAAGCCGAGTAGATTGCTGTCGGCGTAGGCCAGCGGGTTCTCTAGCGAGTAGCGAACGCCTGCTTGAGCCGCGAGATGGACGACGTTAGTGAAGTTATTTTGCTCGAAGAGTCGGGCGGTTTGAGTGCGATCGCTAATATCTAGCTGCTCAAAAGTAAAATTATCGAACGCCTGAAGCTGAGCCAACCTATCCTTTTTTAGCGTTACATCGTAATAGTCGTTGAGCGTATCAATGCCGTAGATTTGCTCGCCCGACTTTAAGAGTCTTAGCGACAGAGAATAGCCAATAAATCCGGCAGCGCCAGTAATCAGTAGGGTCATAGTGAGTTAAAGGAGTTGCCCAAGTTTTGAACCTGCTTTATTAAGCCAGCAATCGGGCCAACCACGCAACGTTTCATCAACAGTGATACGATTGCCGAAGCACAAAACGAGAAAACTAAAAAAGAGTAAGGACTCATAAATGCAGGAAATTGATAAGTCGATTTCAATCGACGGTCGAGATATTCAGCTGAAGGTAGGGCTGTTTGCCCCTCAGGCTGGTGGCTCGGTACTTGTAAGTTCTGGCGATACGGCTGTACTGGTATCAGCTACGAGATCTAGCGGCAGAGACGGCATCGACTTTCTCCCGCTCCTAGTGGACTACGAAGAGCGCCTTTACGCCAAAGGCCGCATCCCCGGCGGATTTCTCCGCAGAGAGGGCCGTCCCCCCGAGCGCGCAACGCTCACCAGCCGCCTCATCGACCGGCCCATGCGCCCGCTGTTTCCCCAGTGGATTCGCGACGACATTCAAATTGTCGCTACTACACTTTCGATGGATGAGGACGTTCCCCCCGACGTACTCGCCGCCACTGGCGCATCCATTGCCGTACTGCTAGCCGAAATTCCGTTCTACGGCCCGATGGCTGCGGTTCGCGTGGGTCTAGTTGGCGACGACTTTATCATCAATCCGACCTATCAGGAAATTGAAGATGGCGATCTAGATTTGATCGTAGCCGGTTCTCCTGACGGCGTGATTATGGTAGAAGCTGGGGCGAATAAGCTGCCCGAGGCGGACATCATCGAAGCGATTGACTTTGGCTACGAAGTGGTTCGCGATCTGATTCAGGCGCAGCTAGATCTGGTAGAAGAACTGGGTCTGACTCGGCCAACTGAGCCTGAACCTGAGAAGAACGAAGCGCTAGAGACTTTTCTTAGCGACAAAGCCAGCGATTCTATGAAGGAAGTGCTGAAGCAGTTTGAGCAGACTAAGGCTGAGCGTGATGACAAACTAGACGCAATTAAGGCCAAAATCTCTGAAGAGATTCAGGGCTTGGCTGAAGATGATGCGGTTCGCGTTACGGTCGATGGCAATAAGAAGGCATTAGGCAAGTCCTTTAAGAGCCTGACGAAGCAGTTGATGCGATCTCAAATTCTCGAAGAAGGCGTTCGCGTAGACGGTCGCAAGCTCGACGAAGTGCGTGAAATTACTTGTCGCACCGGCGTCTTGCCCAACCGCGTTCACGGTACCGGCCTCTTCCGTCGCGGCCTGACGCAGGTGCTCTCCATCGCCACGCTAGGCACCCCCGGCGATGCGCAGATGATGGACGACCTGCACCCCAACGACGATAAAAAGTATCTGCACCACTACAATTTTCCTCCTTATTCTGTGGGTGAAACGCGGCCCATGCGATCGCCCGGTCGCCGAGAAATTGGCCACGGTGCCTTAGCAGAACGCGCCCTCATTCCTGTACTGCCGCCCCAAGAAGACTTCCCTTACGTCATTCGTGTCGTCTCCGAAGTCCTTTCCTCCAACGGCTCTACGTCAATGGGTTCCGTTTGTGGCTCCACGCTGTCCCTGATGGATGCAGGTGTACCGATTTCTCAGCCCGTCAGCGGCGCGGCAATGGGCCTGATTCGCGAAGGCGAAGAAGTGCGTATCCTCACCGATATTCAGGGCATTGAAGACTTCCTGGGCGACATGGACTTTAAGGTCGCAGGCACCGACAGCGGCATCACCGCCCTCCAGATGGACATGAAAATCACCGGCCTCCCGATGGAAGTGATTAGCGAAGCCATTAACAAGGCTCGTCCTGCTCGTCTGCATATCTTAGAGAAGATGCTAGAGACCATCGACAAGCCCCGCTCCGAAGTGTCGCCTTACGCGCCGCGCCTGCTCACCATGCAAATCAATCCCGACCAAATCGGGATGGTTATTGGGCCTGGCGGGAAGCAAATTAAGGCCATTACCGAGGCCACTACAGCCAAGGTAGACATTCAGGACGACGGTACGGTCACCATCTCTGCCATTGACTCTGACAAGGCTAAGCAGGCCATGAAGATGATTGAGGGCATCACTCACGTGCCCGAATCTGGCAACGTCTACATGGGTAAAGTCACCCGCGTGATTCCGATTGGTGCCTTCGTCGAGATTATGCCAGGTAAAGAAGGCATGATTCACATTTCGCAGCTCGCCGACTACCGGGTGAATAAGGTAGAAGACGAAGTGAATGTAGACGACGAAGTGCTAGTGAAAGTGCGCGAAATTGACAATCGCGGTCGCGTGAATCTGACTCGTCTGGGCATTCACCCGGATGAGGCGGAGAAAGCTAAGGCAGCGGCGGGCGTCGAGTAAATAGTGACGAGTGACGAGTGACGAGTTGTAAGAGACTCTTTAATTCATCACTCGTCATTCATAACTCATCATTTCCATTGCCTCCGGCAATGATGATACGATTCAGGATGCTGCGCCTATATAAGAAAACCCGTGCGAAAAGTTGTAATTGCTGGTAATTGGAAGATGCATAAGACCCAGGCAGAAGCCCTGGCGTTTGTGCAAAAGGTATTGCCGGAGCTAGATGGCGTGCCGGAAGAGAGAGAGCTGATTTTGTGCGCGCCGTTCACTGCGCTGAGTGTGCTATCCGACAAGCTTCAGGGTAGCCGCGTTAAGGTAGGTGCTCAAAATATTCACTGG
Source organism: Nodosilinea foveolarum (assembly GCA_003242035.1). Lineage (GTDB taxonomy): Bacteria > Cyanobacteriota > Cyanobacteriia > Phormidesmidales > Phormidesmidaceae > Phormidesmis > Phormidesmis foveolarum. The sequence continues at coordinate 22,527 of QBMC01000026.1, read as the reverse complement.
CAAGAGAGCGGTGCGTATACGGGTGAAATTTCGGGGCCGATGCTGACAGAGCTGGGGATTTCTTATGTGGTGGTTGGCCACAGCGAGCGCCGACAGTACTTCGGCGAGACGGATGAAACCGTCAATGCCAGACTGAAGGCGGCTCAGGCTGCGGGCATTACGCCGATTTTGTGTGTGGGCGAAACTAAGCAGCAGCGCGATGCGAATGAGGCGGCAGGGGTAATTGCGACCCAGATTGAGCAAGGGCTAGTGGGCGTCAATCAGTACAATTTGGTGGTTGCTTATGAGCCGATTTGGGCGATTGGCACAGGCGACACCTGTGCCGCCGATGAGGCAAATCGAGTGATTGGTAAGATTCGCGCTCAGCTAGTGAACAAAGACGTGCCGATTCAGTACGGCGGCTCGGTGAACCCCTCGAACGTGGACGAAATTATGGCGCAAAGCGAGATTGACGGTGCGCTAGTTGGCGGCGCTAGTTTGGCAGCCGATAGCTTTGCTAAGCTGGCTAATTACCAGGAGTAGGGGTTAGTCTTCTGCGGGAGTCATATCTAGGGAGGCTTTGCTGCCGCGCTCAAGGTCGGCGTCTACTGTGTTGTAGTGCGCATGAACATAGGTGCGATTTCGACCCTGTTGCTTGGCGTGGTAGAGCGCTAAGTCGGCAGCCTGTACGAGCATTTGAGCGGTGTTGTTGTGTCCTGGCAAAACGGTAGAGACGCCCATGGTTACCGTGATGTACTTCTCTTCGTTGTTGGGGGCATGTTCAATTTTTAGATCTCGGATGTGTTCGTGAATTTTTTGAGCGATGCGCCACGCGCCGTGCGTGTCTGTATTCGGTAAGATGACGGCAAATTCTTCGCCGCCGTAGCGAGCGACCAAATCTGCTGGACGCTGGGGACCGTTGAGTAAGGCTCTGGCGACGTGAATCAGACAGCGATCGCCCGCCGGATGCCCAAACGCATCGTTATACCGCTTGAAGTGGTCGAGGTCACATAGGATCAGTGAAAGCGGCTGTTGGTCTCTGGCCAGACGCTGCCATTCGTCGGCCAGATGCTCATCAAATCGGCGGCGGTTGGCCAGTCGGGTAAGGCCGTCTGAGAGGGCTAACTTTTGCAACTCCTGATTGGCCAGTATAAGTTCTTGATGCTGGTGGGCCTGGGCGATCGCCCATTCTAGCTCAACCACAATGCTCTGGCTCTGCGTTGCCTGCTGCGCCGACCAGCTCTGCTGATTATTAGCACAAGCGAGCGCCATTATGCCCCAGTGCTCGTGGCTGCTGGCTTCTTCAGCCGCTTCTAGCGAGATTGCACTGTTGAGTGAGTAGTCCATCGGTTGTCGGCGCTTGACCGGCACTAGCAGCCAGTTACCCGGCCACTGCGATCGCCAGCGAAGCCTCTCTTGAGCGATCGCATCCTCCCTATTTGAGTTGATATGAACCGAATGCCCCTGCTGCAACGTCTCGATCAGCGCTGGAAACTCGTCTGCGCTAAAAGAGAAAGGCTGTTGCCAAGCCAGATCTTGGTTTTCGCAGTATTGAGCGACCGGCTGCCAGCGATGTTGGATCGTGTCGTGGCGCAGCAGGCTAACTTGTTTGACCTGGAAGAACGCAGCCGTTTCTACGACGGTCGCACCCAGCACGGTTGCCAGGTTTAGAGAGCTGCGCAACTTACGCTCTACTTGTCGTAGCCGCTGATTTTGCCGCCGCTGGTTTTGTAGGAGACTGCTTAAATCGGTAGAGGGGCGCTCCTCCGTAGGTGGAATAGCGTTCCGATAGGAAGCGGGCGGAGTAGAAGCCGAATCGTTCACTTCAGAGTGAGCGTAAACCCAATTGGGGGCCGAAGGCTGACCTGATTTATCAGACTGAATGACGGGTAGCTCGCACCGTTTACTCAGGCCAGCCGGTTCGCTTGCTGCCAGTTGTGCCTGCTGCTTTCCCAGTTCGACTGGCTTAGCTAAGGGGCTTCTATCTTTATTCTGCCGAAAAAACAAGGGCAGTTCAACTCTACGCTGAAGCATGTGAGACTCTCCGCGATCGCGGGAAAGGGTCGCTATAAATCGGACATGAGAAAGTAGGCTGACCTGCGTGTCGCTACGAATGGCGACCCCTAGATATAAAGCAAAACAGCTATGCCCAAAAAATAGCTAGGTAGATACTCAGAAGTCTAATTATGTTAGCTCGCTCCATATCTACATAGATCCGTGTATACCCTGATACTTTTATCTAAGGCAAGTGTACCTGAAAGCAAGCTGGGTTAGAGGTATAATTTATCACCTATTAGCAAAACTGATCGTATTGCTTAGACGATGCATTTTGACTAGGACAGTTTGCGATTAGGTTACGTAATCCCCGCAGTTTTGGCCATGCGCGAATTACGGGGCCGCAGCGTTCATATATGTTTTTAACCAATAGCTTTCTGTTGGAGCGATCGCCCAAAATCGGCTAATAAAGCCGAGGCACTTATAGCATTCTTGCGAAGACGTCAATATTTCTAGAGGGCTAAATCTAAAGGGTCAAAAAGCTTTCCAGTGCGCTCACCATTGCGGGGGGCCAACGCCGAACGTTTTTAACCCAGTTCAGGTCTTTGTAGCGGCTGTCTAACCCAACGACCGCAACCCAATTGCTTTCCGCTTCACCCGAGCGTCCCTGATCCCACAGAGCAGCGGTTAAGGCGGCTCTCATATCAGTAAAGCTAGGATACTTACGCACCAAGCTTTTCATAATTTGTAGTGCCTGATCGACATCGCCTGTTTGATAGAGGGCTAGCGCATAATTGCCGTAGGCTAAAGAGAATCTAGGCTGAAGCGTAATGGCCGCTTGATAGTCGGCGATCGCCAGTTCCCATTCACCCGCGCCCTCTTCTGCGTTGCCGCGATTGTTGTAAGCTGCCGGATCGTCTGGGTCGAGCTGCAAAACTGCGTTGTAGTCGGCAATCGCATTTTCCCACTGGCCGGTGGCTTCTAACACTGCGCCGCGATTGAGGTAGGGATCGGGTTCTTGAGGGGCTAGCGCGATCGCTTGAGTGTAGTCGGCTAAAGCGCCCTCCAGATTGTTTTGCCGAACCCGCACGTTGCCCCGGTTGCTCCAGACCGCCGCCTCTTGAGGAAGCCGTTCAATTAGGGCCGACCACTGAGTTTCGGCCTCCGTAAAATTACCGGATTGAGTCGCGGCGAAAGCGGCTTTGCGCAGTTGACTAATGGCTTGGATGTCGCTGTCTGAAAAGCGGCTGAAGGTTTCGGATAGCTCGGCGATCGGAGCGGCGATCGCCCTGGCTGGGGCTACCATTACGCTCGCCCACAGACTCGCGGATAGGCAAAGGTTTATGAGCAGTGCGATCGCTCTGTTCAGGCGTATTCTGCTGGTACGACGCATCTCCACGCAGGCTTTACCCATCTGCTTTCCCAAAACCTACGCCTGGGTATGAAAGTTCTCTTAGCATGACGCTTTCTTAGGCTAAAGGCAATCTGACAATTGTTCCTTTAGAGCAAAGTTTTAGGTTCAATGATCATCGAGTTTAGCCAGTTCCTCGCTCAGCGGCTGATCGAACAGGCTAAACAAAGGCGCGTCGATAAAGAGATGATTGTCGGGCACTGCGTAGCCTAAGTGACGGCAGGCTGCCGCCGTGACCACTCGGCCTCTGGGCGTACGCTGCAAGTAGCCAATCTGTAACAGGTACGGCTCGTACACTTCCTCAATAGTCTGAGGATCTTCGCCAGTGGAAGCGGCCATCGTATCTAGTCCCACTGGCCCCCCGTTGAAGTTTTCAATCATCAGCGTCAGCAGTCGGCGGTCTGTCCAGTCTAGTCCGCAGGGATCGACGTTGAATAGCTGAAGGGCTTCTGCGGCGATCGCCTGATCAATCGGCCCCAGCTTTTTAACCTGCACATAGTCTCGAACTCGCTTGAGCAGCCGGTTGGCAATACGCGGGGTGCCTCTAGCTCGACGGGCAATTTCAGCCGCGCCGTCCTCTACCACATTTACTTTCAGCACGTCAGCGGTGCGTAAAACAATCGTAGTGAGTTCATCAATTTCATAAAAGCGTAGGCGCTGAACTAGGCCAAAGCGATCGCGCAGCGGCGAGGCCAAAGCACCCACCTTAGTCGTTGCCCCCACTAGCGTAAACGGCTGTAACGGAATGCTGCGAGTTCTGGCACTTTGGCCTTTCCCAATGGTGATATCTAGCCGTGAGTCTTCCATAGCCGGATACAAAATCTCTTCGGTAACGCGAGAAAGCCGGTGAATTTCGTCAATAAACAGCACGTCGCCTGCCTTGAGATTCACCAGCAGACCGGCAATATCTCGGGGCCGCTCTAGCGCGGGGGCGGTGGTAATTTTGCAGTCTACCTCCATCTCGCGGGCTAAAATTAGCGCCATCGTGGTTTTGCCCAGCCCCGGTGGGCCGTAGAGCAAAAGATGATCGAGCGGTTCCTTTCGAGTTTTTGCTGCCTGAATCGCGATATTCAGCACTTCTTTCAGCGCTTTTTGGCCGATGTAGGTGCTGATGGTGTCAGGGCGCAGACCCTCTTCGTTACGAGAGAGTTCAACCGGTTCGGCTTCACCCTTTAACAGGTCGGTTTTAGCCGGAGTCTGCTGAGAGGTTTGCTGATCGTCTTTGGCATGATCGTCTTTGGCAGACTTACTTTGCTCAGATTTAGCAGGCTCGCTTTTAGCAAGTTCTTTTTTGACAGACTGCTTTTTAGCGTCGCCCTCAGCGGCTGATTTGGAGGAGATAATAGCCATAGTGCTGCGTGGAGTCTTTCGTTTAGCCACGACAAATGTACTATAGCAGTCTACTTAGAGACAGTGCTTTTAGAGACGATGCCCGCCGAGCGAACAGCGTCTTGAATCGTAGGGTAGCTGTCTTGGAGTCCAAAGCTAGAGGGCGTCACCGTATTTTCGTAGGTGAAGTGGCGATAGTCCATGCAAAACCTGTCCCAGTCGGCCATGCGGATATTGAAAAGCTTGATGATGATATTGGCCAGTCCGAACGAGAGAGGAATGCGGAAGTACTGACGCTTGCCCAGGTACTGACTCAAGTCTGAGACGACTTCATCCGCTGTTTTTGCGGGGTTGCCAATCACCATCTCTCTAGAATCATCGGGGCCGGGTGGATGCTCGACCAGATGACGAACAACTTCGGCGATGTCTTTGGCGTGGGTGAAGTGAAAGCTGCCGTCGGCGGAGATGAAGCGAATGATCCCAATGTAGTTGGCGACTTCGGGCAGCCCACCGGAAATGTGGGAGTAGGGTTTGTTGTCTTCGCCGCCGAAGACTAGCGTGGGGAAGACGGTGGTGATTTTGGGCGCGATCGCCAACTCCCCCAACTTCTCATGGCAAATATACTTGGTGCGCACGTAATCTGTCCCAATCTCGCCCGCCTCTTTCAGCGGCGTATTATCCCGACCAAGAATGCTAGCCGTCGAGAAGTAAATCACCTGCTGGCAGCGCTCAGGATCGAGCAGCGACATTAGCTCCAGCGTTTTTTCAACGTTAATTTCGTAGCTCTCTTTAGGATCGCCCCAAGATGTCGCGACCAAAATCGCCGCATCCATTGTTTTTAGCAGCTCATCGAACTGAGCTACTTCACGCATGTCGCCTTGCAGCACCGTAATCCCCGGACGCTGATTGGTCGGTACTTTCAGCTTGGCCGGATTGCGCATCATCAAAAACAGCTCGTGATCGGTATTTTCGATCAGCGTTTCTGTGAGGTAGTGGCCGATGCAGCCGCTCGCACCGGTAATGAAGATCCGCATGGTTCTAGCGCCCGTGATTGCTGTTGCCCAAGTTTGACATGAAGCAGCCCAAACCGAGCGATCGCCCTGGGCCACTGATGATTTCGGCTATGTTCAAAAACTGGCTTCAGACCTTAGCAGCTAAAAGCTCGTTAACCTGCTTACCGGCCTCAAAGAAGTAAGCGCCGTTCTCCTCAGGTGTCCCTGGCAAAATGCCGTGGCCCAAGTTCAGGATGTGGCCTTTGCTGCCTGCTTTTTTTACAGTGTCGATGATGCGATCGCGAATCCCTGCTTTAGAGCCAAACAGCACGCCCGGATCGACGTTGCCCTGTACCATCATGTCTGGCCCTAGCCGCCGCCGCGCATCAGCCATATCTACCGACCAATCGACGCTGATAATATCGACGCCAGAATCACCCATTAGCTCCAGCACACCCGCGCTGCCGCTCACCAGCAAAATCAGCGGCGTATCCGGGTGAGTTTGCTTGACCTGACGAACGATTTGCTGCTGATAAGGCAGGGCAAAGGTTTCGTAGTCCTGGGGGCTAAGCTGACCGGCCCAGGAGTCGAAAAGCTGTACGACCTGCGCCCCGCAGTCAATTTGGTGACGAACGTAAATGGCAATGTTATCGGCAATTTTGCTCAGCAGGCTGTGCAGCATTTTAGGCTCTGTAAAAGCCATTTTTTTGATGTTGGCGTAGGTTTTAGAACCTTTGCCTTCCACAATGTAAGCGGCCAGCGTCCAGGGTGCGCCGACGAATCCGAGTACCGTAGACTCATTGCCGACTTCAGAGCGCAGCGCGCCCAAAATCTTGCGAATGTAGGGCATGGACTCATCCGGGTTGAGCGTGGTAAGCGCGTCGATTTGGGCCTGAGAGCGAATCGGCTCGTCGATAATGGGGCCTTTGCCTTCGGCGACATCCATCGCTACGCCCATGCCAGGAAGCGGGGTAACAATATCTGAAAAGAGAATCACGCCGTCTGGTTTGAAGGCTTTCCAGGGCTGAAGCGAGACTTCAATGGCGACTTCTGGAATCTCCGATCTGTCGCGGAACGAAGGATACTTTTCGCGTAGGTCTCGGTAGGCTTTCATGTAGCGGCCTGCCTGTCGCATCATCCAAACCGGGGGACGCTCGACGGATTGGCCTTGGGCGGCCCGCAATAAAAGCGGCGTTTGGTTGGGTCCGGTCATGGGATGAAACTCTTAATATCTGTTTTATTTTCCGATTGCTAGCTTATCATTCGCTGTGGTCTACATCGCCGATGCGGTGGGGCATGGGGCAGTGTTAAGAGGTTTTTGGGCGATCGCTCTCGTACCCACTTACGCGTAAAATTGAAGCAAGTAAAGAACTATAGACAAAGTTGTCGCCGCGTTATGGAAATTGTGAACTTTTTTGAAAAAATGGCTGGGAGATGGTTTTCTCAGCGCACCACCCATGCCCTCTCTACCCAGCAGTCCAAAGCAGGCAAGTCCGATTTAGAAGTTGAGTTCTTATCGCCAGATAGCGCCGATGTCCAGCAACTCTGCCAGGAACATGCCGTCGAAAAGTCGCCCTTGTGCGGCCTGCGCGTTCAGCAAAGCAGCACCATAGAGGGCGATACAAAGCCCAAAGTGATGTCTACCCTGATAGTGCCTTTAGCGCCAGAAGACAGCGATGCCCCGATTCTAGGTGGAACGCTCATCCGCAGCGGTGCCAAAACCAGGAGCTGCTACGCCCTAGAAGATGAGGTGCTAACCATTGCCAGCGAAGAAGACGGCGATCGCTCGACCGAACGCCTGTGGTTTATCAACGACAACCTGCGGATGCGCACGGGCCTGACCGAACTAGCAGACGGCCTGCGAATCGCCTCGTTTTGTTCCGAGATTCGGATGGGCGTAAAGCCACCGAAGCCGGATTAGGGCAGCGTCAAAAGGGCTATACCAATGTTTTCTGTCTGGCCAGTCGCAATGTTTGCGCTGAAAAAGGCAGCGCTGGCTTAAAAGGCTGAATGGCCCGAGCGGAGGTGTAGAGAACGCCATTGAGCTGCCTTTGCGTCCGTAGCAGAGCCTCTGTTTCGGCGGGAGATTGAATCGCAGAGCGTGAAACCTTGCGATAGGAATCGTTGCCGTTATCAACTACCGGGCGTGAAGTATATTCTGGCTTATTCTCTGACTTGTGTTCGAGTTCAACGGTTTCTATCTCGGTGGCTGCGGGCGGGTTCTTAGGAGCCATACTAGCCACCGCTTCAGGAACAGTGTTAGAAGCCATCCCTGGAGGCGTAGCCGAAAGGTTGAAAGACACAGCGGCGTTGGGGTCAAAGCCGACCTGCCCAGCCTTGTGAACAGAGTCTCGCAGCGATGAGGAATGACGGACTGGCGTATTTTTAGATCTGCGGATGCTGCCGATATTAGCTTTGCGTCTTTGATCTTGCGGTAAGGCGGTCGCAGCGAGCTTCACTTCGCCAAACTCTCTACAGACGGCGGCTTCGAATTCGTGAGTAACGTGGCGAATCGGTTGGCCCCGGCGAGTCCATAGCTCTAAAATTTGGCGCACCGAAACAGACTTGTATCGACCTTGATAAAGCGCCTCAATCGCAGCATCGCGAATCCAGATAGGGCGATAGGACTCTAGCCATAGCGATACCCACTGGCGGGCATCGTGACCGCCTAGCTCAAACTGATAGCCGTTTAATAAAGCGGCTGCTTGCTGGGCTTCTACAGAGGTGGAAAAGGTGGATGCTGTCATAATGTTTGCTTGTTCCCGTCTATCCTTTTTTCTGTATCTTGCTCTATTCTGCTTGTTTTTTCGCGCGTTTATCTAAGCGTCTACCCATATTGCGTTAATAGACCAATTTTACTGCGCCGAACAGTTTGGCCTTAAATATCTGAATCGTATTAATTTTGCTCGATAACGCCGCCCTGAACGCGTCTGGCTCGCGGCGTATCGAATGGATTGGTATCGCCTACCCAGCTAAAGTTGCTGAGGCGAAAGCCGATAGACCCTGAACTTTGAGCGTCGTCGTAGCGTAGCAGAATACCGTAGGTGCGGCGACTATACTCCAGGCTATAGATGGTCTCGATGGTACGACCGCCGCCGAGACTAAACGCGGTTTCGAACCCAACGATGAAGGGGCCATACAGTTGCTGCGCAATGCCAATAGTCAAAACGTTGCGATCCACGTTGCGGTCGAACAAAAAGGGTGAGCCTGCGCCGCCAATAAAAGATTGAGAGTAGCTGATGTTGTACCGGGTATAGTCGCCAAAATTGCGAGAAAGATGACCGATTTGGCCTTCTATTCCAATATCGGCGATCAGATTCTTCTGGTCGTCGCCGCTGCTGTAATACGTTCCCGTGCCTCGCAAGCCTGCGCTGAGATTTAGATAGGGGACGATGGGTTCTGGGGTAAAGCGTAGTCCTTTGTCTTGGGTTGGCGGCTTGGGCTGGCCTCGCCACAGATTGAATGTTTGGGAAAGGGCAGCGCTGGCCTGGTAGCGGCCTAAGCTGATGCGCCCGGTGTTGGAACCGCTAGAAAGCAGCAGATCTTCCCGGTCGGTTTCGGCGTTGATGAACTGGGCACTGGCTTGATAAATCAGCCTGAGGCCGCTGTCGTTGAGGGCTATCTCGGGCGAGAGCAGCACGGCCCCAAAGTTGGACTGTACGTCTTGAAAGCCGAGCGAGCCGTTGAACAGGCGCTCGCGGTAGCTGTATTGTAGGGCGAGTCGATGGTCGCCAATTCGCTGTTCGGCGCGGATGCTGGTGCGCAGATTTTCGGTGATTTTGTCGAGGTTGAGGCTGGTTAGGTCGGCGGTGCCGTTGAGGGTGGTGCGCTCGGTGAGTCGGGCGTTTAGCTCGGCGGTGCCGCCAAAGTTGTCTAGATCGAGGGGGCTGCCGCTTTGATTGCCAAAGGCTTTGCCGAGGGAGTATTGCGGCGTCACGGATAGATTGACGTTGTCCGATCTAATGAGGGGTACTTTGCGACCGATGAAGAGGCCACCGCGATCGCGTCCATCAATTCCCACCTGCACCGGCACCGGGTTCAAATCATCTGGGTTGACGCCACCTTCAGATCCTCGGCTCAGCAGAATGCGTCTGCGAAACAACGGAATAGACAGTCCCTGATCGAATACTAGCCGGGGCCGTTTGAACAGCAGTTCGTCTTGAGTGGCCGAGAGGTTGCGCAGGGTGAGCCGGTCGGTGCGTAGCTCTAGCTCTGGCGGCGAGAACGGATCGTTGGTGATGCGGACATCTTCAGCGACCCAGCCTTCGACATCAAAAGCTAGCTCTTCGGTCTCAAACCTGAGCTGCCGTAGCTGACCGGTATTTCCCCCCAAGGTCTCGGCATCTGCGTTACTGGTGAGTTGTACGCTGCCGTCACTATCTACTGCTAAATCGGGGCTACGGTTGATGGGATCGTAAACGCGACGGAGCGATCGCGTACGCGGATTAAACGGTGAGGACAAATCGCTGGCCAAGTCTGGAAAGTAAAGCGTTCCGACCGCGTTGCCCACCGTGCCAGACTGCTGAATGAAGTTGTATTCGGCGCTGCTCCCGCGAATGAGCTGAGATCCGCGCGTGAGCAGCACATCGCCTTTGGCCAGCGTGTAGCGGTTGGCCAAATTAACCCACAGCTCGTTGGCCTCAATAATGGCGTCGTTAATCTCTAGTAGGACGTTGCCGCGAGCGGTGATGATTTGGGTTTCGGGGTTGTATTCCTGATAGTCGGCGCTGAGCTTGAGTCGAGCCGCGAATTCTTCGGGCGTTAACGCTTCTTCAGGGTCAGCTTCAATCTCTATTTCGAGTCTGTCACTGGGGATAGGGGCAGCCGGAACGTCATCTAACGTGGGTTCAGGAATCTCTGTGGGAATGGGTGCGTTGGGTACGGGTTCGCTGTCCTCGATTGCAGGCTCTAGCGAAGGGAGGCCGGTTTGGGCGAGGGAGAATCGGGGTTCAGCTAAGTGCTCGAACAGAAATGCGTTCGCTGACGTAGACGCAGCGGTTGGAGGGGCTGGTTCGCTGGTGTTGAGCAGTTCGTCTAAAAGATTTTTGGGTTCGACGGGCGGGGCGATCGCCAGCAGCTCAGGCGGTAGCTCGCCCTGAGGATTGGCCTGAGAATTAGCCGGGGTTACTATCTGCTCGCTAACGACATGCTCGATAGGCTGATACACAGCAGGTTCGGGTGGTAGATCGAAATAAACCATCCGCTCAACTATCGCTCCTTCGAACCACTGCTATGTTTTTGCTGTATTGCTTCATCGCTCACAAAAACAGCCCGACAAAGCGGGCTGTTCTCGTTAATATTAGACTGATCTAGGTGAGATAAATCTGTACTGTGCCTGTTCGAACAGGTGTCTATTCGAAGTCGCCGCCGCCTGGGTTACGCGCTGGGTCTCCGCTGAGGAAACCAAAGACGAACAGGCCAATGAAAAAGGAGATCGTGAGATAGACAACGATTTTGAGCGTGACCATTTTTTTGTGTTTCCCGAGCGAACATTTAGATATTCTGCAATTATATCGCACTGCACTGTCGTCTACGTAGGCGACTTTCAAATCTTTTGGGGGGTGTCTAGTTGGGCGCTGATGTTAGCCCTGGCCCGTCCTGGCTGAGGTAGACCCGCTTGCAAGACAAGATTTTAATGAGGGTCGGCGGTTTGTCCTGGTCATTAGATAACGCTACGGTCGGCTCGCCTATTTCGATTTCACCCACGCCTAAGAAGACCTGCGTGTCGGCGTCTAAAATTCGCAGGGGGGCAGAAGGTGAATCCTTAGAAACGGCGGCTAGTTCGTCGAGTCCTTCTCCTGTCATCTGGTCTGATATGGGTAGCTTTTGGCCCATGCGCCAGCGGTGAGCCAGATCTGGAGGGAGGGTGATCGCTGGTAAATGCTGCACCGCTTGTCCGGCGGCGACCAGCTCCCATTTTCCCGTCTGCAAAGCCTGCTCTATGTCTTCGAGGGTAATGCTATCGGCCAAACTAAACCCGCTGCTGTGAGTGCGCATCAGGTTTGCCAAGGTAGCGCCTGTGCCCATCGCAGCGCCTAAATCGCGGGCGAGTGAGCGAATGTAGGTGCCGGGGCCGCAGTCAATATCTAGCGTGAGTTCGGCCTGTTCTCCCGGCTGCCAGTACTGACTTTTTAGCTGGCGAATGGTGACTCGGCGGGTCGGGACTTTGACAGTCTTTCCCTGTCGGGCCAGATGGTAAAGCCGTTTGCCGTCTACCTGAATGGCACTGTAGATAGGAGGAGTTTGGTCGATCTCGCCTAAAAACTGCGGTAAAACGGCCTCTACGTCTTCTCGCCTAAGTCCTGCTGCCGACTGCTGAGTAACGATGTCTCCTTCGAGATCGTCTGTGGTGGTGGTTACGCCAAAGCGAACGACCGCCTGATACGCTTTACCGTCGGGTAAATATTGCAGCAGCCGCGTAGCTTTGCCCACTGCCACTGGGAGTACGCCGGTCGCCTTGGGGTCTAACGTGCCGCCGTGACCAATTTTTTTAGTATTGAGCAGGCGTCGTAGTCGAGCTACGCAGTCGTGAGAAGTCCAGTCGGCAGGTTTGTAGAGGTTGATAAACCCGTTGATCGCAATCATTTAAAAGAGAAATTAGGAAAAAATTAAGGGTGAGAAGATCGGAGATTATTCGGTCAGTGCATTTCCTTGGAGGCGTTCGAGTTCGCGGGCGATCGCCTGTTCCAAAGCTTTAATGGCACTGTCCGAGCCTTGCGATCGCAAGCTAGCTTCTATACTCGCACTCGTGAGGCTAATGACGAAGCTAAGCGGCATCTCGGGTTCGCCGATGCGCGTGGTAAAGGCGCTGCTGAGTACGGGGCGATAGCGCTCGTCGCCGGAGAGATAAAGGCCGAGGAAGGCCAGACTCATTTTTTGCGCGTAGCGTTGAGCGATCGCCGGATCAGGGCCAATCACCTGCGCGGGTAAGTCGAATGTTTCGCGACCCGAGGTGCCCAGCGTAGAAAAGTGCGTCCCCCCTTCCATCACCAGCAGATAGCGATCTATATCCGTTAGCCAGGTAAACGGGATCACCTGCTCTGGCAGCGCGGGGGCAACGGTATCGGCGCTGCCAGCCATCATCAGCACCGGCACCTCTATTTGCGCCAGACTGTCGGCTCCCAAAATAGCGCTGTCCATTGGATTAATCGCGACGACAGCCCGAATGCGGGGGTCTTTAAAACTAATGGACGGGGTTTCGGGTGGGGCAATGTTGAGCGCCTGACATTGCAACAGCACAGATGGATTGAAGATAAATTCTGGAGGGCAAGCCTGACGCAGCGAGTCGAAGTTGATCGGCGCCCCGGCTACTGCTAAGGCCGTATAGCCGCCAAAAGACTGGCCGATAATGCCGACGTTGTTGAAGTCGATGCCGTCCAAATTTTTGTCGCTGGTAGCGCGCGACTGAAGCTCGTCTAGCACGGCTGAAATTAACAGGGGGCGATTGAAAAATTCGGCGTCGGGCACGACCAGATCGGTCCGGCCCGAGATTAACGCGTCGAACTGATCGGCGCTGCTGCCGGGATGCTCTACCGCGATGACGGCGAAACCATGCTCTGCTAAGAATTTGGCTAGGTAGGAATAGGTGGCGCGATCGCTCCCTAACCCGTGCGAAATGATGACAGTGGGCGTATCGGCGGCAGATGCGGCAAACGGCAGATAAGAGCGGCGCGGCAAATAGAGATCGACTGGCTTGGGGCTGGCCTTCACTCGCAGCGAGACTTTGCGGGCCTGATAGGGGCCAGGTCTGGAAACCAAATCGTTTAGCTCGGCGGCAGAAGTGCCGAGTGGAAAGGGCACCGTTGCCGACTCAAAAGAGATTTCGGAGACAAAGTCGAGTGCTTGCCTGGACTGGTTGACCGCGTCGGTGGCTTGGCGGGCGATCGCTAATCCCTGACGAATATTCACCCTGAGCATGGGCGTCGGAAATCGTTCTAGCACGTTGAGTAGGGTCAGCCCGTTGGCTTCGTCCGCCGCTGAAAGAATCGCCGCAGCCCGCAGCCCTTTACCTCCCGGCAGTCTGGCCCCGGTGCGAAACACCTCACCGGCCTGATCGAGGACGTATTCGCCCTGAGGCGTATAGGCAAACTGAGCCACCGTAGTCACATCGGCATCGACTCTTTGCGAGAGCAGCCCGCGAATTTGCTCGGGTAGGGCCGGGTCAAAATTTTCGGCGTAGCGAATATAGGGGGCGAGTTCTGCCGTAACGCGGCCTTCTTCAACGTAAATCTCCAGCGACTTTACCGAGAGGGAGCGTTCGATAGCTCCAAAGGAAAAGGTAATGGTTTCGGCGGCGGGGCTGGGCCGGATGGCTTGGGGGGAAAGGGCGATCGCGAGCTGAACCAACCCTAGCCCAAGGCTCCGTCGCATCCTCTGTTTAAACTGCCCTTTACGCCGCTGGCCCAATTGTCTTTTGGGCTGCTCTCGAATAAAAGGAGAATCACCAACGCGCATGGATGAGTCATCACACTGAGTTTTTACACAGCTATCATAGGCCAACGGGTCAGGGATCGGTTTGCTGCTGACCGTCTCAATCAACCCTGCTAGTTGGCTTTAAAGATTTTTTAGAACCGCAGAAAAATATATCCAGCCGAAACGAGTAGCTGCAAACCCATCGTCGGCATACCGTACTTTAAAAACATGGTAAATGAGATGCGTTTACCATGTTGTTCGGCGATGCCAGCGGCCACGATGTTAGAAGAAGCGCCCACTAAGGTGCCGTTGCCGCCCAGTGTCGCGCCCAGCATCATGGCATAAAACAAGGGCAAAACCTCTGGTGGAAATTCTCCCACAAAATCGGGATTAAGAAATTCTGGGCCGATAAGACCAATACTGACCAGATACTGCTTGAGCAGCGGCACCATGGCCACCACCAGTGGAATGTTGGGGACAAAACTCGATAGCAGCCCAACAACAAATATTAGAACAATGGCCCCGAGCAAAATGTTGTCGCCAATCAGAATCGCCATTAGCTGCGATAACTCGCTAATGACTCCCGTTTTTTCTAAGCCCCCAATCAGCACAAAAGTGCACATGAAAAAGATCAGCGTACTCCAATCTACATCTTTGAGAATGTTGTTAACGGTGTCTAATTTGCTTTGGTGGGCAATCAGTAGGGCTAAGGCTGCACCCATCAACGCCACTGCGGGCGGCGGTAAGGGAGCGGGAAAGCTCTCTCCTAATACAAAGAGAACAAGCACAGCCACCATCAATACACCCCCCAAAATTAGGATGTCAGGCCGATAAATTTTGGGATGCGGTAGCTGAGTAAGATCCGAGATTTGCCAGCGCCAGATATCGGAGAACAAGATTGGCAACAGCAATAAGATAGCGGTGATCGCACATCCACCCGCCAAGCTTAGCCGACCGAGATAGTCCAAAAAGCTAATGTTGATCGCATCGCCCACAATAAACGTGGCCGGATCGCCTACTAGCGTCAGCAAGCCAGCACTGTTGGCAACAAACACCATCAAAATCAACAAGGGCACAAAATCCACACCGATTTCTGCCGCAATTGGCGGTATTAACGGCGCTAGGAGCATGACCGTCGTGGCGTTAGGGAGCACGGCACAAATCGGTGTAGTAATAGCAACAATACCCAGCAATAGCCGCTTGCCCTGCCCCTTTGACATCACCACCATTTGCGTCGCCAAGTAGTCAAACACTCGAGTTGGCTCAAAGGCTCGCACCAGCACCATTACCCCAAAAAACAGAGCCAGCGTAGAATAGCTGTTGCCGATGTATTCCATGGCCTCGCTGAGCGTCATGATATGCACAAACACCAGCACCAATGAGCCTAAAAGAGCCGCTACTGTGAGATGTAGCTTTTCAGTCATGATGGCCAAAATGACAGCAGCAAACGTTGCACCTGCCACCAGCGCATTCCAGTTTTCCATCTCAGCTATCCTAATTACTAATGATTAGCTCTAAAACAACGAATGATCTCTATGCTCAGGCCAGCAACGCCAGTCGCGATACCTCTAGTTCTTAAAAGCGGTCATTTTGCTGAGGCTTTACAGAGTCCAAAAACTCAGTTGTGACGATTCAGGTGATGCTCTGATCTGGACTCTTCTCTGTGCGCCAGCTCAATAGGGTTAATAGCGTCAATCCCACCGGCACAATGCCTATCCAGATAGGCCAAGATAAACCAGGATTGATCATATTAGTTGCTAGATAGCCTACATATAGCAGGTAGTAAGTGAACAACAGCGCGCCCTCTTTACGAGAGATTTTGTTGCCAGTAAAGCAAATGGGAAGGCACATCGCGGCTACAGCTATCATCACCGGGATATCAAAAGCGATCGCTGCCGGTGAAACCCCCGTGCCTGTGGGCGAAACCGCGCCCGAAAGCCCAAGTACTACCAATATGTTGAAAATGTTGCTGCCTACCACATTACCCACTGCAATATCGCTCTCTCCTCGTAGGCTAGCCGTAACGGACGTAGCCAACTCGGGTAGCGATGTGCCCACCGCAACGACCGTCAATCCAATCATTAGCTCACTTACCCCTAATAGCGTTGCAATTGTTACGGCACTCTGAATCAACAACTGCGAACCGGCTATTAACATCACCAGTCCAACCACTAATAGGCCAACGTTGAGCGCCGTCTCTTTTGAGGAGTGCGATCGCTGCTCGAACTGAGCATATTCTGCTTGAACCACCGGATCTTTATCTCGACGGCTTTGGTAGAGCAAAAATAAGGTGTAGGCGATGCCGCCTAAAAACAAAATCACCCCGTCTGAGCGACCGATTTGCCCATCCCAACCAAAGAGCATCACCAACGCTGAAACGCCGATCATAATCGGCACATCCAGCCGTATGAGCTGCTGAGCCACGACCAATGGCGCAATCATGGCAGAGATCCCCAGGATTAACAGCACGTTGCAGATGTTGCTACCGACAACGTTGCCGAGGGCGATATCGGCCTGCTGCGACAGGCTCGCCTGCAAGCTGACAGTCAGTTCAGGGGCGCTCGTCCCAAATGCGACTACCGTTAACCCAATCACGAGCGGCGAAATACCGGCTGTAGCCGCTAGCTTAGAAGCGCTCTTGACCAAAGCCTCCGCGCCACCTACTAACAAAACAAGCCCGATAACCAAAGCAGCCACAGTCCAAATTGTCATAGGGTTACTAATGATACGATTCAAAACCTACAGATACTTATAGCACTAAAAAATAGTGTAGACTCACTTTAAATGAAAAGTTCTTCTGCTTTGCCGTCAACCAACCTGCGTAAAGCTGAGCTAAAACGGGTCTCTGTGCTTTTGAAAAAAGACAGCGACTTGATTGTGACTGGGGTTCCGGGTATTGGGCGACGAACGTTGATTCGCGAGGCTGCTAACCAAGTGGGTATGCGGCATTTGGAAGTTGACTGTTTGCGCTGCCGTAGTGCCGGACAGTTTGTTCGATTGCTGAGCGATGGGATTCGAAATGCCTTTAGCAAACCGGACGAATTCGCCAAAATTCGCCAGTGGATTTTAGATCAGTCCCCAACGTTAGAACCACCTCTGCTCGATCTTGATCGTCTAGTTGGATCAATCGCGCCTGGAAAGGAATGGTCGTTGTTTGAGCGCCTTTTGGCTCTTCCTCAACACCTGGCAGAATCCTTGAATTGTCGCGTTGTCGTTGTCTTTCATAATTTCGCCCACATTCGCGCTTGGGATCGGCATCGAAAATGGGAGACTCGACTTTTGCAGGAGATTCAGCAGCAGAGTCGGGTGAGCTATGCGATCGTTGCGATTGTCTCAGAACCCTGGATGGAGGCGATGGGCCTGCCGGTTATTTTTCTGGGGCCGCTGAGCGATCGCGTCATGCAGTCCTGGATCGTGAACAAAATGGCCGTCGCCGGACTCAGTTTTGACCCGGATAGTCGGAGCTTAGAAATGTTTTTGAGCTACGTGCAAGGCCATATTAAAGATGCGATCGCCTTGGCTCAGCGCATTCAAGTAGTGTGCCATATCACCCCAACTCAGACCCCGGCGGAAGTGATTCAGGATCATCATGTTCACAGCAGTATGCTGGCTTTGGTCAAAGATATTGAAGTAACTTTCGAAGCTCTCCTGTTGTTGTTACCGCCCACTCAGGCGAAGCTGCTAGAAAGTCTCTCTCTCGACCCGACCGAGCGCCCTCAGTCTAATGCCTATATTAAAAAACACTATCTTTCTCGGGGCGGCAGCTTACAGGGCGCTCTAAGTAGCCTGGAACAAAAGGGACTGATCTATGGACCGCAGTTCGGATATCGAGTCTCTTTGCCGCTGTTCGACTTTTGGATTAAGCGTAGCTAGCGCTGATAAAAAGCGTCTGACTCTGCGGTGGGTAACGATGGGCGGCGATCGCAGACAATACAGGCGCGTAATACACGCATTTACATTGCTGTCTATGTGTATAGTGTGTACAATAGGAGCGAAAGATGACTAGCAAAGAAATTATATCAAGACTAAAAGCAGAAGGCTGGCGTCTGGTACATACGAAAGGGAGTCATCAGCAATTTAAAGCCCCGCATAGACCAGGCCGTGTAACGGTTCCTCATCCTAAGAAGGATTTGCCAACGGGAACTGTGAGAAGTATTGCTAGACAAGCGGGTTGGGATTGGCCTCTAGCGTAAGAAGATCCGTAAGGAGAAGAACCTGATGCGATATCCAGTCGTCATTCACAAAGATGCTGACAGCGACTACGGAGTAACCGTGCCTGATTTACCCGGTTGTTTCTCCGCTGGTGAATCTATTAATGACGCTATTTCGGGCGTTACTGAAGCTATCGAATGCCATATAGAGGGACTCTTAATAGATGGAGAGAATATTCCGCTGTCTCTTTCTATTGAGTCTCATAAAGAGAATTCTGACTTTGCTGATGCCTTCGCATGGATGCTGGTAGACGTGGACCTTTCTAAATTATCTGGAAAGACAAAACGCATAAACGTGACTATCCCAGAGAGAATTCTAAGCCGAATTGATGCCTATGCTGAAAGCCATAACGAAAGCCGCTCTGGACTGATGGCTAACGCGGCGATCGCATACATTGCCACCCAGGACGATCGCGATTCATCTCAGTGACATGGACGTTGTCCGATTTGTAGAATTTCTATTTCAGCAGCACTAGCAGCGCCGCCTCCGTCAACTGAGTAACACCGAGTTCCGCTGCCTTTTCCTGCTTTGATCCTGCTTTCTCTCCCACCACCACATAATCCGTCTTAGAACTTACTGACCCGCTGACCCGACCGCCAGCGGCTTCAATCATGCTTTTAGCCTCCGAGCGCTTTAGCGTGGGCAGAGTGCCAGTGATGACAAAGCTTTTGCCCGTAAAAGTCTGAGACTGGCTACTTTCTGACTTTTCAGCCGCTTCTAGCTGAAGCCCTGTTGCTCGCAGTCGTTCAATTAGTTCCTGGTTGGCAGGCACTTGAAACCATTGGCGGACGGAGAAGGCGATTTCGGGGCCGATGCCGAAGATGTGGGCGATCGCATCCCCTCCAGTCTCGGCCAGCCTATCCACCGAGCGAAAGTTATCGGCCAATATCTGAGCGTTCGTACTGCCTACTAGCCGAATGCCCAGGCCATAAAGCACTTTTGCCCAGGGTCGCTGCTTTGAGAAGGCGATCGCATTCACCAACTTAGTCGCTAGCTTCTCGCCCATGCGCTCTAGCTTCATCAAATCTGACAGCGTCAAATCGTACAAATCGGCGACCGACTTTACCATGCCGTTTTCTATTAACTGCTGTACCCAGCGATCGCCCAGTCCGCTAATATCCATCGCATCGCGCCGCGCCCAGTGAATAATCGACCCTTGCAAAATGGCGGGACAAGAGCCATTGACGCAGCGGGTAACGGCTTCTCCTTCAGGTTTGACGACGGGCTGGCCGCACACCGGACAGGTTTTAGGCAGGCGGTAGATGGGCGCATTGTCGGGTCGCAAATCTTTAATGACGCGCACGACTTCGGGGATGATTTCTCCGGCTTTGCGGACGATCACCGTATCGCCTAAATGCAGGTCGAGTTCGGCTAAACGGTCTGCATTGTGCAGGGTGGCTCTGGCGACGGTGGTGCCTGCGAGCTGGACGGGCGCAAGTTCGGCGACGGGCGTGATGGCTCCGGTGCGGCCGACTTGGACTGAGACCGATTCGAGGATGGTGGGGACTTCTTCAGGGGGGTATTTGAGCGCGATCGCCCATCTGGGAAACTTGTTCGTAAAGCCCAGCCGATCTTGCAGCTCGAAGCTGTTTAGCTTTACCACTACGCCATCGGTTAAATACGACAGCTCGCGCCTTTGCTCGTCCCATTGGTCGTAATAGCTCGCCACTTCATCGGCAGACGCACAGAGCTGACGGTTGGGATTTACCCGAAAGCCTAGAGATTGCAAACATTCTAGCGCCGACCATTGATCGGTTGGCGTTTCCACATCGCCTGAACCCTCTGGCATGATCAGCGTGTAGGCGAAAAAGTCTAGCCGTCGCTCTGCTACCTTTTTGGCGTCTAGCTGTCTGAGCGTTCCGGCGGCGGCGTTGCGCGGATTGGCAAATAGCGCTGTCCCTTCGGCCTCGCGCTTTTGGTTAATGTCTGCAAAGACATCTAGGGGTAGAAATGCTTCGCCGCGTACTTCCACCACCGAGGGCGGCGTTTGATTTTCTGGCATGTGTAGCCGTAGGGGAATCGCTCGAATGGTGCGGACGTTGGGCGTAATGTCTTCACCGGCGATGCCGTCGCCTCGGGTTACCCCACGGGTGAGTAGACCGTTTTCGTAGGTGAGGGCGATCGCGTTGCCGTCAATTTTTAGCTCGGTAACGGCGGGCGCTTCTGCCACATCGGGTTCTAGTCGCTGCCAGCGGCCTTGGCACTCTCGATATTCTTCAATGTTGAAGGCATTTTCCAGGCTGTAGAGCGGAATGTTGTGCTGGATAGACGTGAACTGTTCGGCGGGCTTTTCGCCTACTCGCTGGGTGGGGCTATCGGGGGTTAGCAGTTCGGGGTGGGCGGTTTCAATGTCTTGGAGTTCGCGATAGAGCCGGTCGTAAACGGAGTCGGGTAGGTCGGGCGCGTCGAGGACGTAGTAGGCGTAGCTGGCTTTTTGGAGCTGCGATCGCAATTCCGCTGCCCGCTTCTTCACCGCTGCCCATTCGTTCTCTCCATCCTTCTCACTACTCGCTGACTTCGCCGACTTTTTCGCGCCCATGCTGACTTCACTCCGAATAGTTTGCAATCACTCATCACTCATCACTCACCGTCTAGATTGCAGCTTACGATACACCGCTCTTAGATCGACATCGTGATGGGCGATCGCCACCAACGTGTGATAGAGCAAATCCGCCACTTCCCCGGCAATTTCGTCCGGCTCGTCGTCCTTACAAGCCATCACCACTTCAACGGCTTCCTCACCGATTTTTTGCAGAATTTTATTATCGCCGCCCTCAAAGAGCTTATTAGTATAGGAATTAGGCTGCGGGTTTTGCTTGCGGTCGGCGATCGTATTAAATACCTGTGAAAGCGTATCGGCAGGCGGCGGACTTACCTGCGTTCCATTCGCGCCTTCTACCTGATGAAAACAACTGCGCTCTCCGGTATGGCAGGCCACATCGCCGATTTGCTCTACCGTCACTAGCAGCGCGTCGCTGTCGCAGTCGTAGCGTAGCCCCTGCACTTTTTGCAGATGCCCCGACGTTGCGCCTTTGTGCCACAGCTCTTGGCGAGACCGGCTCCAGTACCAAACTTCGCCCGTGTCCATGGTTTTTTGCAGGGCTTCGGCGTTCATCCAGGCCATCATTAGCACGGTGCCGTCTAAGTAGTCTTGAGCGATCGCAGGGACTAATCCCTGCTCGTTGTAGCGAATTTTATTAACGGGAATAGGAGCCGAGCTAGAAGTCATAGGGGTGGGTGCGATCGCGTTGAGGCAAGTGCATAAGAACAAGAGCATCTATTATGCTAAATCTTTGCCGGACGATTCGGGCGATCGCTTTTAATGTCAGGCTCCTTTAACCTCTAGACTACGCGTCTCTACCTGATCGATACTCATCAGTCTTTGGTCGTTGGTCAACAAACAGGCATTCATTTTCCAAGCACTTGCAACTACGATTGCATCGGGCGTTTTGAGCCGGTATTGACGACGCAGCAGAATTGCTTTGTCACACACTGCTTGATCTAGCGGCACTGTCTGAAGCTGGCGTAAGTGACGCTGAATGAGTTTTTTATCTGCTTCAGTTAAGCCTGCGAAAGATAGCAGCTCTATTTCTGTAATCACTGAGTAGCTGAGGTTTCCGTCGGGAACTTCCTCCGCTAAGCAGTTATCAAACAACAGAATGAAGATGTTGGTGTCTAGCAGGTAGTCAACTAGCATCCCACTCATTCCTCACTTGCTGCTGCCAGGCAACCGCATCTACGCCTGAGAAAGATTTCACCTGTCCTGCCAACTCATTGAGCTGATGGCCGCTAGCTAAGGTATCATTCGCAGAATCCTTCGCGGGTGTCATCACTACAACCACCTGATAATCGCCTGATTCAATGTCTTTAGGCAGCTCAATCATCATCTGTCGATTTTCAGGAATATTTACCATAACTTCGAACGTTTTCATCAAATTTTCCTTATGGTCTGAATCTGTTCTGATGATTCTATTTTAGGCAACTTGGGTTGCTTCGGCATAGTGCCAGTAGGAAGTGTCGCCTTTAGTTTCGGACATAATCAGGCCGAACCATTCGAGGCGATCGCAATTCTCAGCGATCGCATCCAACTTCTTCTTCGTAACGTTGCCCTTGAACTGAACGGCAATTTGTTTGGCGCTCCATTCGCCGGGGGTGGTGCGCAATAGGTCGCGAATGGCGGCGAGCTGGGCTTTGGGG
>QBMC01000269.1 GCA_003242035.1 Nodosilinea foveolarum | reverse complement strand
TCGGGTTTTCAGTCCCTAACCTATCAAGCTATCTCTGCAAATGAAATAGCCCTGGAGTTGAAAGGTGCATTCGCAAGCAGCAAAATCGACCGGGTGACGGCTGAATATGAAAGCCGTAAGGCATCGGGTCAGAAGTATATTGGCTTGGTTGCTCATGCTGACTCGGATAAGCTCTACCTGTTCCAACCCCCACAACCGGGTTATTTCCACAGCAGAGTTTTGACGGTTAAAGCAGACCTTCCCCCGGTTGATACTCTGAAGGGGATAAACGCTGAAACGTCGCACTCGCAAGAGGTACAACAGGGGGAGCCTGAGAAGGGGGATAGTAGCCGTCACCCATCGTCACCCATCGTCACCCAGCGCGAAACCAGCCGTCACCCAGCCTAATACCATCTTGGAGGGAAAAGCCGCTTGCCTCGGTTGTGGGGCGTTCTCAACGAGTATCCATGACGGGAAAGTCAACTCTTTGGGCAAAGTCAAGTTTGCCTGTAAAAACACAGCTTGCAAAAAGAAAACTTTCTCAGCCGTGCCTATTATTTAAGCCAACGTTCCTATCGACTAATCAACCTCATTAGTTAGTCAGCCAGCCAGCTAGTGAGGTTTTTCTTTGTTGCCGCGAACTATCGCCGCCACAATTACCGCGATCGCAACGCAGCAACCTATCACGACATAGCCGCCGATATCGCCCTGAATAATGCCGCTCTCAGGTGAGCAGTAAACCTCCTAAAAGCTCATCAGATCTAAGAAGTCTTGGTACTCGGGATGCTCCATCATTGCCGCTCGCTGTTTGGCTAAGAGTGCCCGGTTTTGAGCCTAAGTTCTTGACAAGATTGCCAGCAAACCAGATAGCCAGATAACAGGTTAATAGCATCTAAAACTTAGGCGCATGGGGCGACAGCGATATATGCTTTGCATAGAAACCCAGCAAACCAGATAGCCAGATGAACAATGAAACTCACCACGATTACCAGTTACAAAGGCGGTGTCTCGAAGTCAACCACGGCCATTCACTTGGCAACTTTCCTCAGCATTCACGGTTCGGTTTTGCTGGTGGACTGCGATAAAAACCGCACGGCGATCGCATGGTCTGAGCGTGGCAATCTGCCGTTTAAGGTGCTGGCAGAAAAAGCCGCTTATAAGGTTCTGTC
Organism: Nodosilinea foveolarum; assembly: GCA_003242035.1. GTDB lineage: Bacteria > Cyanobacteriota > Cyanobacteriia > Phormidesmidales > Phormidesmidaceae > Phormidesmis > Phormidesmis foveolarum. The sequence continues at coordinate 2,741 of QBMC01000269.1, read as the reverse complement.
AGATTACGATTTTGCGATTATCGACACGCCAGCAAACCCAGACTCAAACGACTTGAAAGAGCTGGCAGATGCTTCAGATTTACTAATTTTGCCAACCTTGCCTGATGTAGTCAGCCTAGATCCGATGCTTCAGACTGCCGAAAACTTGAAGGGGACAAACTACCGGGCGCTCATTTCCATCGTTCCACCGAAGCCCAATACGGACGGATTGAAACTAAAGGCTGAGCTGAAGGCGGCAGACTTTCCTGTCTTTGAGGCAATGATTCGCCGGTCTATTGGGTTCAGTAAAGCCGCGCTTGCAGGCAAACCAGTCCGCGACCTGACAGGCGGTGATCGGCTGGCTTGGCAAGATTACGAAAAATTAGGCAGTGAAGTTCTAGAGGCATTAGGTCATGAGTAGCAAGCCAGATAAACCCAGCATGTTAGGTGCCGCTGTTCGAGCCGCTAAGCAAGCCAGCAAACCAGATAGCAGCGCAACCGACAAACCAGACAAAGAAGTAAACCTATGTGTGAGGGTGCCTGAAAGTCAGCGCCGCTGGTGGGCAGCTCAAGCAAAGATGAACGGTACGACGATGACAGACATTATCAAGGCCGCGCTAGCCGCTGAGTTTGGCAATCCGCCCGGTTAGGTTAAACCTGCCTCAAATCCTAAGCCCTGTCTATTAATGGGGCTTCTAAGTGCCTATACATCTGGTAATCTGGTTTGCTGGTTATCTTGACGTAAGGGAACAAGAACGCTAAAATAGGAACAAGAAAAGCAACCCACCAAACACCCTATGCCGACTACCATCGTTAAGCCCATCACAGCCGAGACCTTCCGCCCATACGCCAAGCTCGGGAAAAGTAACGGCAAAATTCAGGGCCGTATCTGCGATCTGCTTTTGCGCTTGGTGCAGACTGACGACCCGGCCAAAGTGAAGAATTTATGTCTAGCTGAAGTCGCTTGGCTAGAGTCGGAATACTCGAATCCTAACACTCGAACTAGCTACATCACCGCATATCGGAAGGCGCTATCGGCTTATTTTACTGAGTGCCCATCGCCCGCTAGCCTACTGAGCGAGTACAAAGGTACAAGACAGCACCTAGCGCTCTGTCATCTGTTCGCAGCCGATGAAGACTACGCACAGATGACAGCTAGCACCAAGGCCAAAACAGCCAAGCAACGCGACAATCTCACCGCGTTCAATGCCACCGCCGCCGTCGATGCTACCGAACAGGCGCTGAAGTCTGAGGATTGGCGCGAACTGGCAGCAGGATTAATCATGGCTGTGCAGTGCCGCCCGTCCGATCTGCTCCAAGCGGGCAAGTTCAAAGCCATCACAAAATACAAACTTGAGTTCACTACCGGGCTAAAAAAACGAGGTAAGTCCGTTACGGGTGAAATTTTCTGTCTAGTCGATACTGCCACTTTTATTGACGCCTTCAGCCGACTGCGCCGCGAACCCGATGTGATGGAGATGAAATCTTGGGCGTTGAAAGACATCGACTCAGGTAAAAACAAAACTGTGAATCGTGCCGTTAGACGAGTCTATGGCGATCAGCGCCAAGGCAGTGAGATCGTACCAGTCCCTCACGGTGAGAAGGAGCTGAGCTGTAAGAATCTGCGAGCAGCCGGGGTAAATGTTTCCTATTGGCTTCATGGCCGCGAAGATCAAAGCTTAGGCCGATTTGCTGAACTTCAGCTTTTGCACGATAACCCTGGTACAGCCGCCAACTATGAAGATTTTTACTGTGTTGGCGCTGACGGTAAGCGCTTGGTAGATATCGGCGTTCTGAAGGATGCGCCGCTGGCAGCAAAGCCGCTCAGTGAGAAGCGCTCTAGCCTATCTCTAGATAAGCAACTGCTCGCTATGGTGTCAGATGCTGAGCAATGGGGTGAGGGTAGCCATGCAGACCGCTTAGAGCGCATTGTTGCCCGTGCTAAGCAAGCCGATAGGTTAGAGCGTCAGCTTGATAGCGAGCGCGGAAAACGTCAGGCGTTAGAGATGAGATTGAAGCAGCTAGAAGGCGATAGCTTAGGCGCACCACGCTTTGATTCGCCACCGGCAACGAAAGCCGCCGAACCTTTAATTGATACACCCGCTGAGGCCAAAACAGCCGGGTTCGAGTGGCGTGATGTTCCCAACGCTGAGCTAAATGGCGATCGCCGCCATGATGCCTATCAGGAAAAATTGCGCCGCTCAGTTGAGGCTATACAGGAATACAATGCCGGTCTAGAGTTGAGCGAGCAATTCTCTATCACGGGTTCACTGCTGCGCCAGCTCACCAAGGTCAAACCGGGCAAGGTCAAAGACTGGATGAGCGATCACGAAGCTGAGCTAGATAGCTATAACGCAGACTTCGCACCTCGACAGAATACGGGTAAGCCCGAGCCGCGCAGTGTTATCAAGTGGAGCGAGCAAGCCTATGGAGAATACGACTGGTAGATAGATGTCCTCATTATCCCTAGAGAGAGGCTCTACATGGCGTGTAAAAGCAGACTGGATAATTCTCTCGCCCCCGCTTCATCGTCGCCCATCGCTGTGTGAGGTTTCTATGAGCCAAGGTGTCAGGTCACAACCCATGATCGCAGCGCGGGCGATCGTAGAAGCTAGTGACTTAGGAACTAACTTCTATGAAAAATTGCGCGTCATCCACAGATCCCTCTACTCCGCCCGCACCTGAAACCCTGGTCAATCTCTCCCTGCCAATTTCTCCGGGCGCTGCTGGCCTGCTGTGGCGCAAGGCGGTTAGTGCAGGCC
>QBMC01000268.1 GCA_003242035.1 Nodosilinea foveolarum | reverse complement strand
TACGTCGTATTTGCCATCTATAATTCTACTCGAAAGATCCCAAACAGGCTCTATAGAGACAGTCGAAAACAACCTCTGAATTATTCGTAAATCCTAAGAGGTTTTGGTTCGGCGTATCGTCGATGTCTTCAGACCGGCATGGCACGATATTCTCTAGTTCTTTGTTTGCTGCTATGTCGATGATGCTGGTGTATGTGGCCGCATCGCCGCCACTATAGCCAACGGTTATCTCTGAAATTAGGTAGCTTGAATCGGCTGAAAATGAGCGCGGCTGAAAAATAACGTAGCCCTGATCGTAGTCGTCTCTTACGATGCGCTCTTTGCCCTCTGGTTTATCTATGGTGATTTGGCGATTGAGTGTTTGGAGTGGTCTGTCAACGCAGTTGGCGTTGTCTGAGTCGGCTGTATATTCGGGGTCGGCGGATTGGCGTAGCGTGCCTTGTGCCTCCACGCGGATAGTTCCATCGGGCGAGGCAAGGGTTTGAGAGCGGTAATCAACTTCTAGGGATAGATCGCAGCGATCTCCGATCATTTCTATCAGCTCGCTGGGGCTAGAGGGAACAGCACCACCGGGGCTAGATTCGGCTGTTGAAGTCCCCTGGTTTTCGTCCATGTCTTCTGGGGAAGATTCTGAGCTAGTAGACCGTTCTTGAGTTGCGGCACTTTGTGGATTGGCGGTACAGGCTATTGCTGTAAGCGCGATCGCACTGGCTAAAACAGAGAGTCTGCGGTTTATAGAAGTCTTAAAACTATTGAAAAAAGTTTGAGAAAAGACTGATGTTATTGCTCAATACCCAATAACATCAGTCTTTTCCTGAACTTCGATAGGTATCTTCACAACAGCACCTTAGATTTATGTCTCAAGAGGACAGCACTCTGGCGATTCTGCTCGATAATAGTCGAGTCGAAATTGAGTGAATCCCTATGGATGTGAAAGCGGCTGTTGCCTTTGAAGCTAATCAGCCTTTAAGCCTTGAAACGGTGCAGCTAGAGGGGCCAAAAGCGGGCGAGGTGCTAGTCGAAATCAAAGCGACCGGGATTTGCCATACCGACGCCTACACGCTCTCTGGAAAGGACTCAGAGGGAATTTTTCCGTCCATTTTGGGGCATGAGGGCGCGGGGATTGTGCGTGAGGTAGGGCCGGACGTAAAGAGCCTGAAGCCCGGTGACCATGTGATTCCGCTGTATACGGCGGAGTGTCGGCAGTGTGCTTATTGTCTGAGCCAAAAGACGAATTTGTGTCAGGCGGTGCGCGCGACGCAGGGTAAGGGGCTGATGCCGGATGGGACGAGCCGGTTTTCGTTCCAGGGGAAGCCGCTGTATCACTACATGGGCACTTCGACGTTTGCGAACTATACGGTGGTGCCAGAGATTTCGCTGGCAAAAATTCGCTCGGATGCGCCGTTTGACAAAGTTTGCTATATCGGCTGTGGGGTGACGACGGGGATCGGGGCGGTGATTTTTACCGCCAAGGTGGAAGCCGGGGCGAATGTGGTGGTGTTTGGCCTGGGGGGGATTGGGCTGAATGTGATTCAGGGCGCGAAGATGGTAGGCGCGAATAAGATTGTGGGGGTGGATATTAATGCGGATAAGCGGGCGATCGCTGAAAAGTTCGGCATGACACACTTCGTCAATCCCAAAGAAATCGAAGGTGATGTTGTCGATCATCTCGTCGAGCTAACTGACGGCGGGGCGGATTATTCCTTTGAATGCATTGGCAATGTAAAGGTAATGCGGCAGGCGCTGGAATGCTGCCATAAAGGTTGGGGCGTCTGTACGATTATTGGCGTCGCTGAGGCGGGCGCAGAAATTAGCACACGACCTTTCCAACTGGTGACCGGGCGCGTCTGGAAAGGCAGTGCATTTGGCGGGGCGAGAGGACGCACCGACGTGCCAAAGATTGTGGACTGGTATATGGATGGGAAAATCAACATTGACGATCTGATTACGCATACGATGCCGCTAGAAAAAATTAACGACGCGTTTGATTTAATGCATCGGGGCGAATCAATCCGCAGCGTCGTTCTGTACGATTAACTCCCCACCTCCAGGAACCCCATTGAAAGAAACTTCGCGAGCAAAAAGTTTTGGCGGCACAACTCGGTTCTATCGCCACCGTTCTGAGGCGTGTCACTGTGATATGAATTTTGCAGTGTACGTGCCTCCACAGGCCGAAGCTGGCCTGGTGCCTGTGCTGTATTATCTGGCTGGATTGACTTGCAATGAGAAAAACTTCGTTGAAAAGGGCGGCGCACAGCGGTATGCGGCAGAGCATGGCCTGATGCTGGTCGCTCCTGATACGAGTCCGCGTGGGATTGACATTCCGGGAGCCGACAACGACTGGGATTTTGGCTCGGGCGCAGGCTTTTATGTGAACGCGACTGAGCAGCCTTGGGCCAAACATTATCAAATGTACGACTACGTTGTGGATGAGTTGCCAACTTTAGTGCGCGGCGAGTTTGAGATTTCTGATCGTGCCGGAATCTTCGGTCATTCTATGGGCGGGCACGGTGCGCTGATTTGCGGGCTGAAGAATCCTGATAAGTATGCGTCTATTTCTGCTTTCGCACCGATTGCGGCTCCCGCTCAGTGCGACTGGGGGAAGAAGGCGTTTGCTGGCTACCTGGGCGCAAATCAATCGGCTTGGGCTGCTTACGATGCCACTGAGCTGGTAAAGCAAGCGAAGGGTACGGTCGGGCCAATTTTGATTGATCAGGGAGAGGGCGATCAGTTTTTAGCGGACGGGCAGCTTTTGCCGGAGGTGTTCGCGGCGGCTTGCCAGGAGTCTGGGCAAGCTCTGCAACTGAGACGACAGCCAGGTTACGATCACAGCTACTATTTTATTTCTACATTTATGGGCGACCATATTCGACATCATGCGGATGCACTTTGTTCCTAAGGGCAGTCGTTTAATTTCTGATAATTCTCTCTTTTGCAGTAGATTCTAAATATGGCAGACGCTCAGAGCAATACAGAATATCTTCATCCGCAGTACAAGAAAGATCGAGACATGCTTAATAGCATTATGGCGGGCGATGTGAGTTCGACGAATATGGCGGAGTTGGCTCGGCTGCGCATTCGCTATGACGGCTTTTTGGGGGCGAGAGATATTCAAAGTGATTTGGATAAGACGATGGCAAAGTGGGGGCTGACGGAGGATGAGCTGTTTGCTAAAACCCGAGAGATTCATCAGCAGGAAACTATTTTTACGCCTACCTGGATTAAAAAGGGTGAAGATTGGAGCTAATACTCCTCTTAAGCTAGCAAGACTCCCGCGATAGGCAGATGGCAGCGTTAATCCAACAACTTAACGTTTGATGGAAAGTGTTACTGAGTGTTTCTCATGCCAAAAATTCCTCAAGCGTCGGGTTTAGATAGTGCGTTGGCGTTTTTTGTGCGAGATGGTTACGAGTTTATTTCAAAAGAGTGCGATCGCCATCAATCTGACCTCTTTCAAACTCGGCTGCTGCTGGAGAAAACGATTTGACTGAGGGGTGAGGCGGCGGCTAAGGTTTTTTACGATGTGGAGAAATTTGCTCGTAAGGGAGCCGCGCCTAAGCGCCTGCAGAAAACGCTGCTGGGAGAAGGCGGCGTTCAGGGGACAGACGGCGCGGTGCATCGGCATCGGAAGCAGATGTTTATGAACTTGATGTCGTCTGAGCGGGTTGAGCAGTTGGCAGATCTGGTTTATCAGCAGTGGCTGGATCGAGTTGGAGACTGGGAAGCGAGCGATCGCATTGTTCTTTTTGACGAGGCTCACGATGTGCTTTGTCGGGCGGTGTGCGAGTGGTCTGGTGTGCCGCTCGAAGCCGAAAAGGTGGCGCTAAGAACGCATGACTTGGCGGCGATGATCGATGGTTCGGGCGGCGTGGGGCCTCGGCACTGGCGGGGGCG
>QBMC01000267.1 GCA_003242035.1 Nodosilinea foveolarum | reverse complement strand
TCTTTGCCAACCAACCCAGAGAAGTTTTACTCTCGTTAACGTGAAACAACCCTGCCCCGAGGGGGGGATGCGTCCGATTCTTCAAAACAATCTCAATCGAAAGAGGCTGACAATCAGCGATCGCCTCTTCCTGATCAACAGGCGAAAAAATCAGGCAGCGCTCAAAAGGGTAAAAGTTCCGCCGCCCGTGCGAAGCGAAAAAATAAATTAACCGCAGAACAGCGCAGCGCGATCGCCCTAGAAGGACTCACAGTAGAACAACAGCAGCAGTGCGAAGGCACTTGGACTTGGTACTGCAACACCGTCTGCGCCCTGAACAACTCAGAACCCGGTAGTCGCGTTGAAGCCTATGAAGCTTTCAGGCTGCTGGTAGACAGCAACTTCAACCAAAAAGGCGTAGAAGCATTTCGTGAAGGCTGTCGGCTCTTCCTAGCCAGAAAGCGAGCCAACCCTATCGGCATTCCGCACTGTCACCGTTTTCTATTCACCAAGAGCACTGGCAGCAGCTTTTGGGAGCAGGCGCTAGAACAAAAAGCGACGGAAGGCAGCTCGCAGACTTTTCTGCCGTCAGACGATCCGCAGAATAGGCCGCTCTATCCCGTATTTGATTCCTCGGCACAAGACCAAATCGACTGCGCGCCGCCGCCACCTGAAGTCCGAGATCGCTACGCCAAATCTAGGCTATTCCAGGAGGTAGCCGCCCATGCTTAACACCGTCCCCATCTTTCGCGAAGACGCATCCCTTCTGCTCCCGCCCCAAAATATTGAGGCAGAAGAAGTCATTATCGGCGGACTCCTGCTAGATGGAGATGCGATCGCCCGCATCGAATCCATCCTTCCAGACCCACGCGCCTTCTACATTCACTCACACAGAGTCGTCTACGCCGCCGTTCTTGCCCTCAGAAAGGCAAGTAAGGCCATAGACCTCATGACAGTCGCCAACGCGCTTAAAGACAGCAGTAGCCTTAAGCAGGCAGGCGGACAGTCCGCCCTCGTCCAATTCCTTGATCGCTGCATTAGCACCGCCAACCTAGAAGAATACGCAAAGCTAGTCGCAGACAAGTACACCCGGCGACGACTGGCCGAGTCTGGGCGAGAGATCGAACGGACGGCCATGAACACGGCTCAACCGCTCCTTGAGGTACTAGCCGCCGCAGAGCAAAGCGTATTTGCCATCAGTCAGCAGACGCACACCAGCAAAGTGATGTCGCTGGCGGACATTGCTAGCGATGCCTTTTCCGATATCGAAGCGCGATCGCAAGGCTTAGTTCAGCCCGGCTTAGCGAGCGGATACTACGACCTAGATGCCATGACCCAAGGATTCCAGCCCACAGACTTGATTGTGGCCGCTGGCAGACCGGCGATGGGGAAAACCGCTCTAATTTGCGGCATTGCGACTAATTCAGCGGTTGCGCAAAACCGCCCGATTCTCATTTGCTCACTAGAGATGGGCAAAAAGCAGCTACTGCATCGCATGATTTCGCCCCTGACCAAAATTGAATCCGGCAGACTGCGCACCGGCAGATTGGCTGCGCACGAATGGGAGCCACTAGGCCACGCGCTCGATCAGCTCAGTCAGCTCCCCATTTTTATCGACGACAGCCCAGCGCTGATTCGCGTCAACGAGATTGCCAGCAAAGCCCGCAAACTGAAGTCGGAGAAGGGCGACCTCGGCACCGTCATCATTGACTACTTGCAGCTCATGGAAGGCGAAGGCAACAACCGCGTAGAGGAACTCGCTGGCATCACCCGAGCGCTCAAAGGACTGGCCAAAGAGCTAGAGATTCCAATCATCCTGCTCTCGCAGCTCAGTCGAGGCGTAGAATCGCGCACCAACAAACGTCCGATGATGAGCGACCTGCGTGACTCCGGCTGCATCGAGCAGGATGCAGACCTCATTCTGATGCTCTACCGCGAAGAGTACTACGACCCCGACACGCCAGACAAAGGGATTGCTGAAGTCATTCTTACCAAGCATCGCAACGGGCCAACCGGCACCGTCAAGCTGCTGTTTGATGCTCAATACACCCAGTTCCTCAACCGGAGCAGCCTGCGATGACTGACGCCACGGACTATTCCACGGAAGTGCAAAAGCAGCAGCTTCGCCAGTCAGACGCCGCTGAACAAATCGCCAACTTGCTCCTAGAAGTCGGCTTATTTATCGCCCTACGAGACCATCTGATCAGCTACGCGCTTAAGCCCCCATAGCGCGATCAGCTATCCAAAACCATTTGTACTATTCACTCAAACCAAAACGCTACCCATTATGCAAACCTCACCACCTCCGACAAAACCCAGTCCACGGACTATTCCACCTGTGGATGATTTCCTTGAGTTTGAGTACGCCATTACGCTGCATCGGCCCTGGCCCTATGCGATCGCTCACCTCGGCAAAGACATCGAAAATCGCACCCGAAACCTGCTTTGCGTAAAGCCTCAAGGCTGGCTGGCGATTCACGCGGGACGCGGCTACGACTTCACCGGCGAGGACTGGATTCGCCAGCGCTTTCCCGATTGCCATCTGCCAGAACTCACCGAGCAGCGCCCCGGCATCATCGCGATCTCGCAATTTCTTGGCAACGTCTCAGAAAGTCAGTCAGTTTGGTTCGGCGGGCCAGTTGGCTGGCAGCTCGGAGAAGTGAAAGTTCTGCTTGATGCCGTTGACTGTCCTGGAAAGCAAGGCCCGTGGAAGCCATCCGAAGAGATTAAAAATGCCGTTTACGAAAATCTGAAGGTGCCGTTTTGACTCGCCCCATAGTCGTTTCTCTATTTGCAGGCGCAGGCGGACTAGACCTCGGCTTCGAGCAGGCTGGCTGTGATATTCCCGTCGCCATTGAAAGCGATCGCATCCACGCCATCACCCACAAACGCAACTTCCCCATGTGGGTCACGCTCAACCAACCCGTAGAGGCGGCCACCGCTGCGAATATTAATTGTCATCTTCACGAACACCCTGTCGATATCCTGATTGGTGGGCCACCTTGCCAAGCATTTTCTATCGGTGGAGAGCGATCGCATACCGACCCGCGCAGCTCGCTCCTCAGTGAGTTCGTCCGGCTGACGGCAGCGCTTCAGCCCAAGTTCTTTGTTTTAGAAAACGTCAAAGGGCTGACTCAAACGCACTGTCGGCCAGTTCTAGAGCAGGCGATCGCTCAGTTCAAAGCGCTGGGCTACCACCTCCCAGACTGGCGGGTACTCAACGCCAAAAACTACGGCGTTCCACAGCACCGAGAGCGGCTGTTTCTGCTCGGCAGTCGAGCGGATATGCCAGCGCTGCGCTACCCCAAGCCCACGCATCCAGACGAGCTAGGGCGCTTCGTCACCGCCGCCGACGCGCTTAACGATATTCCAGATGCCGAAGACTGGATGGCGCAGCGCTCTATCAAAAACGGAGAGCTTTGGAGTGCAGCAGGCGACCAGGCGCTTCTCTCTGAATATGCCAAAACGATGCGTTATCAAACAGCGCAGGAAATGCAGCGTTGCTACGGCAGAGAGCACCAAGCTTGGCTGTTTACAGATAGTCACACGACCGATCATTCACCGGAAGTAAGAGCGCGATTTGCGGTCACTGCCCCAGGCGATCGCGAACCCGTTTCTCGCTTTCATCGGCTGAAGGCAGACGCCGTTGCGCCTACCCTGCGAGCTGGCACCGACAGACAGCGCGGCGCACATACCGCACCGCGCCCCATCCACTACCGCTATGACCGATGCCTAACCGTGCGCGAGATGGCTCGCCTTTCTGGATTTCCGGACTGGTTCAAATTTGATGAGCGTAAGTGGCACGGGGCGCGGCAGATAGGTAATGCGGTGCCTCCGCCTTTGGCAAGAGCGATCGCCTGCGAAGTTTTGAAATCTATCCGTAAGGATTCAGGTCGTAGCTAGAGGAATTAAAGAAGGAGCATCGGGCAACTTGT
>QBMC01000266.1 GCA_003242035.1 Nodosilinea foveolarum | reverse complement strand
CAGAAACAACTGCTTATATTCTGCTTTTTCTCTGGAAAACGCGAAACAACCCTGCTTTTTAAGGGGCTAGGGGATCGTCTGGAGCTTGAAACTTAGCGATTCCCCTCAATCCCCCTTGGAAAGGAGGAGGTTGGATGTGGCGCTAAGTATGTGCCAACAGCCTGGACTGTGCTGAGAAGTTGTGCTGAGAGAAATTATTTACTGGAGGACGTGATGGAACTGCTTTTGATTTTGGCGAAAGGGATTTTGATGGGATTGGCGATCGCGGCTCCTATCGGGCCAATGGCCTTGTTGTGCATCCGTCGCACAATCGCGAGGGGACGCTGGCTAGGATTGATTTCTGGTCTGGGCGTGGCAACGGCTGATGGCTTCTATGGCACTGTAGCGGCGTTTGGTCTCAGTACCGTTTCAGACTTGCTACTGGCGCAGTCATTTTACTTACAAATTTTAGGCGGGTTATTTCTCTGCTATTTGGGATTGAAAACCTTTTTTGATTGTTCAGATATCCCCTCCCAAGCCGTTGTAGAGTCTGCCAGTCTTACTCCTGGGCTAACGGTCACGGGTGCCTATACTTCTATGTTTGCGCTGACTTTGACCAATCCAACTACGATATTTTCGTTTATTGCTATTTTTGCGGGTCTAGGTATTACGCAAACGCAGCGTATCGCTTCTGTAACCCTTGTATTTGGTGTGTTTACTGGCTCAATGCTGTGGTGGCTGGTGCTAGTCTCGGGGGTAATGTATCTGCGCAATCGGCTCACTTCTGAAAAGTTAGCTCGCTTCAACCGGGTTTCTACCAGAATGTTTGGCGCCCTGATTTTCGGTTTTGGTGTGGCTGCCCTGACACTGAGTTGATGAGGGTTTGAGCAGAAGGTCACTGGGTAAAAGAATCAAGATCAGACAAAATAGGTCTTACATATGATTTTGCATCGTCGCCGCTGGCAGCAATATGTTGGATATGGACTGGCGATCGCCCTCATCTTCTGGCTAGTCTCCAGTGGATTTACGCCGCTCTATGATTTGCCTGCTAGCGCACAGTCTGTAGAGGAACTGAAGCAGCAGCGGCAGCAGGTTGACCAAGAGATTAAGCGACAAAGTGAGACGCGCGATCGCTACCAAAAGGCTGAGGAACAGTCTAAGACCCAAATGCGCAATCTGTCCAAAACCATTCAGGGCACAGATGCCTGGATCTCCGATACAGAATATCAGTTGAGTGAGGCGCAAGAGCAGCTTAAGCAACTAGAAAAGGATTTAGAGCGCAACCGACTGGACTACGAATCTGGTCGAACAGCAGTTGTGGGGCGATTGCAGTTTATGCAAAGGCAACAGGGTTCGCAGGGCTGGGCGCTGCTGCTGCAAAGTCAGAATCTCAACGACTTTTTAGACCGGCGCTATCGGCTGAAGCAGGTTTATCAGGCAGATCGGGTCATGCTAGTTGAGCTAGAAGATAAGTCTACGCAGATTTTGGCTCAGCAAGAAGGGGTAGAGCAGCAAAAGAACTCTATTTCACTGCTTCGGCAGCAGCTATTAGCTAGTCGCCAGCAATATACAGAACAGCTTCAGCAGCAATCGGTGACCACTGCGCGGCTCAAAGAGAATAAAGGCGCTCTGGCAGCGGCGATTAGTCGCCTCGATCAAGATTCTGACAACATTACCGAACTGATTTTAGAGAAGGTAGCGGCGGCTCAGGCGGCAGACTCCAAGATGGCGAGAGAAGAGGCGCTGAGGGCGGCTCGGGTTTCGGGCAAGATGATGTACCCCAGCCAAGGGCCGATTACGAGTCAGTTTGGCAGTCGGTTTCACCCGGTGCTAGGCTACAGCCGCTTTCATGCGGGAACCGATTTTGGGGCGGATACCGGAACACCGATTCAGGCGGCTGAGACGGGCATTGTGATTTTCTCGGGCTGGTATGGGGGTTATGGCAATGCGGTGATTTTGGATCATGGGGGCGGCATGACGACGCTGTATGGCCATGCGAGTCGGCTGAATGTGAGTGAGGGGGAGACGGCGAAAAAAGGGGATGCGATCGCGGCTATTGGCTCAACGGGTCTGTCTACTGGGCCTCACCTGCATTTTGAAGTGCGTCGTAACGGCGAGCCAGTCGATCCGATGAATTACTTGGGTTAACAACCGATACGAAATAGAAAAAGCGGCCTCCCTTGGGTAAGGAAGACCGCTTCAAACAGGTAGATCGCTTTAGACAGACAGACCATCGTCAGCTTTTCGCAAACGGCTTGAACTCTCAAGGAATCAGAATACTGCCTATCGTCTGACTACTTCAGTTGTGCCATCCGTATCTACGTCTAGCTCTTCGCGTCGGACGGTGGCCTCTTTGCTGACGACGTTTTCCTGGGTCTCTTTGTGGATATTGACTTCCTCGCGGACAAACGCTTCTTTGCGAACCTTAGCGTTTTCTTCGTATATGTCTACGTTAGCGACTTCACCTGATTGAAAAGCATCTGCGGTAGGCGTTACCGCCGTCGCTGCGGTCGGAGCCGTGCGTTCTACCACCACACTCTGTTTATCAACGGGAACGGAGACCTGCGCTGTCTCAGTTTCTACTCGCTTGCCAATCGAAACTTCACCAGCTCTAACGCGCTCTTTGTGAACTTTCAGCCGCTCTTGGTAGAGTTTGATATTATCTGGGTTGTCTAACGCTGAACCAGGCGAGCCATAGACTTCGACCTCTTCTGCGTTGTGTCTTCTCAAGATAGCCTCGGCGCGTTCGACATCTACGCCATTGCTGTTAACCATTACTAGGTAATGGCCTGCGACCACGCGGTCGTTGTAAACGCGCGCTCGGTCTTCAGGAATACCAAGTCCTACCAGTGCGCCTAGTAGACCGCCCGCTGCTGCGCCAATGGCACCGCCTGCTAGTGTAGTGGCAATAGCCGTTGCTTCAGCGCCTGCTAATAAGATCGGCCCGACTCCTGGGATCGCGAGTATGCCTAGTCCAACTAGCAAGCCACCAATGCCACCAATAGTACCGCCCGTCAGCGCGCCGGTTGCCGCCCCATCATCTGCGTGGTTGCCGCTTTCTTCCTTATCAATGCCCGTCTCTACGCCAGCGACTTGGTCAGCGTCTTTGGCAACGACAGAAACGCGCTCCATATCGACGTCTGCAGCTTTAAGATCGTCAATTGCTCGCTCGGCAGCGACGCGGGTGCGAAATACGCCTACTACGCGGCGATATTGATTAGTTGTGGTCTGAACAGCCATTTGTATTTTCCTTTTTCTTACTGCTTGAATGAGTTGAAATGTTTGAACTGGAGATGCTTCTATCTAAGATTCTGGTGGCACAACTTCAACGTCCATGCTCACAGAATCTACGCCTAAAATTTCTTTGGCGAGTGGTTCAATTGTTTCGTATTCGCGATCGCTCGGAACCGTACCTGCAATCTTGACAGCGCCATCATTCGCTTCGATGGTCAACTTGCTGCGAGGAATATTTGCCTCAAGCTTAGCGCGAACTTCGCTTTCAATGTCCGAGTTTGCTCTCTCGCCCTGATCGCCCATCACATCGTTGCGCTGTTCTCGCGCTCTAATGTCCGAGTTGAGCTGGTCTTGTCGAACTTCGCTATTTGCATCCGCTAAGGTTTCATCAACCTTGGCGGGGTCTTCAACTTCCCCACTGACGTCTGAAGGGGCGTCAGCGCTTGTTCTTGCACTGTCGCAGGCAGCTACTCCAAACAACAGTGTGCCACCTAGCAGTAGCGATCCTAATATTTTTCTCATAACGGACTTTTAAATTCTCCTACACAAATTACTAACAGTTGACTACGCGAACGTAATTGCCCCGCTATGTAAAATGTGCCAAACTCAGAAAGTTTTTGCGTCCCTCAGATTGATGGATTTGCTGTTAATTGATATCTATCAATTGGCTGATCTCCACGGTGTTGATGCTGTTCAATTAGGACTAGCGTTTTACCAGGGCAAACGCATACTCTAAAAGGCAGGATACTCAATAGGTAGCGTTTTGTTAG
>QBMC01000265.1 GCA_003242035.1 Nodosilinea foveolarum | reverse complement strand
TGGAACAACAATTTCCTCATTCAAGTGCTACTCGATTGAGTATGCGTTTGCCCTGCGTTACCAAACGTATCGGTATTGCGAAACAGCGCCAGTCGGCCTTCGTGAGGCGTCTCTCTGCCATCGTCATCAGTCTGCACAAAGCCAGAAATATAGTCGTACACCAGCTTAGAAGTAGAGGTGTTATTACACACCACGATAAATACAGGCGGCACATCAATTTGCTGCGCCTGCCACATTTCAAACGTTTTCTCATAGTGGCCGTACAGTGCATTCAGCGCCGTTTGCAGCTCAGCCGGTAAACTCAGCGGGTCTAGCGCCTTCGCCTTCCCCCGTCCCTTTTTCGGCATCTTTTTACCAATGTGCTCCCACAGGTTGCGAAACTTCGGCATTTCCCCACCCGGCACGTTGTCTGCTACCGGTACCCGAGGCAGCTTTACGATGCCGCACTCAATCGCATCCATCAGCGAAAAATCACTTACCGTCCAGGGAAACAGCGTCCCCTCCGCATAGCCCGATCCGCGCAAGAAAAAAGGCGTCGCCGAAAGGTCATACACCCGCTGCACCCCCAGCTTACGCTTCACAACCTCAATCCCCGAGATCCAAAGCCGCGCGGCTTCATTATTTTGCTTGGCTTCGTTTTTATCGTCTCCTTTCAGGCTAGATACATCATCCGTATCTGGCTTTTCGCGATAGCAGTGATGCGCCTCGTCATTAATCACCAGCACATTCTTCATGCCCATCAGCTCCGGCATCACCCGCTGAAGCATCTGCCCCTCAGTTTCTAGCGTATTCAGCTCTGGCCCGCGCCCCTGCACTAGCTTCCGTGTGCCTGAAGCAATCTGCATCCGCTCGCGCCGCTTAAAGGCGTGATAGTTCGTAATCACAATTTTGGCTTTTTGCAAGTCGGGCAGCATGTCGCTGGGCAGCAGTTCGCGGCTGGCATAGTAGCTGTCGGGGTCGTTGGGCTGAAGGACTCGGAGGCGATCGCGGATCGTAATCCCCGGTGTCACCAGCAAAAAGCCCCGCGTAAAGCGATTACTCTGCGGATGGCGCACTGCATTTACCGTCTGCCAAGCGATCAGCATCGCCATCACCGTCGTCTTGCCCGCACCCGTCGCCAGCTTCAGCGCAGTCCGCACTAGCTCTGGATTGGCCTCCTCATTCACGCTCGCAATATGCGCTAAAAACGACTTTCCTTTAGGCGCAACCTCCGCCAGCCAAATCGCCGTTTCCGCCGCCTCCACCTGACAAAAGAAAGGCCGCAGCGACTGAAACTTGTGCTGCCGCCAATGCTGAAGCAGCCGCGCCGTCTCAGGCGTTACCTTCCAATCAGCCGGATCGCTCAGATTTCGCCAAGCGTTCACCTTCTCTCGCACACTGTTAATAAACAGCGAGAGATCGTAAGCCTGCGACTCGTCAGAAATTCCTTCCGTATCAAAAAGCGGCAGCGCCTGCTGCACATCGTCCTGAGCCTTTCGCCGCTTTTTCGGCTTCGGAATCGGCGTCAAAAACTTAGACGGACGCCTAGATTCGACTAGCTGATTGGTCGGCTGACCCTCCTCATCCAGCTCCCAGTGAAGCGCTGGGTA
The DNA here is from genome assembly GCA_003242035.1 of Nodosilinea foveolarum. Lineage (GTDB taxonomy): Bacteria > Cyanobacteriota > Cyanobacteriia > Phormidesmidales > Phormidesmidaceae > Phormidesmis > Phormidesmis foveolarum. Next base: position 2,431 of record QBMC01000265.1, on the reverse strand, counting down.
CTCGTAAGGTGAGTTAAGAATAGGTCGCTCAAAAAATTGCTCGGCCATAGGCAATAGGAGGCACATCAACGATTCTTCAATAGAATAGCTGACTTCTTTGTAAATACCCTTACGGAACTAAGCAGAAGTATATTCTGGCACTTGTTCCGCTATGCACTTGTTCTGCTATGAAACGTCAGGAAAAATAATAGCGCTGTTTATAAATTTCCTAACCTTTCAAAGCAGATTTTGTCCTTTCGGCAGTTGTTTCTTTTAATCTGTCTGACCCAATATAGTAGCCGATGACAATAAGGCGCGCTGATGACGGGATGGATAGATAAGTTGCCAAAGTGGTTGGTGTGGGAGGTGGCGGTGCCGCTGACTTTGTTTAATGTTTGGCTGTTGCTTCAGGGCGTTCATTATTTTCAGCATCTGCTGAGCGTTTTTGTGGTGGCTACGCTGCTGGCTTTTTTACTGGACTATTTAGTGGATGCGGTGGAGCGGATAGCGCCTAATCGTGGGGTTAGCGTTGCCGTTATTGTGCTGATGACGCTGGGCGTGGTGGGTTTGGGGGTGTTTGCGATCGCGCCTATCCTCCTAGATCAGGTCACCGACTTGGCCACTCAACTCCCTAACTGGCTGGCTTCTGGCACCAAAAAACTTGAGGTGATAGATAGCGAAATAGACAAGCTCCAGGCGTCTAAAAACATTGACGTTAGCGGGTTATCTGTCCAGCTAGCCAATCTACTTCCAGTAGAGCTGAAGCTACTACCCGGTCAACTGCTAGATTTTCTGATGGGTTTTGCCGATAAGCTTTTAGACGTGCTGCTAACAGCGGTGTTAACGCTTTATCTCCTGCTGTATGGAAAGTCCTTTTGGCAGGGATTGTTCAAGTGGTTACCGAACAATTTGGGCCAGCAGGTAAGCACGGCACTAGGTTCACAGTTCAAAAGTTACTTCTTTGGACAGGCTGTTGTTGCAACAATCATGGGAGGCACACTGTCATTAATTTTTCTGTTGCTCAGCGTTCCTTTTTGGTTGGTATTTGGCCTCTTTATTGGGCTGTCGGTGCTGTTTCCCTTTGGCGACTGGCTGGCGATGGCGCTGGTAAGTTTGGCCGTGGGCACCAGCGATCCGTGGCTGGGCCTGGATGTGCTTTTAGCCTGCGTCGTGACCGATCAGATTATTGATAATGTGCTGACGCCTCGCATTTTAGGCGATGCAGTGGGGCTTAACCCGGTGTGGGTGCTGATTTCAATCTTGGTGGGGATTCAGACAGGTGGCGTGTTAGGCGCGGTGGTCGCGGTGCCGCTCGCGGCTACTTTGAAGCAAATAGTAGATAGCTTTGGGGTGGATGATGTGAAAATGGAAGAGCTGGAGGCTGTGGACTTGTCTGCTTCGTGACGGATGTGTTGCTATTAAATGCCAGACTAATCCGCTATGAGTATACTGTTACTTGGTCTGTTGCCTGAAAAATCTCTTCTTAACTAATCTCTAAATCACCGTTTCTAGCTTGGATTGGGGCATGGCGGCGGCGGTGCTGTACACCCTAATTCCGCTGGGTGATATTGGCTACTTCAGCTTTTTGAACATCTATTTGCTGGCGATGGGTGCGGGTGTAATCAGCAGCGTCCCCGGTGGGGCGGGCGTGTTTGAAACGGTGGTTATTTTGTTGTTAGATGGCAAGGTGCTAGGGGATGCGGTACTGGCTGCTTTGTTGGCGTATCGGATAATCTACTATTTATTGCCGTTTGCGATCGCGCTAATTCTCTTTCTGTTTCAAGAGTCTGCTGCAAACTTCCAAGCGCGTCGTTCTCGCCCAGAATAACTGCAAAAACAGCCTGAAAGCTACCCATTAGAATCTGTCATATCGCGGTATAAGGATAGAGACTTTCTATTTGTGAAGCTCATAGCATCTACGCTTTCTTCAACCTATCCGAAACGCTTAAAAACTGGGCTATGGACGGCTGTGGGACTCACGGCGCTAGCGGGGATTGTGAACTTACTCTCGGCAGTAACACCTGCCCTGCCGGATCGGTTGGTTTGGCTAGAGACTTTTTTGCCCTTCGAGCTGCGGGCGAGCGGTCGCCTATTTTCTGCCGTAACCGGCTTTATGTTTTTGAGCTTAGCGGGCAATTTGCTGCGTCGAAAGCGACTGGCTTGGCTGCTAATGGTAGTGCTGCTATCGGTTTCTATCGTGGGACATTTGGTGAAAGGGCTGGACTTTGAGGAGGCGCTGCTTTCGGGTGTGCTGTTGATTCAGCTATTGCGGATGCGAGCTGTATTTACGGCTCAGAGTGATCGCCCCTCTATCGCTCAAGGCATTCGAGTTCTGATGGGTTCGCTGTTGTTTACGCTAGCTTAGGGAGCCGCAAACAAATAAAGTACCGACTATACAGGAACAATGGTAATATCCCACTTAGGCAATTGTTCAGAGCGTTGCCATTGTTGT